>CAIUAY010000105.1 GCA_903897335.1 uncultured Chromatium sp. | reverse complement strand
GGGTCCCGTCAGGTCGGTGATGGCGTCGTCGGCAGTAAGCGCTTGGTCGTCCTCAGCTCATCGCGGAGTGTGCGCAGCGCCTCGCGAGCCTGGAACAAAGGATAGCTCCTTTTCGGGATATAATCCCACGGGACGGAACACGTAGGTTGGGTTGCCGCTTTTGGCAACCCAACATCTGCGCCAACGCCTGATGATTGACTTCAACCGCCCTTGGGAAACCGGGGGCGTTTTTTGGTTGGGCGCGAATCGGGAACGTCGGCGCGTGGAATGATGGGTTTCGCTTCGCTCGACCCATCCTACGGGGCGACGGGGCACGAATGCTGACGACTGCGTTATACTTCAGCCAATGATGCTTATTTGCTGGAAAACACCGTGACTGAAACTGTCGAAAATCTTGTGCTGGAACACCTGCGAGCAATGCGTGGCGACATCGCATTGATTCGTGATGATATCCGCGAAATCAAAACGCGCTTGGGCAGTTTAGAAAACATTGTTAGCAGCATTAAGCGTGATATTGCGGATTTATATGGTGAAGTCGCGGCGCAGAATACACGTTACGACCGTTTGACTGATCGTATCGAACGCATTGAACGACGTCTTGATATTGGGTAGTCGCGTCGGTTGGGTTGCCGCTGTTGGCAACCCAACATTTGGCTCACTCGGATGTGATCGACTTCAACCGCCCTCGGAAAACCGGGGGCGATTTTTTATAGACTGAACGGGGTATGATTCTTATTCTAATGTTCGTCTTTCATTCCTGATCTGGAGCGATTATGCCTTTGCCCGAATCCATCACGCTTAACGGAAAGACCCACGCTACCGCTGACCTGAGCGATGCCGCGCGTGACCAAGTTGTCAACATCCAGGTCGTCGATGCCGAAATCGCCCGTTTGCAGCAGCAACTCGCCATCGCCCAAACCGCCCGCAACGCTTACGTTGCTGCTCTCGTCGCCGCCGCCGACAAGCCCATTGAGCATTAGTCCGGCATGGACGCTGATTGCGTGGCGAACGCTTGATGGCACGACCGCGTTTCCGTTAGGAACGCAATGGCTTTTATGCACTGGCGGAACGGCGCGCCGTGCGTCCCCGACTCGATTTACCGCGCCTGCCGCCAGCCGCTAAGCGGCATGGATCAAACAACCGTCCAGTGAGGAGACCCGCCATGGCGCTGGCTCAGGAAGACATCGCCTTCATCAAACAACATCTCGGCGAATGGCTGGCCGAGCAAAGCCTTGGTCGACCGCCGGTGGTCTACGAGATCGAACTGCGTGAACGCATGGTGCGGGTGGAAGAGGAACTGAAACATCAGCGCGAGCTGATGCGCCAGGGCTTCGAGCAGATGGACAAGCGTTTCGAGCAGGTAGAAAAACGCTTTGAGCAGGTGGACAAGCGTTTTGAGCAGGTGGACAAGCGTTTCGACGAGATGCTGAAGCGTCACGATCAACACTTTCTCTGGCTGGTAGGCTTCATTGCCACCAGCGCGGCACTCGTCATCGCCGCCATGCGCTATCTTTAGTCCTTGATTTACCGCGCCTGCCGCCAGCCGCGAAGCGGCATGGATCAAACAACCGTCCAGTGAGGAGATCCGCCATGGCGCTAGCCCAGGAAGACATCGCTTTCATCAAACAACATCTCGGCGAATGGCTGGCCGAGCAAAGCCTTGGTCGGCCGCCGGTGGTCTACGAAATCGAACTGCGTGAACGCATGGTGCGGGTGGAAGAGGAACTGAAACATCAACGCGAGCTGATGCGCCAGGGCTTCGAGCAGATGGACAAGCGTTTCGAGCAGGTAGAAAAACGCTTCGAGCAGATGGACAAGCGTTTCGAGCAGGTAGAAAAACGCTTCGAGCAGGTGGACAGGCGCTTCGAGCAGGTGGACAAGCGTTTCGACGGGATGCTGAAGCGTCACGATCAACACTTTCTCTGGCTGGTCGGCTTCATTGCCACCAGCGCGGCACTCGTCATCGCTGCCATGCGCTATCTGTAGCACAAGGCTTCGACAACCTCGCACATAAAATGACCCAGAATCAGGTGCAGTTCCTGAATCCGGGGCGTTTCACGCGATGGCACGGCGAGAATGATCTCAGCGGTCGTTGGCAGGTCAGGATGCGTGGCGCCGGTCAGCAGTACGCTCAGGACGCCTCGTGCTGCGGCGACATCAAGCGCCTGCGCGATATTCGGCGAGCGCCCGCTGGTGGACAGTGCCCAGAGCACGTCGCCTGGACGCGCCAGCGCATCGAGCTGGCGGGCAAAAATTTGGTCAAATGAAAAATCATTGGCTACGGCGCTGGTGGCGCTGACATCAAAGCCCAGTGCGATCGCTGGCAGCGGGCGACGGGTCTTGTTGAGAAACGGCCCGATCAGCTCGCCGCTGAGATGGGTCGCCTCGCCTGCGCTGCCGCCATTGCCGCAGAGAAAGAGCGTGCCGCCCCGGTTGATGGCCGCAGCGGTGCGGGTCGCGGCCTGGATCGTTGCCGTCAGCAGCGTCGCGTCAGACTGCACGGCGGCAAGCACGTCCCCCGTCGCGGCAAGTCGCGCCATCAGTGTCCGTGCGGGATCAAAGGGTTCATTCATTCACTCAACCTTAACGCCGGTGGCGCGGTGCGACATGATGATAGGATGCCACGAAACGACTGCGTCGGCGCATCCCGAAATGTGGCCTGCCACGGCGATTGTCATCTGAATCGAGCCACGCTAGGAGGCGACAGCGCCGATGCCACATTATGATGTCTTCAATGGCGATGCGGATGGTCTCTGCGCGCTGCAACAACTGCGTCTGGCTGATCTCTGCGAGAGTCTCCTGATCACTGGCGTCAAACGCGATATCGCGTTGCTCGACCGGGTTCCCGTCGAGGCAGCCACGGGCGTTACCGTCCTCGACATCTCACTCGACAAAAACCGCGCTGCGCTGGAGCGGCTGCTGGCCGCCAATGTGCCGGTGTGCTATGTCGATCATCATGTTGCAGGCAAGCCCATCTCGCATCCGGCACTCGATCTGCATCTTGGAACCCTGCCGGATCGAGGAACCAGCCTGCTGGTGGACGAGATGCTGAACGGGCGCTTTCGCGCCTGGGCTGTGGTCGGCACGTTCGGCGATAACTTCGACCAACGCGCACGGCAGGCCGCCGCGCCACTGGGGCTGACAGACAGGATGCTGGAGTCGTTGCGCGAACTTGGCATCCTGCTCAATTACAACGGCTACGGTGAGACAGTCGCCGATCTGCATGTCGCGCCGGACGCGCTGTTCCGGCGCATCCAGCCGTATGCGGATCCGTTCGATCTAATCGCCGGAGACGGCATCATCACCACCCTGCGCGAGGGCTATGCGGCAGACATGGCACAGGCGCGCACCTGTCAGCCTGAATGCGCGGATGCCGGTCATCGGCTGTTCATCCTGCCTGATCAGACGTGGTCGCGGCGCGTGAGCGGGGTCTTTGCCAATGAACTGGCGCAGCAGTCACCCAATCAGGCACATGCCATCCTGACTCGCTCCCGGAATGGATGCAGCGTGGTCAGTGTCCGTGCACCCCTAGCGCATCCAGCGGGTGCCGATGTCCTCTGTCGTGCGTTTGCGACGGGTGGCGGACGTCAGGCGGCAGCCGGAATCAATGCGCTCCCGGAGCAGGAGATCGATCATTTCGTCGAGGCGTTTCTAGCCGCGTTCGAGACGCACACCGGTGGTGCTGGAAGCGTGATTCATCCGTTGTGATAATCTGCTGTTTTCGCGCGAAACCGCTCGTTCCTGCCTTTTTCGAGATTAGTCAATGCAAAGCATTTATATCGCCGGCGCCGGTTCTGGCAGCGGCAAATCAGTGGTCGTGCTGGGATTTATGGAGATGTTGTCGGCGGTGAACCGCAAAGTCGGATTTTTCCGTCCTTTCGCGCCCCGTGAACAGCAAGTGGACACGCTCACTGCGCTGATCCAGAGCCGCTATGACCTGCCATTTCCGCCCGAGATGCTGTACGGCTGTTCGGTCGAGGTGGCGCGCCAGATGATCGGAAGCGGTCACTATGAGGAGCTGCTCAAGCTCATCATGAATCAATTCAAGACGCTGGAAGAACGCTGTGATCTGGTCGTGTGCGCAGGCACCGATTACAACGGGTTGATCCCGTCGCTTGAATTCGATTTCAACGCGGATCTGGCGATCAACTTCGGGTGCAGTCTGGTAGTCGTGGTCAAGGGATTTGGTCGCACGCCACAAGAGGCGGTCGACGCGCTGCACATTGCCCATGAGCTGATGCGCGAACGCGGCGGCGAGTTTCTGGGGAGCGTGATCAACGGGGTCGCGGCGGAGGACGTGGACGCCGCGAAAAACCTCGCGCGCGATCTGCTGACCACAACTGAGAACGTCTATGTGCTGCCGGTGCAGCCTGCGCTCGGAATGCCAACCATCAGCGAGGTTCGTCGGGCGCTCAATGCAACTGTGCTGTATGGCGAAGGCGATGCCATGCATCAGGTGGTGACGAACTTCAAGATCGCGGCGATGGAAATCCCTGATTTCCTGAATTATGTCGAGGATGGCTGTCTGATCATCACGCCGGGTGATCGCTCGGACATCATCCTCGCCAGTCTGGCGGCGGATGTGTCCTCATCTTTTCCACGGGTGGCGGGGCTGTTGCTGACCGGCGGTCTGCAACCGGCAGAAAACGTGCTGCGTCTGATCGAAGGTCTGCGGCGCACCAAGGTTGCCATCCTACAGGCGCCGACCGATACCTTCTCGACGGTGATGAACGTCAACCGCATCGAGGCGACCATCCTCCCCGGCGATGATCGCAAGATCGCGGCGGCATTGGGTCTGTTCGAGGGACATGCGGACGTGGATGAACTGCGCGGGCGGATTGCCGTGCGCCATTCCGACCGCATCACCCCGCTGATGTTTGAGTACGAACTGATCCGTCGCGCCAAGTCGCGGCGTCAGCGTATCGTGCTACCGGAGGGCGCGGATGAACGCATCCTGCGAGCCGCCGAGATTGTCACGCTGCGCCAGGTCGCGGATCTGACTCTGCTCGGCGAACCAGACCGGATTCGCCGCCGCATCCGCGAGCTGGGTCTGAAGCTCGACAACATCCACATCCTTGATCCACGAACCGCGCCGGAGCGTGAACGCTATGCACAGTGCTATTTCGCGCTGCGCCGCCATAAGGGGATTTCTGAGCAGATGGCGCACGATGCGCTGGAAGATGTCAGTTATTTTGGGACGCTGATGGTGCATCTTGGGGATGCCGATGGCATGGTCTCGGGCGCGACCCACACCACCCAGCACACCATCCGCCCCGCCTTTGAAACGATTAAAACCAAGCCTGGCATCAAACTGGTTTCCAGCGTTTTTTTCATGTGTCTGCCGGATCGGGTGCTGGTCTATGGTGACTGCGCGGTGAATCCGAACCCCGATGCGGATGAATTGGCTGACATCGCCATCAGCGCGGCGGCGACGGCAGCCGCCTTCGGGATCGAGCCACGGATTGCCATGCTGTCTTATTCGAGCGGCAGTTCCGGCAAGGGCGAGGACGTTGAGCGGGTGCGCGAGGCCGTGCGTCTTGCCCGCGCACGTCGCCCGGATCTCAAGCTGGAAGGTCCGATCCAGTATGACGCCGCTGTCGATATTGAGGTGGGTCGCTCGAAGATGCCCGACAGCGAGGTTGCCGGTCATGCCACCGTGTTGATCTTCCCGGATCTCAATACCGGCAACAATACTTACAAAGCGGTGCAGCGTAGCGCCGGGGCGGTGGCCATCGGGCCGGTGCTGCAAGGCTTGAACAAGCCGGTCAACGATTTAAGTCGTGGTTGCACGGTGACGGACATTGTCAACACCGTCGCGATCACCGCCATCCAGGCGCAGAACGAACATGACGCACTCACGGAGACTGCGCAATGAAGATTCTCGTCCTGAATTCAGGCAGTTCCTCGATTAAATATCAGCTTTTCCGCTGCGCTGACTGGCAGTCCATCGCTTCGGGTCTGGTGGCGCGCATCGGCGAGGCCGAAGGTGAACTTAAACTGCACTGGCTCGACGCCAACGGCCAGCCGCAGGCGCGTCAGGCCAGTCTGCCAATTCCGACCCACGAAGACGGCATCGACCAGATCCTGCGCAGTCTGTGCGCCAGCGGCGCGCTGACCGATGTGTCCGAGCTGGCTGCAATCGGGCATCGCGTGGTGCATGGTGGCGCGACATTCGCGCAGCCGATGATCGTGGATGATGACGTTGAGGCGGAGATTCAGAAGGTCGTGCCGCTGGCGCCGCTGCACAATCCCGGACATCTGGCCGGGATTGCGGTTGCCCGTCGGCTCTTTCCCAGCGTGCCGTCGGTGGTGGTCTTCGATACCGCCTTCCACCAGACGATGCCACCGACCGCCTATCGCTATGCCATCCCGGAATTTCTCTATGCTGAACACCGCATCCGGCGCTACGGCTTTCACGGCACCTCGCATCATTATGTAGCCAAACGTGCCGCTGTCATGCTCGGCCAACCGCTGGAGCAGTGCAATCTGATCACGCTGCATCTGGGCAACGGCGCCAGCGCCAGCGCCATCCGTGCCGGACAGTGCATTGACACCTCAATGGGACTGACTCCGCTGGAAGGTCTGGTGATGGGCACCCGCTGCGGTGACATTGATCCGGCTGTGCCGATTTATCTCCTGAAAAATCTTGGACTGGATGCCGACGGCGTGGATCAGTTGCTCAATCGCCAGAGCGGACTGCTGGGGATTTGTGGCGTCAACGACATGCGCGAGATCGACCGGCTCGCCGCAGATGGCAATGAACCGGCTGAACTGGCCATCGGCATCACCACTCATCGTCTAAAAAAATACATCGGCGCGTATTACGCCGAACTGGGTCGGGTCGATGCCATCGTGTTCACCGGGGGGATTGGCGAGAATTCAGCCGTGATCCGGCAACGGAGTTGCGCCGGACTGGCGCGTCTGGGCATTGAACTCGACGCGGACGCCAATGCCGAGCGCATCGCTGGTGAACGCTGTCTCAGCGTATCGGGCACGGAGGTCAGCATTTTGGTGATTCCAACCAACGAAGAACTGGAGATTGCGCGGCAGGCGCTGGCGACGGTCGCTGCGGCGTCTTAGCTGCGCATCCGTCGCCGATATGCGAGATAATCACGTTCAGGCACACTCAACGCTTTTTATAAAAAGGAGAAAATAATGTCTGAATCCAGCACGAATTTCTGGAAATACATGGCGTTATTTCTGCTGCTTGTCTTGATTGGCATCTATTTTCTATATGACTGGTACGACGGCAAACTCGATGCCCGCTTGACGGAGAAGGATGCGCAGATCGTCCAGGCGACCGGACAGGTCAATGATCTGGGCGCACGGCTCCATCAAACCGAGGAGGCTCGGAATCGTTTTGAAGACGAGAACGCCGCGCTGACGGTTCAGGTGTCAGGGCTTCAATCAGACCTGGCCGCTGAACAGCAGAAGACCAGTCAGCTCAGCACGGAACGCGATCACCTGATCGCCGCCCATGCTGAACTGGATCGGCTGTATGAGGCCGACAAGGTTAAAACCGTGACGCTGCAAATGGATCTCGACAAGATGAAGCAGGCGATCACGGACACGGTTGCCGAACATCAGGCCAAGATTGCGGCGCTGGAGCGTCATCTGAACGAACGGGTCGAGCTGGCCAAAACCACGCCAATGGATGCCAGCCTGGTGCGCGCGGCGGTTGCCGTCGGCGTGTTGTCGCCCGATACGGCTGAGGCCGCAGCACCGCCCGCATCCGATGCTGAAACCGTGCAAACGCTGACCACTCAGCTTGCCGATGCCGCACAGCAACTTCAGCAGCGCCAGGACGAGCTGACTCAACGCCAGACTGATCTGGATGCGGCCAATGCCCGCCTCGCCGGGATGGAACGCCAGATCGCTGAACTCAGCCAGCAAAATGGGCAGAACGAGGCTGAAACCGTGCAGACGCTGACCGACCAGCTTGCCGAGGCGCAATCGCAACTCGCCAACCTTCAGTCAGACCGTGATGCACTCCAATCACAGCTTGCCGATGCCGCACAGCAGCTTCAGCAGCGCCAGGACGAGCTGACTCAACGCCAGACCGATCTGGATGCGGCCAATGCCCGCCTCGCCGGGATGGAGCGCCAGATCGCTGAACTCAGCCAGCAAACCGGTCAGAACGAGAACGCCCGGACAGCCGAGATTGCCGCGCTGCATGAGCAGCTTGCAAGCGAACAACAGCGGTGCGCTGGGCTTCAGCAACAGCATCAGTCCGCGTTGGATGCGTTGACCCAGACGCTGGATGAAACACGCCGCAAGCTCGCAGAGACTGAAAGACAACTGCACCTCACGCAGGCGGCAACCGACGATACCAGTCCGCAGCAGGCTCTCGCTGCCGCCAATGCTCGCGTGGCCTCCCTTGAGGTCAGTCTTGATGAGGAACGCCGTCAGGCGGCGCGTGATCAGCAATCCATCCAAGACGAGGCGACCCAAACGCTCGCCAGACTGAAGGCGCGTGAGGCCAGTTATGCTGAACTGGGTGGCGCCTATACGTCACAAGGGATGCGGCTGCGACTGACTGAAGCTGATCTGCGCTTTCAGCCCGGTCAGGCGACTCTGCCAAGCGGTGAACTGACCAGTCTCGACCGGATCGCGGCCTTGCTTCGGGAACAGCCTGATCTCAAAGCGCGGATCGCCGGTCACACCGACAGTCTCGGTGGCGCGGAACTCAATCTGAAACTGTCCCAGCAACGCGCCGATGCCGTGAAACAGGGATTGATTGAACGGGGTATTGATGCGGGGCGTATCACGGCTGAAGGCATTGGCGTGACACAGCCGATTGCTGATAACGCGACGGCTGACGGGCGGCGTCACAATCGCCGGATCGAGGTCTATCTGTCGGAATGATGTGCCACGCTCCCGGCCAAAAACAAAAACCCCGCAGTTGCGGGGTTTTTTGACCCTGATAGTCAGGGATGACGGCTAGGCTTCTGAGGCGAACTTGCCCAGCTTTTCACGCCAGCCCGGAAACAGCTTGTCGGCATCGTGCGGGAAGGACGCGAAGGCGCGCGCAAATTCTTTGTGCTCTTTGGCGTAGTCAATCGGATCAGCGCCAGCTTTCCAGCACTCATACGCCTGACGCAGCGAACGCGCGCCGGCAGCCGGTGAGTCGATATGACCGTAGGAACCGCCGCCTGCGGTGTTGATCACGTTGCCGTGACCTAAATTCTGGAAGAATCCGGGCAGACGCAGTGCATTCATGCCACCCGAGATGATCGGGGTGGTGGGTTTCACCCCATACCATTTCTGGAAATAGACCGGCCCTTGGCACTCGTCGCGCTCGATCATGTAAGCGATGATCTTGTCGTCGCCTTCGCCTTCCATCTTGCCGTAGCCCATAGTACCGACGTGGATACCGGACGCACCTTGCAAGCGCGCCATCTTGGCCAGCACGAAAGCAGTGTAGCCGCGATTGGACGATGGCGAGGTGATCATGCCGTGACCGGCACGGTGATAGTGCAGATACTGGCTTGGATACTGACGGCGGGCAGTGGTGATCATGCCGGGGCCGCCAACGAAACCATCGACCAGGAACGCCAGCTTGTCTGCGTCGGAACCGAAGGTCTCCAGCGCGAAATCGGCGCGGGCGCACATTTCGTAATGATCATCGGCAGTGATGTTCATCGAGAACAGCTTGGCCTCGCCAGTCTCGTCCTGGGCGCGTTTCATGGCGTCATAAACCAGCGGCATGACCTGCTTGATCGGTGCAAAGGTCTGGTTGCCCTGTGGCTCGTCGTTCTTGATGAAATCGCCGCCGAGCCAGAACTGATAGGCGGCCTGGGCGAACGGCTGGGGACGCAGACCGAGCTTGGGCTTAATAATGGTGCCAGCAATATAACCGCCGTCCTGGATCGGGCGACCGAGGATGCGCCACAGATCAGAGATGTCCTTAGCCGGACCGTCGAACAGTTGAATAGCGCGTGGCGGAACATGGAAGTCAACCATCTGACCATAGGCGATGTCGCCCATGCCTTGATTGTTGCCGATGGTGAGCGTCAGGAAAGACACCAGCATCATGCGGCCATCGGTGACGTTGCGATCAAACAGATCCAACGGATAGGCGATGCGCATGTCCTCTTTGGATTCGTCGATGTAATAGACCAGCGCATCGACGCCTTTGGTGAAATCATCGGTGGTGCAGACCTCGACGTTGGTGCCGGTCGAGGATTCCGCCGCGAAATGCGCGGCAGCTTCCAGATAACCGCGGCCATCCTTGGGCTTCATGCGATAGGCGCAGAGGATGTGGTTGCCAGCCTCGATGAGATCGGCTTCTTTCAGGCTCAGGTCGGAGTAACGCGCTGACTGGTCAAGTGCCATGGAACGGTCTCTATTTAATCGTGTGGACGGGTCTGGGTAGCCCGAAGCAAAAGCAGTCTACCGCCAGATGCGGAAGCTGCGCGAGGGGACTGTCTCGCGATAAAATCCCAAGAGTGATTATAAAGAAATTCGCGGTAAATGGATTGCGAATCTCTATGTATGGCGTCAGTGACCAGCCTGTTGTCTGGGTTCGGCGTGGTTGATTACGCGGCTGGAACCTGTTTTGAGAGACTGAAAAATCAGGTTGATGTAAAAAAGAGACACTTTGATGACAGCCTGTCTTTTTTTTACCCCATGTGTTGCAAAACGCTCTGCGCTCCTCTATAGTTCAATCCGCAAAGCATGATTGCGCCGAATCTCAGCAGTCTAACTGACAAATTCACAACAGCGGAGAACAGCATGAACAAGAAACTTCTTACCCTCGCGGTCGCTGCCGCCATGGCCGCACCAACCGCCGCCATGGCCGAAGCCATCATCTACGGCGATCTGCACGTCTCGGTCGATTATGCCCATATCCAGGGCTTTGATACTCTGGGATACATCAACCAGACGACAGGACGGCCTGCGACTGAGACTGTGCGTATCGGTGGCAAACCAACTCAGGTACCGATCACTGAAGCCAAGAGCTTCAACGGCTGGGGTGTCAATGGTGATCTTGGTGCCAGCACGCCAACTCAAGGAGCGGCGGGCAGATCGGGACGCAATAACCGAATCGGCTTCAAGGGGTCTGAAGATCTCGGTAATGGTCTGAAGGCGATCTACAATGTGACGATTGGTGTTGATTTGTCCGGAGACAATAACACCGCCAATAATATTGGAAGCGGTGTCGACAATGGGATCGACATGCAGAATACCTATGTCGGTCTTGCGAGCGACTTCGGTACGCTGATGGTCGGTCGCAACGATACGCCGCTCAAGACCTCGACCGCGAAACTCGATCTGTTCGCCGACACCATGGCGGACTATAACGCCACGGTTGGCTTTGACGACGTGCGCGCCGACAATGCGATCGCCTATGTCAGCCCCAACTTTAGCGGCTTCCAGATCGCAGGCGCCGTGATTTCCGGTGGCGCAAGCACGGTTGGTGCCAAAGAAAACATCAACTCTAACAGTATTGGTGATGGATACTCGGTTGCCGGCATCTACAGCAATGGGCCATTCATGGGGTCAATTGCCTACGAAGGACTGAGCAACGAGCTCTACATGAGTTCACAGACCAGCGAGTATGGCTTCACCAACGTTCCCGCCGGCAATCCCGGTTATGTGCGTGATGACTATACCAAATGGCGCGTTGGCTTAGGCATGTTGGACTGGAACGGCTTCACACTGACCGGTATCTACGAAGAGCAGAGCGGAAAGGCCGGCGGCCAGGTTGATCCTGTTGGCGCTGCTGGCGGTAGCCAACTTGAAGCGGGTGGTGGCAACTGGACGAACACTCCGAAAAACCTCACGCTCTGGCAGGTGCAGGGTGGCTATGCCTTCGGCAACAGCATGATCAAAGCCATGTATGGCGCGGGTGAGCGTGATAAGAACAGCCTCTATATCCCCGCCAAAGGCGTCGACACGAGTGCTGTCGATGGCAGTTACAGCACCTGGGCGGTGGCTTTCGATTACAACTTCAGCAAGCGCACCAAGGCGTACATCTTGTACAACGAGTATAACGATGACATCGCGCTCGGCGACTGGACGGGTGTTTCGGTCGGCATGATCCATCACTTCTAAGTTGTGGCATCTGCCCAGGATTGGGGCAACCTCAATCCCATCTAAAAAACGGAACCTTCGGGTTCCGTTTTTTATGCCTATCCATACACCGAAGAGATCAGCGTTGATCGAGTATTTTCGGCCCGTTTAGCGTTCCCAGGATCAGCACGTCGGCTGGTCTGAGTGCAAAAATACCGACTGTCACGACCCCGGCGAGTGCATTGATCTGCTGTTCAAGTTGCAGCGGATCGGTGATCTCCAGATGCTGCACGTCCAGGATCAGGTTGCCATTATCGGTGACAAAGCCTTCGCGCCAGACCGGCGTCCCGCCCAGTTTGACCAGTTCACGCGCCACATAGCTACGCGCCATCGGGATCACTTCCACCGGCAGCGGGAACGTGCCGAGGACATCGACCAGCTTGCTCGCGTCGGCAATGCAGACAAACTGACGGCTGGCTGCCGCGACGATCTTCTCGCGGGTCAGTGCTCCGCCACCGCCTTTAATGAGCTGAAGCTGATGGTTGGATTCGTCCGCGCCATCGACATAAAGCGACAGCTCGCCTGCGCTGTTGAGATCAAGAACCGGGATGCCGTGCCCCTTGAGCCGTGCAGTGGAAGCCTCGGAGCTTGAGACAGCGCCCTCGATGCGTCCCTTGATGGTGGCGAGCGCGTCGATGAAATGATTCACCGTGGAGCCGGTGCCAACACCGATCACGCCGCCTTCCACATAAGCAAGTGCCGCCTCAGCGGCCTGTTTTTTCATGGCGTCCTGATTCATCAGGCGTCCTCCAGAACGAGTGGTTATGAACCTCTTGTCGGCGCAATCCACCGCCTTTAGGCGTGGGGTCAAGCCGACTCATGTAGTAAGCTAGACATGCTGACAACCGACAGGATGTTTGTTTAGGTAAGCAAATCAGTGGCGAGTCAGCAGATACGACTGATTGCGGGCCCGGAACGGGCCACGAGGGATGTCGTGAGACATCGTCCGGAATCCCCTGGCTTTAGCCATGGGGAGGTTCAACAGATTTATCAAAGCCGGGTATCATAGCAGAGCCTTTGCGGACGTTAAGCGCCTATCCCGAGGCGCGACAGTCACCGGAATGGCGTACAGCCACGATCAAGGCAAGTCTGTTCCTGCGCCAATGCGCTGTTTCTGCCGGACGTACACCCGGCATTCAGTCACCACAGCATCGAGTGGAATATCCCAAGGGCGTGGCACGATCTGAATCAGGCGTTGGCAGTCGTGGGCGATGCCGACCAGTCGCGGGCGTTGTCCGCAGCGGGGTGGTCTCAGCGCAGCCAGCGTGCGGTCATAAAAGCCGCCGCCCATACCGAGACGATGACCGTCTGCGTCGAATCCAACCAGTGGTAGCAGCAGCAGATCGAGATGCCAGGACAGCATCAGTTGTCGTCGGGTCGGCTCCGGGATGCCGAAACGATTAGGGCGTAGCGGATCGCCTGGACGATAACGTGCAAACCAGAGCTTGCGACCCCAACCGGCGTGACGTGGTTTGATGACAGGGAGATAGCACGCTTTTGCGCGTCGATGTGCGGCTTGCAGCAATGGGAAAGGGTTAAGCTCACCATCGGCTGGCCAATAAAAAGCAATCCGGCGGGAACGCAGGAACCAGATGTGGCGCGTGATCTGTCGTGAGACGGCAGCGGCGTGTTGGCGTTGCTGGCGTGGACTAAGTTGCTGTCTGGCGGTGCGCAGCGCGAGCCGTTGTTGCTGTAGCGTGGTTGTTGCGTGGATGGGACACCCCCCATTGGTGCCGTTGCGACCTTCGTTCTTGAACCGGGCGGTTCAAGTGGGGACAATCGACTCGGCTTCAGGCTTTCCGCTCGAAGACGGACATGCACAACGGCGTTGTTTTCATATCTCCGGGGTAGCAATTAGGCTCAAGAAAATACCCAGGCCACGGTCGATCACTACAGGGGGTGTCTTGATAAGAAGGCTATACCCTTTCATTCGGGGCGTCTAGTGGTTTAGCAGGGATTGGCGCGACGGCTTCGATGGATGCGTCAACAGGAGCGATTTCAGCCGATTCTGCCTCAATGATCGCTTCATGGTCATCATCTGCCAGCGCCGAGGCGACTCGTTCCTGAAGCTCGTACAGGCGCAGTGCAGAATCGTTGTTGAGTCCAGGCTGTGCCCGCTGAAGCTGGATGAGATCGTGCGCGATGTTCAATGCGGCCATGACGGCGATGCGGTCAGTGCCGATGACCCGTCCATGTTGCCGAATCTCGCGCATCCGTTGATCGAGCAGACGGGCGGAGGCACGCAGATCGACCTGCTCATGCGCCGCGCAGGCGATACGGTATTCTTTTTCCAGGATCTTGATGCTGACTTGCAGCGGCTCGTCGCTCACAGATGTTCCTCCATTGCACGCAGCCGCGACAGCATGGCTTCGACGCGGCTCCGTGCCTGTTCGGTTTTTTCGAGCAGCTCGCCACGCTCGGCAATCAGGATGTCCTGACGCGCACGTAACGAGAGATTGTCGTTGCGGAGCTGTTGATTCAGGTCGATCAGTGCGTTGACCTGCTGCTCCAGTCGGTCAAGGTCGAAATTGGCCAAAGTCCGCGACTCCATTGAAATTCCATGCACTATAGAAGGGGTATCGTGAGCGGTCAATCGGGCATGGGTGCATGGTATGATTTGCATGAAACCACGCCTGTTGACCCAGGCTTCAGTGACGGAGGCGGTTACGGACATCGAGACTGATTCACTTGGCCGCCTGCTGGCTGCCAGCCCTTTAGCCCCGACCGCCAGCGAGGCGCATGGGATGCTCTGCGGGCTGATCTGCGGTGGCGGACGTGATCCTCTGCAAACCTGGCTGGTGCAGTTGCTGCCTCTCGCTGACCCGTCGCTCGATGCAGCGCGTGAAGATCTCCGCCCGTTTGCGCTTGCAACCAGTGCATCGCTGCATGACCCTGAGCTTGGTTTCACCCTGCTGCTACCGGATGACGGCTGTCCGTTGGTGCAACGTGCGACCGGGCTGTATGACTGGGTGAGAGGCTTTCTGTTTGCCATCGGCGTACTCGGAATCACGGAGCGCGATCTCTCGGAACAGACCCGCGAGATCCTGCACGATTTTAACGATCTGACGCGCATCGATCTTGATGATCTCGATGACCCCGAAGAGCACGAAGAAGCCCTGGCTGAATTGACTGAATTCATTCGCGTGTCAGCACTGCTGATCCATGACGAGCGGGCGCACCTTGACATGCCGGTGTTCTATGACGGCGGCTGAATACAAACGGCGTCGGCGCACACTCTGCAAATCCATCGGCTCTGGTGGTCTGGCCATCCTGCCCGCAGCGCGGGAGGTGATTCGCAACCGCGATGTCCATTATCCGTTTCGCCAGCACAGCGATTTCAGCTATGTCACCGGCTTTCCCGAACCCAATGCGGTGGCAGTTTTCATGCCCGGACGCCAGGATGGCGAGTTTATCCTGTTCTGTCGGCCACGCGACCCGGAGCGCGAACAGTGGGATGGTGAACGGATCGGCGTGGAAGGGGCTACTGAGCGTTTTGGAGCCGATCAGGCGCATCCGCTCACCGAACTCGACGCGATCATGCCAACCCTGATCGACGGTTGCGAGCGTCTGTATTATCCGATTGGCACGGATGCCGACCTGGATCAGCAGGTCATGGGCTGGGTCAATCAGGTTCGGGCAAAGACACGCACTGGCGCGGTTGCACCCGACACGTTCATCACGATTGAATCACTGCTCCACGAACAGCGACTGCGCAAGACCAGATCCGAACTAACCCAGATGCGGCGGGCGGCGCGAATCTCCGCCCAGGCGCATCGCCGCCTGATGTGCCACTGCTCACCGGGGATGAAAGAACTGGATCTGGAAGCCGACTTCCAGCATACCTGCGTCACATCTGGTGCCCGTTTCAATGCGTATCAAACCATCGTTGGCAGTGGTACGAACGCCTGCGTACTGCATTACATCGCCAATGATGGCGTACTTCGCGACGGCGATCTGGTGCTGATCGATGCAGGCTGCGAATTTGACGGTTATGCCTCGGACATCACCCGTACCTTTCCGGTCAATGGCCGGTTCACTGCGCCACAACGTGAACTCTATGATCTGGTGCTGAAGGCGCAACAGGCTGCTATCGACAACGCCCGTCCCGGACATCGCTGGCACGAACCACATGACGCAGCGGTGCGGGTGCTGACTGAAGGTCTGATCCAGCTCGGCATCCTGAGCGGCAAAGTCGATCAGCTTATTCAAGACGACGCCTATAAACCCTATTACATGCACCGCACCGGTCACTGGCTCGGAATGGACGTACACGATGTTGGGACATATCAACGCGATGGCCAGTGGCGTGTCTTCGAGCCGGGCATGGTGCTGACCGTCGAGCCAGGGCTGTATCTGCCGGACACGGATGCGGTGCCGGCGTCCTATCGCCGGATCGGTATTCGTATCGAGGATGATGTGTTGATTACCGAGACGGGCAACGACATCCTCTCAGCCGCCGCGCCCAAGCATCCAGACGCGATCGAGGCGCTGATGGCCGGTCATCATCTGCGCGTAAAATCTTAGTCTCTGTGATCCACGACAAACCAACGAGAGAACCGCGATGTCTGCAAAAAATGCTTTTTATGCTCAATCCGGCGGTGTCACCGCCGTCATCAACGCCTCGGCCTGCGGGGTAATCGAGACCTCCCGCCGTCATCCCGAACAGATCGCCAACGTCTATGCTGGTCGCAATGGCATCATCGGGGCGCTAACCGAGGATCTGATCGACACCAGCCAGGAATCCGATGCCGCCATTGCCGCACTGCGCTACACGCCATCCGGCGCTTTCGGTTCCTGCCGCTACAAGCTCAAGAGCCTGGAAGCCAACCGGCGCGAGTACGAGCGTCTGATCGAGGTCTTCAAGGCGCACGACATCGGCTATTTCTTTTACAACGGTGGCGGTGATTCAGCCGACACCTGCTACAAGGTGTCGCAACTGTCGGAGGCATTGGGCTATCCGGTACAGGCGATCCATGTCCCAAAGACCGTCGATAACGACCTGCCGATTACTGACAACTGTCCCGGTTTCGGCTCAGTTGCTAAGTACATCGCTACCTCCGCGCTGGAAGCATCCTTCGATGTCCGCTCCATGTCGCGTACTTCGACCAAGATCTTCGTGCTGGAGGTCATGGGTCGTCATGCCGGCTGGATCGCCGCCGCAGGTGGGCTGATTGAAGACTACAACATCCCGGTCATCATCCTGTTCCCAGAAATCGAATTCGATCAGACTCGCTTCATCGCCGCCGTCAAGGAAAAGGTCGAGCGGTTCGATTTCTGCACCATCGTGGTTTCTGAAGGCGCCAAATATCCCGATGGCCGTTTTCTGGCCGAACAGGGCACCCGCGATGCTTTCGGTCATGCCCAGCTTGGCGGAGCGGCGCCGGTAGTCGCCAACATGGTTAAGGATGCCACGGGCTATAAATTTCACTGGGCGGTCGCCGACTATCTCCAGCGCGCCTCGCGCCATCTGGCCTCCAAGACCGATGTTGATCAAGCCTATGCCATGGGTCGCTCGGCAGTTGAATTTGCCTTGGCCGGACACAATGCCGTGATGCCAACCGTCAGGCGTCTGAGCCATGCGCCTTATGCTTGGGACGTGGGCATGGCGTCGCTGGCAGACGTTGCCAATGTCGAGAAATTCATGCCCCGTGGTTTCATCACTGAGGACGGCTTTGGCATTACCGCGATCTGCAAGGAATACCTGCTCCCGTTGATCCAGGGCGAGGATTACCCGCCGTTTGAGAACGGCCTGCCCAAATACGTGACACTTGCTAACGCCCCGGTTGCCTGCAAACTTGGCGCGTTTGAGATTTGAGTGATTGACGGTCAGTCAACGTGGCTGTGCCACGTTGGGCGCGTGTTATTCGCCAGAAGGCGGGCTGTTTTTCCTTGATCCCCGCAGTAGAGAAACCGTTTATTCCAACCCATCTCCCGGCGGGGAGATGGGTTTTCGTTTACCGTCATGAGACAGTCATCAAATCTTCATATTCTATGCATCAGCGACGATCACAATACAGATCGCTGTTTCATCAATTCCTAATGGAGAGACCTGATTCATGAACAAGACCCTGATTACTACCGCTGTGGTGCTAGCAATGTCTGCGCTGTCCACTCAGGCCATGGCTCGCGACACCATCAATATCGTCGGTTCTTCGACGGTGTTTCCGTTCTCAACGGCGGTTGCCGAAACCTTTGGTCGCACCACCAGCTTTAAGACACCGAAGGTCGAGTCCACCGGCACCGGTGGCGGCATGAAGCTCTTCTGCGCCGGCGTGGGCGTGGAACATCCCGACATCGCCAATGCCTCGCGTCGCATGAAGGCATCCGAATTCGAGGATTGCCAGAAGGTTGGCGCGAAAGAGATCACCGAGGTCAAAATCGGCTTTGACGGCATCGCCATCGCCAACGCCAAATCGGCGAAACATCTCGACCTGACCCTGAAGGATCTCTATTTGGCGTTGGCTAAGGACATCCCGAACGGCAACGGCGATTTCGTTGCCAATCCCAACAAGACCTGGAAGGATGTCAACGCTGCCCTGCCGGACACCAAGATCGAAGTTCTCGGGCCGCCGCCCACTTCCGGCACTCGCGATGCCTTCAACGAACTGGCGATGGAAGGTGGTTGCAACAGCTTCCCAGAACTGAAGGCATTGAAGAAAACCGACGAGAAAAAGTATAAAGCGGTCTGCCAGGGTTTGCGTGAGGATGGCGCCTATATCGAAGCGGGCGAGAACGACAATCTGATCGTGCAGAAGCTCGTGTCCAACCCGAGAGCCTTGGGTATTTTCGGTTATAGCTACCTTGAGCAGAACACCGATAAGATCCAGGGTTCCAAGGTCAATGGAGTCGAGCCAACCTATGAGACCATTGCGAGCGCCGCCTATCCGATCTCGCGCGCCCTATTCTTCTATATCAAGAACGCGCACGTCGGAACCATTCCAGGCATCAAGGAGTTCGTAGCCGAGTTCACCAGCGACAAAGCCTGGGGGCCTGAAGGCTATCTGGCTGACAAGGGTCTAATCTCGCTGCCCGATGCGGAACGTGCCAGCGTCGCGGCATCCGCCAAGGCGTTAAAGCCGATGTCAAAACCCGAATAATCGTGGATCGCGGGGCAGGGAGTGCCCCGTGCGCGGTTCTCCTCCAGATCAATCCTGATCTGCGTCTCTTTCTCATCACGCACAACCCAGCGGAATTGCGATGTACGCCTGGATTCTCATTCTCCTGTTGCTCGCGGTCATGGCCGTGGCCTATCAACTCGGCATCAGGCGCGCCATCTCAAGCGCCGGTGGCTTTTCTCGCATTAACACGCTGCACTCACTGCCAGCTTACTATGGTCTCTATGCCGCGCTTTGGGCCGGTATTCCATCCCTTCTGCTCATGGGAATCTGGATCGGATTTCAGGATCAGATCGTCGCCAGTCTGGTCACGGCCAATCTGTCGTCGGATCTGCTGGATGGGCAGTCTGCTGGACACGTCAATCTGATCCTCAACGACATCAAAAACCTGGCGACGGGCAATATCGTGTCGGTTAACGTCACCCCCGAAATCCAGGCTGCCGCCGATCAGTTCGCTCGGCTGGAACGCATCGCAAACTGGTCGATGTGGCTGGCGGTGCTGGCGGTGGCACTCGGCGGCATGGCTTACGCCTGGCAGAAAACCGAACCCCGGATGCGCGCCCGCAACCGGGTCGAGTCGATTGTTCTGTTGATCATGGTGATCTGCTCGTTGATCGCCATTCTCACCACCCTGGGAATCGTGCTGTCGGTACTGTTTGAGTCGCTGCGTTTCTTCCAGATGATCTCGCCACTCGAATTCTTTTTCGGCACCGAATGGAGTCCGCAGATCGCCATGCGCACCGATCAGGTGGGAGCGTCCGGTGCCTTTGGCGCCATTCCGCTCTTCACCGGAACCTTGATGGTGTCGCTGATCGCCATGCTGGTCGCAGTCCCCATCGGTCTGATGTCTGCCATCTATCTGTCTGAATACGCATCCCGCCATATCCGCGCCATTGCAAAACCGGTGATCGAGGTGCTGGCCGGCATTCCAACCGTGGTCTACGGTTTTTTTGCGGCGCTGACGGTCGCGCCGGTGATCCGCGATCTCGGCGCAGCCATTGGGCTGCAAGTCGCTTCTGAAAGCGCCCTGGCTGCCGGTCTGGTGATGGGCATCATGATCATTCCTTTCGTGTCATCGCTGTCGGATGACGTCATCAACGCCGTTCCGCAGTCGATGCGCGACGGTTCCTACGCGCTAGGCGCGACCCAATCCGAGACCATCCGCCGCGTGATCATCCCCGCCGCATTGCCCGGTATCGTCGGCGGGATTCTGCTCGCCATCTCGCGGGCGATCGGCGAAACCATGATCGTGGTGATGGCCGCCGGCATGGCCGCCAACCTGACCGCCAATCCGCTCGACAGCGTAACCACGGTCACGGTACAGATCGTCACACTGCTGACCGGCGACCAGGAGTTCGACAGTGCCAAGACGCTCGCCGCTTTCGCGCTGGGTCTGACGCTCTTCCTGGTGACGCTGACACTTAACATCATCGCCCTGTCGATCGTGCGCAAATATCGGGAGCAATATGAATAATCCAGCCCCAACCCAGTCTGGCGCGACACCGCGACGCACCATTGACATCGTCAATGCTTCGCTGAAACGGCGTTATGCCCAGGAGCGCCGTTTCCGTCTGGTCGGCGTGTTTGCGGTTGCGCTTGGCCTGGCATTTGTCGTGTTGCTGTTTACTGACATCATCAGCAAGGGTTACACGGCGTTTCAGCAGACGTATATCCGGTTGCCGGTCACGTTGTCGCAGGACATCATCGACCCCACGGGCACCCGCGACCTGAACGCGATTTCAGGCGCGAATTACAACAAGCTGATCCGGGATGCGCTGCGCCAGCAGTTCCCTGAAGTCACGGATCGCCGCGAACTGCGCCAGATCTACGCGATGTTGAGCATCGGCGCGCCCCAGCTCCTGCGTGAACAGGTGATGGCAGACCCCGGTCTGATTGGCACCACGCAGGAGATCTGGGTGCTGGCCGATGACGAGATCGACATGCTGATCAAAGGCAATATCGACCGTCATGCCGCTCAGTCCGATCGTCAGGTGAGCGATGAGACGATTGCCTGGGTCAGTCGGCTGGAGCAACAAGGGCGGATTGCCAAGCACTTCAACACCATCTTCTTCACCCACGGCACCTCGCGCGAGCCGGAGCTGGCGGGGATTGCCGGTGCTTTGATGGGCTCATTTTATACTTTGCTGCTGACGCTGGTTCTGTCGTTTCCGATTGGCGTCGGCGCCGCGCTCTATCTGGAGGAGTTCGCGCCCAAAAACCGCTGGACTGATCTGATCGAGGTCAACGTCAACAACCTGGCCGCCGTGCCATCCATCGTCTTCGGTCTGCTCGGGCTGGCGGTCTTCATCGGTTTCTTTGGCGTGCAACGATCCACCCCGCTGGTCGCGGCACTGGTGATGACCATCATGACCCTGCCGACCATCATCATCGCCAGCCGCGTGGCGCTCAAATCGGTGCCGCCGTCGATCCGCGAGGCCGCGCTCGGAATTGGCGCCTCGCCGTTGCAGACCCAGTTCCATCATGTGCTGCCACTGGCTCTGCCGGGCATGCTGACCGGCGCCATCATCGGCATGGCGCGTGCGCTCGGCGAGACAGCGCCCTTGCTGATGATCGGCATGATCGCCTTCATCGTTGACATCCCGCACGGTTTTAATGATTCGGCAACGGTTTTGCCAGTGCAGATCTATCTTTGGGCCGACAGTCCGGAACGCGCGTTCGTAGAGCGAACATCCGCCGCGATCATCGTGCTGCTGGCGTTTCTGTTTCTGATGAACCTGGCGGCAGTGCTGCTCCGGCGTAAATTCGAGCGTCGCTGGTAGGGTTCCGGTTCGAGCTACGGCGTCAGCGATCACGCTGATCGCCGTATCTGAGGCTGAACCTGACGCATCAGGCGCCGTTTCAGATCAAAACACTTTTGAGGCTTAACAATGATGAGCGCCACGATTGCAACCATGGAAAAAGCGACAGGCGCGATGAGCGCCGCTGAACTGGCAAGCGCCAGGCATTCACGCGAAACGGTCGGTGATTTCACGACTGCCAATCCACGCATGACCTGCCGCGATGTCGATGTCTGGTATGGCAGCAAGCAGGCGATCAAGGGCGTGAGCCTAGACATCGGCAAGAATGAAGTCGTCTCCATGATCGGCCCTTCAGGCTGTGGAAAATCGACTTTTCTGCGCAGCCTGAACCGGATGAACGACACCATCGTCGGCTGTCGCGTCACGGGCTCGATCAAGCTCGACGGCCAGGAGATTTATGACAAGGGACTTGACCCGGTGCCGTTGCGCGCACGGGTCGGCATGGTGTTTCAGAAGCCCAATCCGTTCCCAAAATCCATCTATGAAAATGTCGCTTATGGGTCGCGCATTCATGGCCTGACTAACAACAAGGCCGAGCTGGATGGACTGGTCGAGTCCAGCCTGCAAAAAGCCGGTCTCTGGAACGAGGTCAAGGATCGGCTTGATCAGCCGGGCACGGGTCTTTCCGGCGGCCAGCAGCAGCGGCTTTGCATCGCCCGCACCATCGCCGTGTCGCCCGAGGTCATCCTGATGGATGAACCCTGCTCGGCGCTCGATCCCATCGCCACCGCCATCATCGAGGAACTGATCGACGAACTGCGTCAGAACTACAGCATCGCCATTGTCACGCATTCCATGCAGCAGGCGGCGCGGGTGTCGCAGCGCACCGCCTATTTTCATCTCGGCGATCTGATCGAAGTCGGTGAAACCAACCAGATCTTCACCAATCCGCAGCATAAGCTGACCGAAGACTACATCACCGGCCGCTTCGGATAATGAACGCAATCCCTCCGAAACCGACCATTGATCTTGCCACGGGTCACACGGTTCGTCGTTATGACGAAGAACTTGCAAAACTGCGCGGCATCATTATCGACATCGGGCAGCGGGTCGTCGAGCAGACCCAGGCGGCAGTCATCGCGCTCATCGAGCGCGAAGAAAGTTTTGCGTACCGCGTGCTGGATCGTGAACCGCTGATCGATTATCTGTCGCTGGATGCCGATGAAGAGGTCTTTCGCATGATCACGCGGCGTCAGCCGACAGCGGTTGATCTGCGAATCGTCCTGGCTTTATCCAAGATCGCCAGCGAAGCTGAACGCGCCGGAGACAAAGTGGTGCGGATCGCCCGCCAGGTTCTTGAACTGCTGGGCTTGGACATTGCAACAGAGCTGCTTCCAGATGGTCTGAAAACGCTCATGCTCGAGCTCGACGACAAGGCATGCAGCATGTTCGACCGCAGCATCCATGCGGTCGACAGTTTTGATGTCACGCTTTCGCTCGCTATTTTTGAGGATGAGCCAAAGCTCTATCATGCCTCCAACGAGGTGCGCAGACTGCTGGGCGAATCATCCCAGGAACAGATGACACCGCGTCAGACTGTCGGTCTGCTCACCATCGCACATGCACTGGAACGTATCGGAAACCACGCCACGACCATTGCCGAACAAGTGATCTATGTCGCGCTCGGCCAGGATGTGCGTTTCCGCAACCGCGAGATCCTCATCGACACACTGCGCCATCACGGCTACTAAAATCGTCTGTAGCCAAACGCTGATCGCCGGGTCGTGCCGCCGCATATTCGTTCACGGAACAGGATCGACGATGCCCAAAAAACGCAAATCCGCGCATGGTGTCACTGACGCAGCAGACAGACTGTACGAGCGCGAGGAACGCTTTCGACAGATCTTCGAGAACTCGCACGAAGCCATGATGGAAATGACCCCGCCGTCCTGGTGTTTTGTCGATGCCAATCGGGCGGCGTTACGCCTGTTCGGGGTTGCCAGCAAGGCGCAGTTCTTACAGCTCACACCCTGGGTTCTCTCGCCGGAACGGCAACCTGACGGAGGTCTGTCGAGCGAAAAGGCGCGGGAAATGATCGAGAACGCCCTGGATTTCGGCAGTCATTTTTTTGAATGGCAACACCAGCGTCTGAACGGTGAGTCCTTTCCCGCCGAGGTGCGACTGACCCGCATTCGGGTCAACGAACAGGTCTGGCTGCATGCCACCGTGCGCGACAACAGCAAACGCCAGCAGACGAAACAGACGCTGCTGGAGCATGCTTCCTTTTTAGGCACGCTGTTGGACACCGTGCCGATACCGCTCTTCTACAAGGACACGGCAGGTCGTTACCTGGGCATCAACCAGGGGTTCGCAGTCCTCACCGGCAGGGCACGCAACGAACTGATCGGCAAAAGCGTGTTCGACATTGCCCCGCACGAGCTGGCTGAGATCTACCACGCCAAGGACTGCGCACTTTTTTTGAATCCAGGTGCGCAAGAATACGAAACGAAACTGCAAGACGCGCAGGGCGTGATGCATGAGGTGAGGTATCACAACGCAACCTTCAGGCATGCGGATGGACGGGTCGCAGGCCTTGATCATCGTTCCGGCCAAAACCCTGTAACCGAGTAGGTCATCAGCGTTGCTGAAGGTGGCGGCAAACGCTCCGCCCTTCTTTTACCCTTGGAAGTGACGAACAACCGAGG
>CAIUAY010000104.1 GCA_903897335.1 uncultured Chromatium sp. | reverse complement strand
GAACTATTTGGAGCATCATTTTGAGCCCAAGGCAGACGACAATTTCCGAACGGAGGCACCCTAAACGGGTCTATTCGACCCGTATCCGGACTTTCAGTCCGTCACTTCAACCCACCAGCTTTAGCTGGTGGTTGTTGAGTTGTGAAACGGGTTAATCAGAATGAATTCTACCACTTTTGTTGCAGCGCACAAATTGACATGTTAAGTTTTATTTCATATGACACCGGAAGGACAGGAAAATGACCAACGAAACCGTGTTTAATCATGACTGGCTCAAGCTGCAACGTCAGTATTGGGATAACTGGACTGAGATCAGCCGCAAGGCGCTGGGTGGCAGCACGACGACGCTGACTACGCCTTGGGAGGGTGCGCTCAATCACTGGTGGCAGGCATTGTCACCAGCCGCGCCGGATGCTTCCAGAGCATTCATGGAAAAGATGATGGAACAAGGCAAGACCTTCTTCCAGATGGCCGAAACCTTTTCTTCACGCAGTCAGGATGACAACGCCACCAATGGCTTGGCCTTCTGGAACAATGCGATCAAGGACATGCAAAAGCGTTTCACGGGCTCGCTGGACGATGGCGAAAACGCGACGCAGCGCATGATGTCGTTCTGGGAACTGCCGCTCGACAACTGGCAGCGCATGATGTCATCGATGTCGCCCATGCCCGGCGATGCGCTGCGCAACATGCCGCATGATCAGTTCAAGGGCAATCTGGATCGCGCACTCTCTGCGCCAGGTCTTGGCTACACCCGCGAAGAACAGAGCCAATATCAGGAACTGATGCGCCGTGCCGTGGACTATCAAGCGGCGCTTCAGGAATACATCGGTTTTTACAACCGTCTCGGGATGAAGTCGGTTGAACGGATGGGCGGCTACCTTCAGGAGGTCATCGACAGCGGCAAAAGCATCGATTCCGCCCGTGCGCTCTACGACAACTGGGTTGGCTGCTGTGAAGCCGTTTACGCGGATGAAGTCGCCACGCCGGAATACGCACAGATCCACGGACGTTTGATCAATGCGCAGATGGCGCTGAAGAAACGCATGTCGATCATGGTTGATGAAAATCTCGGCACTATGAACATGCCAAGTCGCAGTGAGCTACGCACCGTGCAGGATCGTCTTCAGGAGACCCGCCGCGAAAACAAGCAGTTGCGCAATCGTTTGCACACATTGGAAAAACAGGTCGCGGCTTTGGCAGGCGTCACGCCCAGCCTCCCAGTCGCACTCAAGACCGCTGTTCCAGCCGCCAAGGCTCCGGTGCGCCGCAAGACCGCCGACAAGCCAGATTAAGCCGCGCAACCGCCACTCACCGCGAGGAACTACCGCATGATCCCGATTGATATCCGCCCGGACAAACTTGCCGAGGAAATGTTCGACTACAGCCGCAAGCTGGGACAGGGCATGGAAAACCTGCTCAATGCCGAGGCGATCGACACTGGCGTCAGCCCCAAACAGCCGGTCTATAAAGAAGACAAACTGGTTCTCTATCGCTATGACACGCCGGAAGGCGTTACCCCCAGCGCAGTGCCCTTGCTCATCGTCTATGCACTGGTCAACCGACCCTACATGACTGACATTCAGGAAGACCGCTCGACCATCAAGGGGCTGCTTGCCACCGGTCAGGATGTCTATCTGATTGACTGGGGCTATCCTGACCAGGCGGATCGCTCGATCACGCTGGACGACTACATCAACGGCTATATCGACAGTTGCGTCGACCATCTGCGTGAGCAGCTTGGTGTCGAGAAAGTCAACCTGCTGGGCATCTGTCAGGGTGGCGTGTTCAGCCTGATGTATGCCGCGTTGCATCCGGACAAGGTCAACAATCTGGTGACAATGGTCACGCCGGTTGACTTCAAGACGCCGGACAATCTGCTGTCAGCCTGGATTCAGAACGTCGACATCGATCTGGCTGTGGACACCATGGGCAATATTCCGGGCGAACTGCTGAACTGGACTTTCCTCACGCTCAAGCCCTATAGCCTGATGGGACAGAAATACGTCAACATGGTCGACATGCTGGATGACCCGGCCAAGGTCAAAAACTTTCTGCGGATGGAAAAATGGATCTTCGACAGCCCGGATCAGGCCGGCGAGACTTTCCGGCAGTTCACTAAGGATTTCTACCAGCACAACGGCTTCATCAATGGCGGCGTCTGGCTGGGTGATCAGGAAGTGAGCCTGAAAAATGTCACCTGCCCGGTGCTGAACATTTATGCGTTACAGGATCATCTGGTGCCACCGGATGCCTCACGACCGCTGAAGGGCTTGTCCGGGAGCAAGGACTACACCGAACTCGCCTTCCCCGGTGGCCATATCGGCATCTATGTCAGCGGCAAGGCGCAGAAAGAAGTCACGCCCGCCATCGGCAAGTGGTTGAACGAGCGGTTATAACATCACCCACTCGTAGAGATCGCGCAGGTGCAGCGTGCAGTCGATTGAGGTCAACGTGACGACCTCATCGATCACCTGACATTCGGTCGGCAGCCAACTGTGATCGCTCTGGCGGGCGTCATGATCGACCCCGGCAGGTGTGTATGCTGGTGGGCGACCAGCAGATAATCCTGTAGCGGGCATCGTGTGCGGTCATGCAGAAACCTGGTGCCGCGATTATCAGCATCCAAAGCATTGTCGGCGCACTCCGTCTTTCAGAACGGGGTCGTTGACTGCGATCAATACCTGTTAGGATTTCGGTTTCAAGTGTTCCAGGCACTGATCAAGCGACAGTCGCCAGTCTGGCATGGCGAGACCAAAGATCTGCCGGAAGCGCGTGTTGTCCAGCACGGAATAAAGTGGCCGCCTGGCTGGAGCGGGATATTCGCTGGATGGAATAGGGATCAGATTGGAGTCCAGCCCGCTCGCCTCCAGAATCGCGCTGGCGAAGCCATACCAGCTTACCTGCCCGGAACCAGTGAGATTGTAGATGCCACCCATCTGCTCCAAATCCAGCTCGCCGCGCAACACCCGATAGAGGATCAATGCCGTCATCTCGGCCAGCATCCGGCTCCAGGTTGGTGAACCGATCTGATCATCGACCACCCGCAATTCGTCGCGCTCACTGAACAGACGCAGCATGGTCAGCAGGAAATTCGCTCCGCGTGCGCCATAGACCCAACTGGTGCGAAAGATCAGCGACTTCGCGCCCGATTCCAGCAGTGCGCACTCGCCAGCGAGTTTGGTCTCGCCGTAGACATTGAGCGGATCGGGCTGATCGTTTTCGGTATAGGGGCGGTTCAAAGTGCCCGAAAACACAAAATCGGTCGAATAGTGAATGATCGGGATGCCGTGCGTGGCCAGCAGGACGCCCAGTTCACCGACTGCATCAGCGTTGATGCGCTGAGCCGTTGCGCGGTCGGTCTCAGCCTTGTCGACAGCGGTGTAGGCGGCGGCATTGACCACGGCATCGGGTCTGGAGTCGTGGATCAGACGCGCCAGCGCAGCGGCATCCATGAGATCGATGGCGTGACCATATTCGCCCTCCAACGAGGCGGCGATTACCTCGCCGAGTCCGGCCAGGGTGCGGCGTAGCTCCCAGCCGACCTGACCGTTGGCGCCGATTAGCAGAATGCGCGGCCGCTGGTCGGCCAGTGTGTGCGTGGTCATCAGTTTCTCCGCGAGAAACCCCGTCTTTTAGGACTGGGAGGGATAGCGGCTGCGACAGTGCAGCGACCGGAATGGATGCAGGCTTTCCACCTGCCGGGTCGTGAGACTCTGCGCTCACGCGCCTGGTGACGGGCAACGTCTCACGACGTGGCCGCTCCCCTCGCCAATGTCTGCAACCGGCTCCTGCCTTCCGGCAACGGGCAGAACCTTCGACGTTTTACCTTGCGTCAGCATGATCCTGTCCTTCCAGAGCGGCGAACTGAGGAAGCATTCGCCGGTGGGTCTTAACGACCCGTTGCAAACGGAGCCCCTTAGACCCTGGAACACCTGACTAAAATGCCCCATAGTCAAGTCTTAACGACCCGTTGCAAACGGAGCCCCTTAGACCCTTCGTCCTTAAGCAGGTTCGCAATAGCGATTTGTCTTAACGACCTGTTGCAAACGGAGCCCCTTAGACCGTCCTGGTCAGGCGGGCTGAGGCTGGTCAACCGCGCTTTTTCAAGCTCCCGCCTTCAAGCGGGGGGAGTTGACCCTCATAGCCAGGTAAACGCGCTGACGGAATGTCTTTCAGACAGACCGCGTCGAGGTCTTTGCGCGAAAGTTCCGGGGTGCCATCCAGCGGCCAGTCGATGCCGATGTCCGGGTCATCCCAGCGGACGCTGAATTCAGTCTGCGGGCTGTAATAGTCAGTGTTCTTATAGACGAAGAGCGCACTGTCGTCCGTAACCAGAAAGCCGTGTGCAAAGCCGGGCGGCACCCAGAACTGACGTTTGTTGTCGCCAGACAGGGTGACGCCGACCCAGCGCCCAAAGGTTGGCGAGCCGCGTCGGATATCGACCGCCACGTCGAAGACCTCGCCCGCCAGCACCTGTACCAGCTTGCCCTGCGCACGTGGATGCTGCACATGCAGCCCACGCAGGACGCCCTGGCGCGAGAAAGATTGGTTATCCTGAACCATTGATGCCGGGATGCCATGCTCGGCATAACGCTCGGCACGATAGGTTTCCAGAAAATAGCCACGCTCATCGCCCCAAACCTGAGGCTCGATGATCAGGACACCCGGAATCTCGGTCTCGATAACCTTCATCAGATCGGCCCCCGTTGCAGCAGGCCGAGCAGATACTCGCCGTAACCGCTTTTTTTCAGCGCCTCGCCCAGACCGCGCAACTGCTGATCGTCGATCCAGCCATTGAAATAGGCGATCTCTTCCGGGCAGCAGACTTTCAGCCCCTGGCGCTTTTCGATGGTTTCGATGAACTGACCGGCCTGCATCAGCGATTCATGCGTTCCAGTATCGAGCCAGGCCGTACCACGTCCAATGCGGGTCAGCGCGAGTTCGTCCTGTTTGAGATAGCAGTTGTTGAGGTCGGTGATTTCCAACTCGCCACGCGGCGAAGGCACGAGCGTCGCCGCCAGTTCACACGCCTTGCCGTCATAGAAATAAAGACCGGTCACTGCCCAGTTCGATTTGGGCTGCGCAGGCTTTTCTTCCAGATTCAGAACTTTGCCATTAGCATCGAATTCGGCGACGCCATAACGTTCAGGGTCTGAGACGTAATAACCAAACACAGTCGCGCCCTGTTCGCGGGCATTCGCGGCTTTGAGCTGCTCGACCAGTCCGTGACCGTAAAAGATGTTATCGCCCAGGATGAGACAGGATGGCGAGTCGCCAACAAAATCACGTCCAATCAGAAACGCCTGCGCCAGACCACCCGGATGCGGCTGTTCAGCGTAACTCAGCGCCAAACCCCATTGTGCGCCATCGCCCAGCAGTACTTTAAACATCGGCAGATCATGGGGGGTGGAGATGATCAGGATCTCGCGAATCCCTGCCAGCATCAGCGTAGAGAGCGGATAGTAGATCATCGGCTTGTCGTAGATCGGCAGAAGCTGCTTGCTGATGGTGCGTGTCAGTGGATAGAGCCGGGTTCCCGAACCACCGGCCAGAATGATGCCTTTACGATTGGTCGTGTTCATAATCCCATTTTCTCAAAGAAGCTCTTAACCCCATCCAGCCAGGAATGCGACTGCGGGTTATGGTGCGACCCTCCCTCGCGCACGCTCGACTCGAATTCCTGGAGCAGTTCCTTCTGACGCTCGGTGAGATTGACTGGGGTCTCGACCGTCACCCGACAGATGAGATCACCGACCACGCCGCCACGCACCGGCTTCACGCCTTTATTGCGGACACGGAACATCTTGCCGGTCTGGGTACCACCCGGAATTTTCAGCATCACCTTGCCATCCAGGGTTGGTACCTCAAGCTCGCCACCCAGCGCGGCAGTGACGAAGCTGATCGGCACCTCGCAATAGAGATTGGCGTCCTCGCGGGTAAAGATAGGATGCTTGAGTACCTGAATCTGGACATAGAGATCGCCCGCCGGACTTCCCTGCTCACCGCGCTCGCCCTCGCCAGCGAGACGGATGCGGTCGCCGTTGTCTACGCCAGCAGGCACCTTGACCGACAGTGTCTTTTCGTCCTGAATGCGTCCTTTGCCGCGACAGTGACTGCAAGGCTCCTCAATCACGCGACCTGATCCGCGGCACTCAGGGCAGGTCTGCTGGATCGAGAAAAAGCCCTGTTGCATCCGCACCTGACCAGCGCCACCGCAGGTCGGACAGGTCTTCGGCTGAGTGCCTGGCTTGGCGCCGCTGCCACCACAGAACTGGCAGTCCACCAGTGTCGGCAAACGGATCTTGACTTCCTTGCCGTTGACAGCATCCTCCAACGACAGCGACAGATCATAGCGAAGATCGACGCCCCGTTGAGTCCGGCGGCCACCGGCACGGCCACCGAAGATGTCACCAAAAACATCACCGAAGATATCCGAAAACGCGCCGGCACCGGCAAAGTCGCCAGGCCCGCCGAATCCTCCGCCGGCTTCCACGCCAGCATGGCCAAACTGGTCATAGGCTGAGCGTTTTTTGGGATCGCTCAGGACATCGTAGGCCAGCTTGGCCTCTTTGAACTTGGCTTCAGCATCAGCATCGCCGGTATTGCGGTCAGGATGATATTTCATCGCCAAGCGCCGAAAGGCTTTCTTGAGATCCGCTTCACTGGCGTTGCGTTGCACCCCCAGCACTTCGTAATAATCGCGTTTTGCCATTGTTGTTACTTTCCAGCCGCTGGCCACGACCCAGCCTCTTCAAAACAGAAAGCGCACGGGCGACCTGTGCGCCTGTACGCTTTCACTCGGAAACCAGTGGCCGATGGCCAGCCAGTGACCTCATTTTTTATCGTCTCTCACCTCTTCAAACTCAGCATCGACCACATCGTCGCCGGCATTGCCGGATTTCGCATGGGTGTCATCAGCCGCTGCTGCGCCAGCCTCGCCGGTCTTGGCATAAAGCCGTTCAGCCATCTTGCCAGACACGTCGCCAAGATGCTTGGTCAGGGATTCGATGCGGTCTTTGTCCTCGCCTTTCATGGCGGCTTCCAGATCCTTGATGGCTGACTCGATGGATGATTTTTCGCCGCTTTCGATCTTGTCGCCAAGCTGATCCATCGACTTGCGGGTGGCGTGGATCATTGAATCAGCCTGATTGCGCACGGCGACCAGCGCATGGAACTGACGGTCATCCTCAGCATGGGCCTCGGCATCCTTGACCATCTTGGCAATCTCGGCCTCGGACAGTCCCGATGATGCCTTGATGATAATCGACTGCTCCTTGCCGGTCGCCTTGTCTTTAGCCGAGACGTTCAGGATACCGTTCGCGTCGATGTCGAACTTGACCTCGACTTGCGGCACGCCACGCGGCGCTGGCGGGATGTCGCTCAGGTCGAAACGACCCAACGATTTGTTGCCGACCGCGCGCTCGCGCTCGCCCTGGAGCACATGCACTGTGACCGCCGTCTGATTGTCGTCAGCGGTCGAGAACACCTGCTGAGCCGAGGTCGGGATGGTGGTGTTCTTCTCGATCAGCTTGGTCATGACGCCACCGAGCGTCTCGATGCCAAGCGACAGCGGGGTCACGTCGAGCAGCAGCACGTCCTTGACTTCGCCGCCGAGCACGCCACCCTGGATCGCCGCGCCAATGGCGACCGCCTCATCCGGGTTCACGTCTTTACGCGGGGTCTTACCGAAGAACTGCTCGACCTTGGCCTGCACCTTGGGCATGCGCGTCTGACCGCCGACCAGGATCACCTCGTCGATCTGTCCGGCGGTGAGATTGGCATCCTTGAGCGCAACGCGGCAAGGCTCGATCGTGCGGTCGACCAGCTCATCGACCAGCGATTCCAGCTTGGCTCGCGTCAGCTTGACGTTGAGATGCTTGGGACCGGTCTGGTCGGCCGTGATGTAAGGCAGGTTGATGTCGGTCTGCTGGCTGGTCGAGAGTTCAATCTTGGCCTTTTCAGCCGACTCTTTCAGACGTTGCAGCGCGAGTGGATCGTTGCGCAGATCAAAACCCTGGCTCTTTTTAAAATCCTCGACCAGGAAGTCGATGATGCGCATGTCGAAATCTTCGCCACCGAGGAAGGTGTCGCCATTGGTTGACAGCACCTCGAACTGGTGCTCGCCCTCGATCTCGGCAATCTCGATGATCGACACGTCGAAGGTGCCGCCGCCCAGGTCATACACGGCGATCTTCTGGTCGCCGCGCCGCTTGTCCATGCCATAGGCGAGCGCGGCAGCCGTTGGCTCGTTGATGATGCGCTTGACTTCCAGCCCGGCGATGCGTCCGGCGTCCTTAGTGGCCTGGCGTTGCGAGTCGTTGAAATAGGCCGGAACCGTGATCACCGCCTCGGTCACTGAGTGACCGAGATAGTCCTCGGCGGTCTTCTTCATCTTCTGTAGCACTTTGGCCGAGATTTCAGGCGGCGCCATCTTTTTGCCGTTGACCTCGACCCAGGCGTCGCCATTGTCCGCCTTAACGATCTTGTAAGGCACCATGTCCTTGTCTTTGCCGACCACCGAGTCCTCAAAGCGCCGCCCGATCAATCGCTTGATGGCAAACAGCGTGTTCGCCGGGTTTGTCACGGACTGGCGCTTGGCCGACTGCCCAACCAGCACCTCGCCATCGCCTGTATAAGCGATGATCGAGGGCGTGGTGCGATCACCCTCGGCGTTTTCAATGACCTTCACATTGTCGCCTTCCATCACGGCCACGCACGAATTCGTGGTGCCGAGATCGATGCCGATGATTTTTCCCATTAGTGTCTTCTCCAGAATGTCTTTCAGGTAGCGCACGAGCGCCAGGTTGTCCAATCAGTTGGGGTGAAACCCCATGCCATTCAAGCTGTCGCCTGCGAGACCAGAACCATTGCTGGACGCATCAGACGCCCGTTGAGCAGATAGCCTTTCTGGATGACAGCGACGACTGTATTCGGCGGCACGTCAGCGCGGGGCTGCATCGAGATCGCCTGATGAAAGGCCGGATCGAAAGGCTGATCCAGCGGTTCGACGGATGTCACCCCAAATTTTTCCATCACGTCACCCAGCAGTTTCAGCGTCAGCTCAGTGCCTTCGCGCAGTTTTTCGATGTCAACCTGATCCAATGCCGCCTGATGTCCCAGCTCCAGGCTGTCACGCACCTGAAGCAGCTCCCGAACAAAGCTGTCCAGCGCGTATTTATGCGCCTTTTCCAGCTCGCCAGCATGACGCCGCTTGATGTTTTCAAGCTCGGCACGGGCGCGCAGAAGCTGGTCGAGATGCGTCTCGGCAGCAGCGCGCGCCGTGGTCACGGCGGCGGTTAACTCTTCCAGCGTTGGCAGTGCTTCAGCGGTTTGGTCAGCCGTAAGCTTTTCATCTGTTTCAGTCGCTGCGGCCTCGGCGTAGGCATCGACGGCGGCACGGGTCAGTGCATCCTCTCCCGTTGGAAGATCTGGTTGCGATGAGACTGACTCGGTATTCTGTGGTTCCGTGTTCATCAGTCTTGCGCGAGAAACCCCGTCCGAAAGGCGCGGGGAGGCAGAGCGCACCGTGCGACGCACGGTTAGGCTGCCGATCTCGCTTCCTCCGTTTCAGTTTGGTTGATGACGCGTGACTGCAACCGTGCAGCCACGGTGAATGGGTGCAGGCTTTCCACCTGCTGGGTCTTGCGACTCTGCGCTGACGCACGACGTGGCCGCTCCCCTCGCCAATGTCAGCAACCGGCTCCTGCCTTGCGGTAGCGGCCAGAACCTTCGACGTTTTACCTTGCGTCAGCATGATCCTGTCCTTCCAGTGTCCGGGACTGAGGAAGCATCCCGGAGTGGGTCTTAACGACCTGTTGCAAACGTAGCCTTCGACCGTCCTGGTCAGGCGGGCTTAGGCTGGTCAACCGCGCTCTTTCAAGCTCCGGCCTTCAGGCCGGGGTAGTTGACGTTTTCTGGCTCCAAAGGCTACGGTCGCGCATTCATCCACGCCATCCATGGTCATGGCGATCAGTGTTCGCATGATTTCGGTTTCTTGAAAATCCGATCTGTCGTTCGTCATCATTGACGCAGCGCAGCGGCCAGCAGTCGGGCGGTCACATCGACGAGTGGAACCACGCGCTGATAATCCATGCGGGTCGGACCGATGACGCCCAGGACGCCAACCACCCGATCATCGACCCGATAGGTCGTCGTCACCAGACTGCAATCATCCAGGAGCGCGTAACCCGATTCCCTGCCGATAAAGATCTGCACGCCCTCCGCCGCGATACAGCGATCCAGGATATGCAGAATCTCACGCTTCTGGTTAAAGGCATCAAACAACTGCTTGATGCGTTCCATGCTCGCAAGCTCGCCAAACTCCATCAGATTTGTCTGTCCGGCGATGAAGCAGTCATCCCGCTGCTCGGCAGCCGCGACGACCTCCTGAGCCAGCGCGGCGGCCTGAATCATCTGCTGATCCATGCTGGCATAGGCGCGTTTCAGATCTTCGAGGAGACGCTTGCGCACTTCGCCAATATCCTGGCCGGTAAACATCTGATTAAGATAGTTCGATGCCTGCTCAAGTTGGGATGGCGTAAAGTAGCGATCCGTCCCGATGATCCGGTTATGCACCTCACCTTCGCTGGTGATCAAAATGGCCAGCACCCGCTTCTCAGACAGTGGCAACAGCTCGATTTGACGGAAGACATTGTGCTCATGACGCGGCATCATCACCACGCCAGCCAGATGCGTGACCCCAGACAGCAGATTTGACGCGGTCTCGATCAGTGATTTGGCATCGCACTTCACCCCGAAACGGGTGCGCAGCGAGGCAACATCGTCCTCTGACGGCGGCGTCCAGGTCAGCAGCGAATTGACGAACAGCCGGTACCCGGCCACCGTCGGCACCCGTCCAGCCGACGTGTGAGGCGACACCACGAGTCCCAAATCTTCCAAATCCGCCATGACATTGCGCACGGTTGCCGGACTCAGATCCAGCCCTGTGTCTTTCGCCAGGGTGCGCGAACCAACCGGCTGGCCGTCCCTGATATAGCGCTCGACCAGCGCCTTCAGGAAATGGAGTGCACGTTCATTCACCGGGGTGTCGGCCTGTCGTGTTTCGGGTATCAATGTGGATGTGCCAGAGGGTTGCAGGGTCGAGAGTTGTTAACCTGATCGAGTTGGGCATTTTAGCACTCTGCGTCAGTGAGTGCTAACAGTGGAATTTAGGGATAGCGCCCTGACCTGTCAAGCGATCAGCAACCCATTGGCCGCTTGCAATCCAAAAAAAGTTGCCCTGGCGTTGCAGGCAATGCCAAAGCAGATCAACATGGAATCCTACGCAGACCTCACAGCACTGCCATTAAGTTAAGCTCCCACTCGGTTTGCTGGGACACTCCAGACGTTTGGATGCCCCCTTGAAACGAGAGCAAGCCCTGGAAACGACGCGGCGCGTGATCGACGACGACGCCTTCAAGAACCGCCATCGCACGACGGCCAAGGCGTTCACGCGGATGCGCCAACTGCCGTTCGCGTT
>CAIUAY010000103.1 GCA_903897335.1 uncultured Chromatium sp. | reverse complement strand
CATCCGACATCCAACTCGGCTTCATGATCCACCTCGGATAATTTGCTTAACTCTTGCATAAATTATAGACAGTCAACGGAAAAAAATAAAAAAAATTTATTATAATTCAATTTGTCCAGATGCCATACTATTCTGCTATATATGACATGCTCGCGATCAAGAATCGTCAATAGAAACACGGAACCCTTTATGAAGATAATCAGATCAAACGGTTTGATGCCTCCGATGCTCATGCTCCTGTTTGGCATAATCATGCTGATATTTCCACCGGGAAGTAGATCGGCCAAAGCGCAGGCAGCGCCCGTAAAGAAAACGGTGCTGGTGCTGTTTCCATATCAAGTTGATCTGCCCGTCAGCACGAGCGCGGCACAGGCCATTCGCGAGGAATTTGGCAGCGTCGCCGATCTCCGCCTTGACGTGTATTATGAATATCTCGATCTCAACCGTTTTCCCGATCCTGTTTTTCTAAAGCAACAGTTTAACCTGTTTACCGCCAAATATAAGAGCAAGCACGTTGACCTGGTGATCGTTACCAGTGAGACCATGCTCAATCTTTGGCTGGCGCATCGCGCTCATATTTTACTGAATACCCCCATCGTTTTTTTTGATATCCTCACTGCGCGACGCGATCTATTGAATCTGCCTGCGGATGCGACGGGTGTGACAGGGGTGGTGGATTATATAAGGTCCGTGCAATGGGTCTTGGATAAGATGCCAGCCGTCAATGAGATTGTGATCGTGCGTGGTGTGGGGCCGGCTGATCAGGAATATATTCAGACGATTCTGACCTTGCAGGAGAAAATGAAAGGACAGATCAAATTTACCGACCTGTCTGAGCTGCCGCCGTCTGAGATCAAACAACGGCTTGTGAAACTGCCGAAGACTTCGATCGTTTTCTATCATCTGATGTTTGAGGATGCGGATGGGAACAAGCACCGCCCCATTGATGCACTGCGCGAACTGGCCGCCGTTTCCTCCGTGCCAGTCATCAGCGGCTATGACCAGTTTATTGGAATCGGCACCATCGGCGGGCACGTGTACAGCATCGCTCAGCAGGCCCGCGATGCCGTGCAGATCGGATTGCGCGTTCTGCGCGGCGAGGCGGTAAGTTCCATCCCGTTTAAGGAAAACCAGACTAACCCCTTTATTTTCGATCATCTGGCTTTGCGGCATTATAATATTCCGTTATCGTTCCTACCGCCGGATAGCACCATCAAGAACCGACAGTATTCGTTTTGGGAACTCTATCGGACGCAGATTATCTTTGCTGCTTCCATTTTCGCGCTCCTGTTAATGTTGGTGGTATTTCTTGGCGTGGTGACGCGCGACTTGACCAAGGCGCGTACTGACTTAAGTCAACTCAATGCAAATTTGGAATCCCAGGTTCAGGAACGTACCGCCACTCTCAATCAGACGAATCGCTATCTTGATTTTCAAATCACCGAACGGAAAAAGGCGGCGGAATTACTGCAACAAGCCAACGGGGAGTTACGTGCCGATATGGAAAAAATTGGACAACTCCAGGCGGAACTGCGCGAACAAGCCCTGCATGATGCATTGACCGGGTTGTACAACCGCCGCTATCTGAACGAAGCCCTGGCGCGTGAAATCGCGCGCGCCGATCGCGAAAACGAGCCTCTGAGCGTCATCATGGCCGACGTTGACCACTTCAAAGTCGTCAACGACATTTACGGGCATCCGGTCGGCGACCAATTCCTAGTGGAAGTCGCCAGCCTGGTGAACAACCACTCGCGCGGCTCGGATATTTTCTGCCGCTATGGCGGTGAAGAATTCGTGCTGGTTTTTACCCAGCTGAAGTTTCCCGCTTTCAGTTAGGCCACGAGCGCCATGACT
>CAIUAY010000102.1 GCA_903897335.1 uncultured Chromatium sp. | reverse complement strand
ATCCACCACTTGCAGTGCCTGTCTCGGTGCCGGGATGCAATCTGGTCGGCTGAAGACTTTGAGCCCGTCGTGGATTCGCAGGCGTGTCAGTTGGTCAACGCATTACCCACTTGCCCATATTGTGGTAGTCTAGCCAGGCCCAACATCCTGATGTTTGATGATGTCGATTGGGTCGAAGAACGCCAGTTGCAGCAAATGGAGCGGCTGCAACACTGGTTGGAGCCCGTGCGGCACCCGGTGGTCATCGAATTGGGGGCAGGGACTGCGATTGCCACGGTGCGGCACTTTAGTGATGAGGTGATTCATGACTGGGGCGGGAGGCTCGTTCGCATCAACCCGACCGAATGTCGAGTGTCGGGCGGGCTCGATGTGGGGCTGGCATGTGGGGCGCTGGAGGGGTTGAGCATGATGGACAGGTATCTGAAAAGATAAACCAACTATGGGCGGATACTATTTCGCAGCTGCGAATCTAGGAGCGAATCCACGTCCAGAGTCTTTTTCCTCTAGAGATATACCTTTTCAAGTTGCCCTGCCGATCGAGAGTCAAACAGAGGTTTTGCATGAAAATCATCCGTTCCACAGAAATCGGAAAAGCGATCAAAGAGATGTTCCCCAAGAAAATCGCGGTCGCGTATCTCGGGTGGGGGTGGAAAAACTATCTCCTGAAGCCTGAAGACATAGAATACGTTGTAGTATCGACCGATATCGGAACGAATCCCGCAGCGGTTGCGACCCTGGTAGCAAAAATCGGCTGGAAAAATGTTTTTTACTCAATCAACTACATGCGAAAATCTATATCGGAAGTAGTAGGGCGATAATTGGCAGCGCGAATCTTTCGGACAATGCTCTCTCAGGAAATAGCCTAGAAGAGGTTGCCGTTGACCTCACGAATGAGGAGGCGGTGCGCGAGCTTGGCGTGATTGCTGACGAAATTCGCGGCAATGCAAAGGAACAATATCCATCTCCTGAAGCCAAGGATAAGGAATTGCGAGAAATGCAGCGTCGCTGGAACCGCAGCATGAGCATTAAACGCCATCGCTCACCGCCTACGAACGTCCCTGATATCCGAGACTACCCTTTCTTGAGTAATCCTTTAATATGGGTTGTCTGGTATGATCCGGGCGAGCTTGAGTTCAATGAAGATTTTGTTAACGATCAGGTAGGGGGGGCAATGGAAGAGATTAAACAGCAAGGAACTTATACCAATGTGTTGCCAAAAGACGAAGTTCAGGAGGGAGATTGGCTGCTGCTTTGGAGGGCGAGGGTCGGTGGTTTGCCATATCGTGACGGTTGTTTTATCTGGCGTTACGCGCACCGGGTGGTTGATGGGGCGGTGGCCAATTCCACAAATTGTCCGAATAATTATACGACTGGGGTCTTTGAGTTGCCGGGCGTGAAAAAGCCAGCGGAGCCGTTCGATATAACATCAATAGAGGTTAGGAACGGCATTATTACCGTCCTCAAAAAAGATGAATTTAGTAACCTGCGGCCCGACGGTAAAATGGGGCGAGACGCATTTCTATAGCAGAATAGTATGGCATCTGGACAAATTGAATTATAATAAATTTTTTTT
>CAIUAY010000101.1 GCA_903897335.1 uncultured Chromatium sp. | reverse complement strand
GAGCAACTGTTGGAACGAATGCCGATGCCTCCATCCCCGGCACGTCGACGACCCCGGCCTCCGAAACCGATCTACCTTCTACCCATTGCCGTGTAGGGGGTGGCCGGAACGATGATCAAGGCCATGAAGAACAACGACAAGAAGACCGCGCGCATCGAGCACGACGCCGCGCTCCAGCGGGTCATGATCGACCTGTTGACCGACCATACCGAGCTGTTCAAGCAGTTCAGCGACAATCCTTCGTTCAAAAAGTGGCTGGGAGATACGGTGTTTGGGGTGACCTATCGGGCGCCTGAGGAGGCAGTGACGCGGTGAAGGTGGATTTGGGGCCGAACAACGCGGAAGTAATGCGCTATGAAAAAAGGTTATGCGGACCTGCTTGATGACCGCATTTGGACTGGTGAGTTTTTTCCTCCCGATGGCTATGCGGATCGTTTTGCCGGCACCTTGAAATATACCCCAGATAAGGGCGTCCAGCTGCGCTACCGAGTCACCGGCGAGCGCATCAAGCAAGAGTTTCCGCTTGTGCATGCTGTGCTTGACTCGGGGCAGAAAGCTACCTTGGTCGGGCGTTTCGCCATGCCAGCGGCACAGCTGCCGACGATCGACCAAGGCTTGATGTCGTATTCGGGCCAAGCGGGTTTCTCTTGTCTGTTACTTGGCGACTTTGTCGCGCCCGAGGCGGGTTGGCGCTCAGTGGCGTTCACGCTGACCTTAATGCAGGAGTTTTTCTTTCCAGAAGGCTATAAAGGTTGGCAGCGCTACCATCCCGAGCCATTGCTGACACTGTCGCTCGATGGTCGGCAAATCGAGGTTGCCTCTCATGCCACTTTCGATTTTGCCGCACCCGACCTGACAACACATTTTTACAGCACCAATCCGCAGCTGATAGAACGCTTGCGAGACTGTGTCGGACAGGTGCGTCAAGAATTCACGAAAGATTACCTGATGCTGAAAAAGGATTTTCGCTATGACGTCATCATCCGCTATGACAAACCTCAGGGCTGCGATGCAGCGTATCAGGATATTCAACGCCTAGCGGATTTTTTCGCGGTGTTGATGTACCGGCCAGTTTATCTTCAATGGATCGAGGCTCAGAGCGCGGATGAGACATACCCGGATGGGCGTCTTCGAGTCTATCCATCGATGCTGATCGATCCTCGCACGCTGGGTTTATGTCGGCGCGAAACAAGCCATTTCCATCTGCCGATTACGGCTCACCGCATCGATCTGGAAGCGGTAATGCGAACCTGGTGGAGCGCTGCCGATCGCTTCGATGTTATGGGCTCCAGCCTTCAGCATGAAACCGGTTTGCAAAATCGACATGCAATTCATGGGGATTTGGTGTTGTTTGCCTCGGTTCTTGACGGCATCAGTCACGCCGACAAGATTCCCGGAAACCAGAAATATCTCTATCCGATTGAAGAACATGCGGCCTTGATCATCGTTCCGGCCAAAACCCTGTAACCGAGTAGGTCATCAGCGTTGCTGAAGGTGGCGGCAAACGCTCCGCCCTTCTTTTACCCTTGGAAGTGACGAACAACCGAGGGGTGAAGCGATGAACGAAGCGTC
>CAIUAY010000100.1 GCA_903897335.1 uncultured Chromatium sp. | reverse complement strand
GGGTAGTGCCCCAAACCTGGATATTACACGCAGCAACCAAACTCATATCGGTTAATGAAAAGGCCGATAACAATTTCGTGCATGGTTTCGAGTTTGGAGAAACAAATGGTCTTTCTGGCTAATCGCTTAATACGGGTTCTGAGGGTTAAGTGCTTTCGTTCAATTTTTTGAGTATTGGCTTTACCGACCACCTGCTTTTCAGGTGGAAGGTGACGCTCGTAGGCGCCCCATTTGTCCGTATAAAAACGAGTGATTCCGAATGGTTCAAGCAGGGTCTTTAATTTTAAAAAAACTGCGTCGCGTCTCTTGCCAAAAACGTACGCGAGAATTTCCCCTGTTTTGTGATCGATCGCATGCCATAACCAATGTTGGTTTTCCTTGCGTTGGACATAGCTCCACATTTCGTCCAGCTCAGCATGAATGCCTTCAACCTTCTGAATCATAACGACAATATCTCTTGGATTCAAGCGTTACAACACCGCTTGATGAATTGACTGCAGGCAAGATTCTTTTTTTTATTTCGTTGATGACGGTTGATTGAGAAATATTGAGCACGCGCACGGTATCTCGGATACCACTTCCATTCATGGCCATATCAATAATTTTCTCCTTCACGGCGGGGAGATATCCTTGATAAGCATAATCTAAAATGAATGTGCTCGCGGAACATTGACTATTCTTACATAAATAGCGCTGTTTCCCATTGTCCGTCTTCCCTCTTTTGACGACTTCTTGTTTCCCGCAATGTGGACACTGAACAGCGACGAGAGCCATTGATCACTTACCCTGCAAAGTTATTAATCATGAAATATCGATTAATAATATCAAATATCCAGGTTCAGGGCACTACCCCTGTGTGCCGCCGCAGATCGCTGGTACCGGTTGCGCATCGATCATGCCGGACTCACCCGCATTCGTCATGGCCGCTTCGGCGCAAGCATCGAATATGTCAACCGGAGTCAGCTATCGGTCTAAAGCGGCGGATTGTTTGCCGAAAACCGGGTGTCCAGCGTTATTTCCAGGTGGACTGGCGCGACACTCGAAGGCTAACGGAGTAGTCGCCGACGCTTCAGGACAGGATAGTGGTTGCCTGCTGTTCTGGCGACCCGGCATCGACCACTGATGCAGACGGATCGCAAGGCATGCCGCCAGCGTGGCGTTAATTCCCGGCAAAAGGGCAGGCAGTCCGATCTGCGCACCGGCGATCATCATCCCGACCAGTGCCGCGATGTCGCATCGTCCAAGTGTGCGCAACGTCTCGTAAGGATCTGTGAATGCATTGATCCAGACACTGCAATGTTGTGAACGGAAAGTGCATGGAGGATAGGCTCCAGCACACAGCGCGTCGTAACCGGCAAGTTTGGCGCGTTCAGCGGCGTGTCGCCCAAGACTCAGGGCGACATCCAGACGATGCTTGTCCATGCCGGTAGCGGATTGCGCATCAGCATCTGGCGACAGGCCATCGCCTGCGGCATCAATGATTTCGATGTGTCGATCCAGTGCAATGCTGCCAGGCCGCGCTGTGCCAAAAACGGCGGCGATTGCCGCCTGAGTTGACAGGTCAGCATGATCGCCACCAGCAATGAAAAGGATTAGGCGCACCCGGCCTACGGCGTGATGTGTTGGGAAATGATCCATCAGCCGGTCTGCAACAGGAATCGTCAGCCAGTCTGGTATCACGACTGGACAACAGCCGCCAGCGCCATATCCAGACGTTCCCAGTCGCTGGCCGAGCCCGGCAGGCCCAAGCGCAGACTCCGTGGCGCGATGAAGTGACGCACGAGGATGCCCTGTTGCGCCAGCGCCCGGTAAAGACGATCTGCTTCCGGCGTGATCACCCATTGAAAAAGCGCCGTGCCGCCGACAGGCGTCAGACCATGCCGGTGCAGCAGACTGGCAAGCCGCTCACCATCACGCGGCAGCGTTGCACGGGTCGTCTGTTGCCAGCCGGTGTCGCGCAACGCCTGTCGTGCGATGCAGCGTGCCGGCCCGTTCAGCGTCCAGGGGCCTAGCAGCGACTTGAGCCGCGACTGTAAAGCAGGCTCTGCGAACAGAAACCCGACACGCGCCCCGGCAAGACCGAAAAATTTGCCGAGCGAACGCAGCAGGATCAATCCAGTGCGACCGGCATCGGCGGCCATGCTCTGTTCGGGTGTCGCATCCATAAAGGCTTCATCGACGATGAGCCAGCCGTTGCGAGCGGCAAGCTGGTGGTGCCAGTCGCGCAGCGTGGCCAGCGGCCAGCAATGACCGGTCGGATTGTTCGGGTTGATGACGATCAGGCAGTCGATCTCATCCAGGGCGCGTCCGGGATCGCTGTCCGGGAGGGTGATCACCTGATGTCCGGCACGGTGCCAGGCGTGTGCATGTTCCTGATAGCCGACTTGTGGGACGCCAACACGGCAGGGTGCACGTAGGTTGGGAAGCGCCTGGATTGCTGCCTGGGAACCTGCCACGGGCAAAGGATGGAACGGGGTTCCGTAGAAGGCGGCTGCCGCTGCGTCCAGACCATCATCCTCTTCGGGCAGGCGCACCCAGGCCGAGGCAGGTGGTGCAATAACCGGCCAGGCGCACGGGTTGATGCCGGTCGAGAGATCCAGCCAGTCTGCCAGCGGGATACCAAAACAGGCCGATGCCTGACGCAACTGTCCACCATGCGTGGGTGATGGATGCGTCGCCAAGTCAACTGGGGGATGCTCGCCGGAAATAAAAGGCAATGAGGGAATCACATTGGTCACGGATAAAATCGATTGATGGAAATGACGGCTGGGTAGCAATACCCGCTGGTCATGCGCGGATGAAACTTGGCGGGTGCCAACGTCCGGGGTATCTTGCGTCGGTGTCTGCAATCAGCATCGCCAGTTTACTATAGCCGCCGGTTTGTAGAGCTGGGCATCAGATTGGGTTTGCAATCCGGTAATACGTTGGATGTCTAACCCGTTGTGTCCATCAACGGCTGTTTCATGGAGACCACATGCGCCCCCGCACAATACTGTTAATCGCGCTGCTGCTTGGCGTCTGGGCGGTTGAACGCTGGGGGTCTGGACTGAATCCGCTGCACTGGTCGTTTGGCGCGGACGGTCGTAACTGTCAGTTGGTGGCGGTAGTCGACGGCGATTCACTGCGGCTCAATTGTCAGGGGAAGACGGTCGCCGTGCGCTTGCACTGTATCGACGCGCCCGAAAAACAGCAAAAACCCTGGGGAAACCGCTCACGCGAGGCGCTTAAGGCGCTCGCGCCCCAGCAACTGGAGCTGGTTGCTATTGAGAAAGATCGTTATGGCCGCACGGTGGGCGATGTTTATACGGCAGACGCGGCACATGTGCTGCTGAATTTGGAACAGGTCAAGACTGGCAACGCGGCAGTGTATGTACAGTATTGCGAAGATAAGCGTTTTTTTCGCGCTGAACGTGACGCCCGCAAGGCAAAACTCGGAATCTGGAGCCGCAAGGGTGAACATCAGACGCCCTGGACGTTTCGGCACTCACGGTGAACGACGCAGACTGGATGCGCCTGGCGCTGGCGCTGGCACAATGCGCAGCGGAAGCGGGTGAAGTGCCGGTCGGCGCACTACTCGTGCGTGACGACGCAATCATCGGCAGCGGCTGGAACCGTCCGATTGGGACGCACGACGCCAGCGCCCACGCCGAGATTCAGGCACTGCGCGATGCCGGACAGCAGGTTGGCAATTACCGTCTGCCGGACACCCGGCTCTATGTCACCCTGGAACCCTGCGTGATGTGCGCCGGCGCCATCATCCACGCACGAGTCGAGCAGGTCATCTATGGCGCAGCAGATCCCAAAGCCGGCGCCTGCGGCAGTGTCTTCGACCTGCTGCCCTCGGACGACCGCTTTAATCATCGCACCGCTTGCCAGGGCGGCATCCTGGCTGATGAGTGCGCCGAAACCCTGCGCGCCTTTTTTCGGGCGCGGCGTTAAACCACCACCGGAGGCATCGACCATGTCCAACGACCGAGTCTACGACGAGACGGAAATCCGCACGCGAATCGCCAGCGAACTCCCGCGCTGGATCTTCGAGGACGGCTGTCTGCGCCGCACCTACCGCACCCACGGCTGGAAGGGGACGCTGATGGCAATCAACGCCGTCGGACACCTCGCCGAAGCCGCCTGGCATCATCCCGACCTGATGGCCTCCTACGATCGCGTCACCGTCAGCCTGATGACCCATTCGGCAAAGGGCGTCACCGACAAGGATTTCGAGCTGGCCAGCCGGATCGAGGAGACGGTGATGTGGCGCCCGGCCGCCGGGAGCGCGCTGGAAGGGACGCCGGCTGACGTCCGGTTCGCATATATTCAATACGAATAGGCCGTTCTGGAATCAATCCCAGCTCAATGCCCCGCCAGTCTGATATTCAGTCACCCGCGTCTCGAAGAAATTTTTTTCTTTCTTGAGATCCAGCACCTCGGACATCCAGGGGAAGGGATTGGTCGCCCCCGGATACTGCTCGGGCAACCCGATCTGTGCGCAGCGACGATTAGCGATGAACTGGAGATAGTCTTCAAACATCGGCGCGTTCAGACCCAGCACGCCGCGTGGCATGGTGTCGTGGGCATAACGCGACTCCAGTGCGACGGCATCGCGGATCATGGTCGTTAGTTCCTGCTTGAATGTCGGCGTCCAGAGGTGCGGGTTTTCGATCTTGATCTGGTTGATGACATCGATCCCGAAGTTCATGTGCATCGACTCATCGCGCAGGATGTACTGGAACTGCTCGGCGGTGCCGGTCATCTTGTTGCGCCGACCCATGCTCAAAATCTGCACGAAGCCGACATAGAAGAAGATGCCTTCAAAGATCACATAGAACGCAACCAGTTCACGCAGCAGCATCTGATCATTCTCCAGCGTACCGGTATTGAAATGCGGATCGGCCAGATGCTGGGTGTAGGGGAGCGCCCATTCGGCTTTCTGCGCAACAGATGGCACCTCGCGGTACATGTTGAAGATTTCGCCTTCGTCCAGCCCCAGACTTTCGACGACATACTGATAGGCATGGGTATGCAGCGCCTCCTCGAACGCCTGGCGTAGCAGATACTGGCGGCATTCGGGATTGCTGATGTGACGATAAACCGCCAGCACCAGATTATTGGCGACCAGCGAATCAGCCGTTGAGAAAAAGCCCAGGTTGCGCTTGATGATGGTGCGTTCGTCGTCGCTCAGTCCATTGGGATCCTTCCAGAGCGCGATGTCCGCGTTCATGTTGATCTCCTGCGGCATCCAGTGATTGGCGCAGGCATCCAGATATTTCTGCCAGGCCCAGTCGTATTTGAAGGGCACGAGCTGATTGAGATCAGCCCGACAGTTGATGATCTTTTTATCATCCACGCGCACCCGCCCCGCACCCAGCTCCAGGCGTTCGAGTCCGGTGGCACCGCCGGTTGAGCCAGAATCAGCGACCGTGCCTGCATGAGGAAACAGCGTGTCTTCAATGGGCAATTCGGCCTGCCGGGTCGTCACAAACGGATCGGGAGCCACGACCGGCGCGGCACCAGCGCTTGCCATCAACCGGTGCGTGGCGACCAAACCCTGTCCGGGTCGAAGTGACGCACGGCTGTTCTGGGATTGTCGGGGCAATGTGGCCGTCATGTCTGACAAAACCGCGTCGTCTTCATCGCGGACGCCTGACAGCGGCATGGATGATCCAGAAACAACAGGTCTGGCGGCAGCGAGTGGGTCATCCCAGTTTAGCATCGTTTTGAGTTCTCGGAGTTTGGATATCAATGTGGAAAAGCCTGCCAAGATTGACGGCAAGCTCAACATGCGATGTGCATCAATCTGTTTTTTGGCGATCACGCCGCGATCAAAAAAAACATCGCGGGGGTCAGGCGTGTTTCAGGTGGGTGTTCTGCAATTCCTGCACGGTCAGCGGCGCACTGAAAAAATAGCCTTGAAACCCATGACAGGAATAGGTTTCAAGGAACTGTCGCTGCTCTCCGGTTTCAACCCCGGAGGCGATGACTTCCAGTCCGAGTGCCTCGGCCAGAGTGATGATGCTTCTGGCGATGGCGGCGGATTTTGGGTTGGTGAGCAGGTTACTAACAATGCTCTGGTCGAGTTTTAACTGATCCAGTGGCAGGTTGCGGAGTGCGCCGAGCGAGGCATAACCTGCTCCAAAATTATCCAGCGACAAACGGATGCCGCATGCCTTCAGTCGCTCCATGCGCGCGGCATCCCGCGACAGAAGGCTTTCCTTGAGTTCCAGACTGAGCTGATGTGGGTTGGCGTCAGTCTGGTCGAGAATCGTCAAGACACGGTCAACAAAGTTGATGTCGTGGAATAAACGGTCGCTGATATTGACCGACAACGTGAGCGGCGCCATGTCCGGCTGCGTTGACCATTGCTTCAACTGCTGGCATGCGGTTTCCAGCACCCAGTATCCCAACGGAATGATCAGGCCGGATTCTTCGGCCAGGGCGATGACATCGCTGGTTGTCACCATCACACGCTGAGGATTCATCCAGCGCAGTAGTGCCTCGACGCCGGTGATGTCGCCCGCACGGTTGATCTGTGGCTGATAGTGCAGGACAAACTGACCCTGCTCGATACCTGCCCGCAGGTCGTCTTTCAGAGCCGTGCGCGTATCGACTAGGATCTGCATCGATGGATCGAAGAAACAGACCTGATTGCGTCCAGACTGCTTCGCCCGGTACATGGCGAGGTCTGCCCGACACAGCAGTTCATCCGCATTGAGCCGCTGCCCTCTGAACAGGACGATGCCAATGCTGGGCGTGGCGTGATGCCAGTTCCCGGCCAGATGATAGGGCTCGCCCAGTTTGACGAGGATCTTGCGGGCAATTTCAGCAGCAAACTGTTCAGCCTCTCCATTGTCTTCAGTCAGCTCTTCAAGCATGACCACGAATTCGTCGCCAGCAAAACGCGCCACGGTATCCAGGTTACGCACCGACTGGCACAGACGTTGCGCAACGTCCTGTAACAGCAGGTCGCCGATTGCATGCCCGCAACTGTCATTGAGTTCCTTGAAACGATCGAGGTCGATGAAGAGCAGCCCACCGAAACGACGTGAACGCTCGCTGATCGCCAGCGCATGGTGCAGCCGGTCGAGCAGGAGCCGACGGTTGGGAAGTTTGGTGAGTGGATCGTAGAAGGCCAGGTTCTGGATGGCCGTTTCGGCAACTTTGCGTTCATTGATATCGAGATGCAGACCGATCATGCGTTTTGGTTTGCCTGCCGCCGTGCGTTCAATGATGATTCCATGATCCAGCACCCACTTGAAGCGACCATCACGGCAGCGCAGTCGATGTTCAGCCTCGTAGCGTAACGATGCGCCATCTGAATGGCGTTTCAGCGCCGCCGCGACCATCTCCCAGTCATCAGGGTGTATCCGGCTTTTCCATTCATCACGTGTCGTGCCGATCTGATCATCGGGATAGCCAAGGATCGCCTTCCATTGCGGCGAGTAAAACACCTGGCCGGTTTCAATATCCCAGTCCCAGAGCCCCTGCCCGGTGCCTTCCAGTGCGAAACGCAGACGTGTCTCGTTGGTCTGGATCAGACGTTTCTGCGCCTCTGCCTGTAGGCGCAGATGGACATTGTCATGCAGATAGCGCTCAATCCGAGCCGCCGCGATCGCAAGGAACAGCAGAAACAGCAGCACGATCAGGCCGATCACCAGAGACAGTGGCGAAGAACCCAATAAAAAAAAGGCAGAGAGCGGTGCGAGCATGGGCGTCACGAACAGGAGCGTGGCTGCCCGGTCAATCGCCAGCGCCGTGATGGCGCCCGCGCTCACCCCGGCCATGGTGAAGGCGACGAACGCTTGATAGACCGGATTTCCCGACTGGCAGAGGATCAGTGAACCCAGACCCCAGGCCAACCCGCCTGCCAGTGAAGACAGCCGAAAACGCCGTAACCAGATCGCAACGGGAAGCGCGTTGATGTTGACGGCACGACGCAGCGCACGTCGAAACCAGATCGCCAGCAACATCCGTCCCAAAATCGTGACATTCAACACGACCAGCCACGCCAGCAGCAGACCACGCGGCACGAGTGTCCAATGTACGCTCGTCATGATCACGGCGGAGAACACGGCAACCGTCAGTTGTAGCGGCAGGCCAGCATAAAGAAACCGGAGTTTTTCTGCTTTCAGATTGCTTGCATTCATGGCGTCGGGTTCCTTCGCGTCAGCGCGATCCATCGCCGGTCAAGACATCTCAGCGATTAGCGTGAAGAATGCGGGGATTCAGGCAGAATGATATTGAGTTCAAGTATCTCGTGCGCGTCTTCCTGTTCGTAATTAACGGTGATAGCGTCCATGTCAACATCGACATAGCGGCGGATCACCTCCAGAATTTCCAGTTGCAGTTGCGGCAGGTAAGATGGGCGACTCCGTGCAGCACGGTCATGTGCCACCAGGATCTGTAGCCGCTCCTTGGCGACATTGGCCGTGCCTTTCGGCTGCGTGGAACGGAAGTAGTCGAGCAGACCCATGGGTTACCCTCTGAATAAGCGGCTCAGGAAGCCCTTCTTCTCGGTATGAATGAACCGGTGCGGCACCTCCTCCCCAAGATAACGCGCGACCATGTCGCCATACGCCTGTCCGGCATCGCTTTCCCGATCCAGAATGACCGGATTCCCGGAATTGGAAGCCGTCAGCACCGCCTTGGATTCAGGGATGATGCCCAGCAGTTCCAGGGCGAGAATCTCCTGAACATCCTCGATGCTCAGCATCTCGCCGCTTTCCACCCGTGCGGGATCGTAGCGGGTCAGCAGCAGAAACTCGCGGATCGGTTCGGCATTGGTTTCGGCGCGCCGAGACCGGCTGGAGAGAATGCCAAGCATGCGGTCTGAATCGCGCACCGAAGAGACCTCGGGATTAGTCACGACCACGGCGTCGTCAGCAAAATACATGGCCATGGTGGCGCCATGTTCGATACCTGCTGGCGAGTCGCAGATGATGAAATCATAGTTTGGGGTCAGTTCGTCCAGCACCCGCGCCACGCCTTCCTTGGTCAGCGCGTCCTTGTCGCGGGTCTGCGAGGCCGGGAGCACATACAGCAGATCGCAGCGTTTGTCACGGATCAGCGCCTGGTTGAGATTGGCCTCCTGATTGATCACGTTAACAAAGTCATAAACGACGCGCCGCTCGCAGCCCATGATCAGATCGAGATTGCGCAGACCGACATCGAAGTCGATGACCACTGTGCGTTTACCTTTTTGAGCCAGCCCCATGGCCAGGGCAGCGGATGTGGTGGTCTTGCCAACCCCACCCTTGCCCGAAGTGATCACGATAATTCTCGCCAAAGTCACGCCCTCCTTAAAGGGAACTGTTCCGTTTATCAGGTTGCCGGGATTCGCTAGATTTTTTCGATGCGCAGGATTTTCTGGTCGAGAAAAATCTGCACCGGGAAACCCCGCATTTCAGCCGGAATATTTTCGCTGACCCGATAATGTCCAGCAATGGACACCAGTTCAGCCTGAAGATCCTGACAGAAAATCCGTGCATCAAGGTTGCCGTTCATGCCAGCGAGGGCACGTCCGCGTAATGCGCCATAGACATGGATATTGCCATCGGCCATCAATTCAGCACCGGAACTGACGGCGGCGATGATTGAGAGATCGCCGCCTGATGCATAAACCCGCTGCCCAGAACGCACCGGACGCGAGACCAGAATCGAACCTGGATTGGCCTTGCGCACAGGCGGCTCTTTGGGAGCGCCGGACGTGCGCGGCTGGAGTTCTTCGGTGACGAGTTCGGACTCGGACACGACCGTGCTGGCGGATTTGCTGGCTCGCACGTAGGAGTCGCGCAAAATCGCAAGTTCCAGCGCTTCGGCAGCAGCATTCTGATCCTTGTTTCCGCCACGTACGCCAAACGGAATCATGCCGTAACCGCGCAGGAGTCCGACCAGCAGTGGCAGACCTGCCGCACCCTCAGTTGTCGGAAAATCGCTCAGATCAATGACCACCGGCGTGTGATGGAAAAAATCCGGCGCCTGTTCGACTTTTGCGCCCAGGCGGGCGGCCACGGCTTCGATATCGCTATCCAGCAGCCGGATGATGGGCAGCGTGAAACTTGCCGCCTTCAGCTCGAAGCCGCGTGAGCCGTCTGCTTCAGTGTTTGGAGAATTCATTGCCATGATCCTGGACACGGGCGTCGAGCGCCCCTAGTCTCTCGCTGTCTCGATTCGCCGATCATCCATCCACTGTCTCGTTCAAGCAAATCTGGTCTTAAGTCGCGAATGCTAACCTGCGTCCACTTAGCATCATCATGTCGAGCCTGTGTGTGGTCATATGGATGGTCTGCGATACCTCATCCTGGCACCTCAATATCCGTTCAGGTGTCATATGTACGTTAACCGGGCGGCCAGTTTAACGGGCGTCCACCCAGAACATGCAGATGCAGGTGGAACACGGTCTGACCGGCACCGGCATTGCAGTTGATCACCGTCCGGTAACCGCTTTCGGCGATGCCTTCGCGGGCGGCGATCTGTGCCGCCACGAGAAGCAGCCGACCAATCAGATGGGCGTCTTCGGGCTGCACCGCGTTGAGCGTCGGAATCGGCTTGCGCGGAATCACCAGCACATGCACCGGAGCCTGCGGGCTGACATCCCGAAAGGCGACAATCTCCTCATCCTCGTAAAGGATCTCGGCGGGTATCTCGCCGGCCGCGATCTTGCTGAAAAGCGTCTCTGACATAAGCTAAAACCCGATAGAAGAGAATGACCTGAAAACCCGCTTCAGAGATTACGCCGCCCGGCAAAAGCCAACGCCAGGGTGCCACCATCCACATGCTCCAGCTCGCTGCCCAGCGGGACGCCATGCGCAATCCGGGTGATCTTCACGCCATGACGGGTGGCGATATCTGCAATGAACTGGCCGGTGGCATTGCCCTCGACGGTTGGGCTAATGGCCAGGATCACTTCAGTGATTGGTTCGTCACGCAGGCGCTGTTCAAGCACATCGAGCCCTAATTCGTCCGGGCCAATCCCGTCGAGCGGCGAGAGCCGTCCGCCAAGTACGAAATAGAGTCCAGTAAAATGGGTTGCCTGATCAATGGCGACGATCTCAGAAGGCTGTTCGACCACGCACAGCAGGCTGGCGTCGCGTTGCGAACTGGCGCAAAACCCGCAAAGTTCATGCTCGCTCAGAGTGCGACAACGGCGACAGCTCTGGATGCGGTGCATCGCTTCCGCCATGACCCGCGCCAGACGGGCACCGCCATCCCGATCACGTTCCAGCAGGTGGAAGGCGATCCGCTGCGCCGATTTTGGTCCGACGCCCGGCAGACAGCGCAGGGCATCGATCAGCTGATGCAGCAGCGAGCGTTCGGTCATGGCGGTGCCCGGTGTTTTAGAACGGTAGCTTCATGCCTGGTGGTAACGGCATTCCGGCGGTCAGTTCAGTCATGTTTTCTTTGACTTTTTCAGCAATCCGCTGGGTCGTGGCATTGATCGCCGCCGTGATCAGATCTTCCAGCATTTCTTTGTCATCGGTCATGAGCGAGGGGTCAATCTCGACCCGTCTGACCTGATGCTGTCCGTTCATCGTGATCTTGACCATCCCGCCACCGGCTTCGCCAGTAACCTCTTCCTGCGCCAGGCGCGCCTGAGCCTGCTGCATCTCTTCCTGCATTTTTTGCGCCTGCTTGAGCAGGCCACCGAGTCCAGCTTTCATCACGACAATCACCTCTGAAATAGAAAAAACCGGGTTATCAGGCGTTCCTGAAACGTTGAATGCGTCTTCAATCAAGGCGTCGCACGCAACGAGTCATGACGCCGTGACCATGCGGGTGTTGGCATGATAGCAAGGATGCGCCTTCCGCACCCCGTGCAGGACGTCAATCCTCGGGCGTAATGCTCCCTGGCACCCATTGCGCATCAAAGCGTTCACGCAACTGCGCCGCGACTGGATCGGTTTGCATCAGGCTCACGGCGGTCTGCTGACGTTCACCGAGTTCACGCACCTGACGCTGGGCGAGTGTTTCATGCGACGGCGGTGCAACCTGAAGATCGAGCTTGACCGGCGTCCCCAATACCTGTTCCAGCGCCTCGTGCAGTCGCGCCTCGGCATTGGCAATCCGCAGGGTCTCAACGGATGGGTCAAGCGTCAGAGTTAGCCGTCTCTGCGTCCAGCTCACAAAGCCACAATGATGCGCAAGCTGACTTGGAATGCCCCGCAGCGGCAGCCGTGCCGCCAGTTGCTGCCAGTCTGCGGCAGTAGCCAGCGGCGGCATCTGTGCTCCGGGCTCAGTGACTGGCGGCGTTGCCAGCGTGGGTCTGACCGCTAGCGAACGCTGGCCTGGGATACTTGGTGACGCGGTGTGAGTCAATGGCGGTGTCCGCGCTGGAAGCGCGTCTGTGACCGGACGGAAGGCCAGCGCCCGCAGCAGCACCATCTCGAACCCGGCGCGTGGATCGGGCGCGAGCGGCAGATCGCGTTGTCCACTGAGCGCGATCTGGTAGTAGAGTTGCACGTCTGCGGGAGTGATGGCGGCGGCCAGCGCCGACAGGCGTGCCTGGTCTGGATCATCAATGGACAGGATGGCTGGCACCTGCTGGATGAGTGCCAGACGATGCAGGAGCGCGATCAGCTCACGCAGCAGTTCGGCAAAATCTGGCGTCAGTGCGCTGACCCGCTCGACCTCGGACAGGACACGAGCGCCATCTGCGGCGGCCAGCGCATCGAGCAGATCAAGGATCAGATCGCCGCTAATGGTTCCGAGCATGGCGCGGACATCGTTCTCGACGACCCGGCCACCACTGAAGGCGATGGCCTGATCGAGCAGACTCAGACCATCACGCATGCTGCCATCGGCGGCGCGTGCAAGCAGCGGCAGCGCGGCTGGCTCAAACGCGAGACCCTCTGTAGACAGTACATGATGCAGACGTTCGGCAATCTCTCCTGGCAGCAGTCGGCGCAGATTAAACTGAAGACAGCGCGATAACACTGTCACCGGCAGTTTTTGCGGGTCAGTCGTTGCCAGCAGAAACTTCACATGCGGCGGTGGTTCTTCCAGCGTTTTCAACAATGCGTTAAAGCTGTGGGATGAAAACATGTGCACCTCGTCGATGAGATACACCTTGAAACGCGCCCGTGCTGGCGCATAGGGGACGTTGTCGAGCAGTTCGCGGGTTTGGTCGACCTTGGTACGGGAGGCGGCATCCACTTCGAGCAGATCGACGAAACGCCCACCGTCGATCTCCTGACAGGCGGAACAGACGCCACAGGGTCGTGAGCTGACGCCGCGCTCGCAATTGAGCGCCTTGGACAGGATGCGCGCCAGCGTGGTCTTGCCGACGCCGCGGGTTCCGGTGAAAAGATAGGCGTGATGGAGCTGGTCGCGGTCAAGCGCATTGGACAGCGCCCGCACGACATGCTGCTGTCCGACCATCTCGTCGAACGACCTGGGACGCCATTTGCGGGCGAGCACCTGATAAGACATGCGTGATTGAAATCGGACGGAGTGGTAATAAGCCGTGCGCCTGGTATGCGCGGCAGTGTAACAGATGCCGATCCATCGCGACCGGCATCCGGCTTCGAGACGATGCGTCAGGTGGGTAATGGGCGGCGACCAACGCCAGCCACACCCCGGCACACACGTCAACCGCTGCGGCTGCTCCCTTCCGGGTCTGACCGGGTTCACGGCTTTGCGTTGCGAGGAGACCGACGCGGCCACCATGACACGATGTCCTGTGGACATACCCACAGGCTTAAGCGGTGCAGATTAGCAAAGCGCGGGCGAGAAGACAAATCTTACCCATCATCCGCTGGCGATACGGTGCGTCCTGCTGGCAGCAATGACGTCTGAATGTCATCCAACAGACCGATCAGTCGCGCCAGTGCGCCACGGTTGCGTTCGACCACCTGGCGTCCCCGTTCGCCCATCTGAGTGCGCAGCGTGACATTGGTCAGCCAGTCTTGTAGCAGATCAGCCAGGGTCGCGGCATCGGCAATCCGGCAAGCTGCGCACTCGGCGATCAGCAGATCGGTGATGGCGGCAAAGTTGAAGGTATGCGAACCAACGATGACAGGCACGCCGACCGCAGCCGCCTCCAGTGGATTGTGACCGCCGGTTGGAACCAGACTACCGCCAATGAACGCGGCATCCCCGGCGGCCAGAAAAACCGGTAGCTCGCCCATGGTGTCGCCGAGAAAGACCGCTGTCTCTGCCTGACATGCCGCTCGACGGCTGCGGCGCACCAACGACAGATCATTTTGCGCGACCAGTGCGGCGACCCGCTCAAAGCGTTCGGGATGACGTGGCACCAACACCAGCAGCGCGTTCGGGAGCAGCCGCGCCCGCAACCGTCGATGCGCTTCGAGCAAGATCGTTTCCTCGCCCTCATGCGTACTGGCGGCGATCCAAACTGGGCGTTGTCCCCAATCTCGCCTCATTTCTTTCGTTTGCACAACCAGATCGACAGGCTGAATCAGATCGAACTTGATGCTACCCGTCACCCGTACCCGCGCTGGATCTGCGCCTAAATCAATGAAACGTCGTGCATCGGCATCGGTCTGAGCGGCGATCAGGGTAAATTGCGCCAGCGTCTGGCGGGTTAGACTGGCGAAACGCGCATAGCCATGCGCTGAACGCGCCGAGAGTCGGGCGTTTGCCAGCACGACTGGGATGCTCTGCCGCGCACACATATTGAGCATATTTGGCCAGATTTCAGTCTCCATGATGATCACGAGTCGAGGCTGAGTCTGCGCGAGAAAGCGCGTCAGGATCGTGGGCAGGTCGAAGGGCGTATAGCGATGCGCGACGGTTTCGCCGAATAGATCATGCAGACGCTCGGCGCCGGTGGGCGTGGTGGTGGTGACGAGAATCGGTCGGGATGGCGCACGGTTGAGCAGGTATCGAATGAGTGGCGCGGCAGCCTGCGCCTCGCCGACTGACACGGCATGAATCCAGATTCCGACCGGGGGCGCGGGTCTTCCCCAGGTTAGGCGCTCGCTGATCCGCTGGCGATAGGCCGGGGTCTTGAGACTGCGCCAGTAGAGCCGCGCCACGGCAAACGGCAGCGCCAGACGCAGCAGCAGGGTATATAGCACGCGGGTCATGGTGGCGCGATTCCCGGCCACTCACGCAACTCATCCAGCAGCACCTGCAACCGCGCCGATTCGCTGGCCATCTCTTGATAATAACCTTCGGCCTGACTTCGGGCACCGGCGTCGGCGGATTGCGCCGCCTGTTTGGCCAGTTCGTGAACCCGCTGATGGTGCGTGTCGATTTCGCGGAACACCGCATTGTCGCGGAATCGCTCCAGTCCGTCACCGGCATACCAGAGGCCGAAGGTGCAGGCGCGATGGGTGGGCAGCGTCCTGGCGTCCAGCTGCGCCTCGCCACGCAGATGACGCTTGATATTGCGCACAAAGACCAGATGCGCGATCTTGGCCTTGTAGAGAATGGCGCAGAGATCATCCTGACTCTTGAACTGGCTGAGCGAGGTTTGCAGCGCCTGAAAAGTGCCGATCATCTGGCCGGCGGTCGTCTCGGCGCGGCGCGACTGTTCAAGCGAACGTTGGGTTAATTCGCTGATCTGCTGAAGATTGCGGGCAACGTCATTATTCGTGGCCGCCAATTCTTCGGCAGCAGTGGCGATCTGATCGATCTCCTGGGTCACGGCATCGGCGCTGCTTAGAATATCGACCAGCGCATCACCCGAACTGGCTGCGGCAGCCGATCCTTGCTCGACCTCTGCCACCCCCTGACGCATCGAGGCGACGGCACGGGTGGTCTCCTGCTGAATCGCCTGGATCATGTCGCCGATCTCGCGGGTTGCCTGATTGGTGCGCCCGGCGAGCGCCCGCACTTCGTCGGCCACCACCGCGAACCCGCGTCCCTGTTCGCCCGCCCGCGCGGCTTCGATGGCGGCATTCAAGGCCAGCAGATTGGTCTGGTCGGCAATCGCTTTGATGGCGCCAACAATGGCGCCGATCTGATCTGAACGCCCCCCAAGTTCCTGCACCGTTTCAGCGGATGCCTGCACCCGCTCGGCGAGGATCTGCATGGTGTCGATAGTGCGTCGCACCACTTCAGCGCCCTGAGACGCGATCCGGCTGGCTTCGCGTGCGCGGTCAGCGGCCTGGCTGCAATTCTTTGCAATGCTCTCGGTGGTCGCTGTCATCTCCTCGCTGGCTGCCGCCACGCCGGTCATCTGATCAGCGGATTGCGCCACGCGCAAGCGTGCGCCCTCGGAGTCATGCTCCAGATGAAAAGCGGCGCTCACGGCATCGGAACTGTAATGGTGCATCTCCACGATCAACTGCCGGAGGCTGTCGGTGAAAGCGTTAAATCCCTGTGCCACGCGCCCGAATTCATGCTCATCATGAACCATCAGTCGGCGCGTCAGATCGCCATCACCCTGCGAGATGTCTGCGAGCGTGACGATCAATTCATTCAACGGTCGAGTGATAGAACGCACGATAATCAGCAGGATCAGCGTCAGGATCACCGCGTAGATCGGCATGGCGGTATTCAAGGTCGTGACCAGATCAGCGTATTGCTGTTTGGCCGTCGTCGTTGCCTCGTGGTAATGGCGTTCAGCGAGCGTGCTCAATTCGCCGAAAGACTTGCGTGACGCCTGTGCCGGTGGCGTGGCGTCACGCTCATAACGCTCAAACAGCGTATGTCGTTGTTCAGGCGGCAGGGCGCGACTCTCTTCCATCATCGACAACACCACCTTGATAAAGGCGAGGGTGGCGGTTCGACTGGACTCGGCAAGCCGCTGTTCATCGGGGCTACTGAGTGTTGCTGGCAGATGGTCGAAATTGGCACTGATCGACTGCTCCAGAGCGCGAATATCGGCTAGGTTTTTCTCAAAGTCAGCGCCCAGCATGATGTTGCGCGACAACCGACTGACCATGTTCAGATCAGTCGTGATGACCTGGGTCAGAATGCGCGCCTCGGCTTCCCGGTCGAAAACCTGCATGTTAGTTCGTTCCAGCCCGCTGAGTGACAGCATCACCAGCACATAGAACGCCAGACTGAACAGCATCACGATGCCGTACATCAGATAAAGACGGTGAGAAACTTTCAGTTTGATGAAGGGGTTCATCCGGTTCTCCTGTTGGTGGCGCCCAGGATTCGCAGGGCAGCATTCGATTTTTTATTTTTTATGGCATTACAAAAATTTTATCCTGCGGGCTAGCAAAATATTCTCCTGTTTAAACGCATAAAAAGAATCTTTAAGCACAGGCAGTGTCAAGAACGCAAAGGTTCTCCAGGCGCATCAGGCATCACGAATCGCACCGATGATCCGGCTGGTCGAGCGTCCTGGCAAAAAATCGAGAACCCGCACCTGACCGCCTCTGGCTCGTACACAGTCGGCACCGGCGATCTGATCGGTCTGATAATCGCCGCCCTTGACCAGCAGATCAGGCTTGACCCGGCAAATCAGCGACTTCGGAGTATCCTCGCCAAAAGCACAGACCCAATCAACTGAGGTTAAACCGGCCAGAACGGCCATGCGCTGTTCGACGCTGTTGATGGGTCGGCTTGCGCCCTTGAGTCGCCGCACCGAGTCATCATCGTTGACGGCGATCACCAGCCGGTCGCCCAGCCGCCGTGCCTGCTGGAGATAGGCAACATGGCCTTCGTGCAGAATATCGAAACAGCCATTGGTCATCACCACCCGCTCGCCGCGCATCTGCGCCGCCGCCACGGCGACGACCAGTTCATCCGGCTCCAGGATCGTCTGCCATTCGGCGCCACGGTAGGCGTGTTCCAGCTCGGCTGCGCTCACGGTCGCAGTGCCCAGTTTGCCGACTGCCAAACCTGCTGCGCAGTTGGCCAGCGCGCAGGCGTCGGCAAGCTCGACCCCAGCAGCCAGTGCCGCCGCCAGCGTCGCAATCACCGTATCGCCAGCGCCGGTCACATCAAAAACTTCGCGAGCCTGAGTCGGCAGATGCAAGGCTCCAGCCGCATCACGCAGCAGCAGCATCCCACGTTCGCCGAGCGTCACCAGCAAGGCGGCAAGCCCAAGTTCGTGGCGCAGACGCTGCCCCTTGTCGATCAGGATCGCATCGTTGCCACAGACCCCAACGATCCGCTCCAGTTCCTGAAGATTGGGGGTGAGCAGTGTCGCGCCCCGATAACGGGTGAAATCCTCGCCTTTTGGATCAATCAGCACCGGCTTGTTTTGGGCGCGAGCCAGGGCGATCAAGGTCTGGGGATCGCTGAGCGTGCCCTTGGCATAATCTGAAAGCAGCAGCAGATCGGCTCCGGCAAGCCGCTCAGTGACCAGTTCCGGAAGTGGGTCGCTGTCGCACGGCGTAAGCGACTGTTCAAAATCGAGCCGGATCAACTGCTGATGCTGGCTCATCACCCGCAATTTAGTGATGGTCGGCACATCGGTGCGGCGGTGCAATCTGGCGGTAATGCCGCAGTCAGCGAGCCGTACAGCGAGGATGTCGGCAGCTTCGTCTGCGCCGGTGACGCCAACCAGCGAGGCGCGCACACCCAGCGCCGCCAGATTGAGCGCGACATTGGCCGCGCCGCCTGGGCGATCCTCGATGTGTCTCACCTGCACTACCGGCACCGGTGCTTCCGGCGAGATACGTCGAGTCGTGCCGCTCCAATAACGGTCGAGCATCAGATCGCCTGCAACCAGCACGGCAGCATGGGTAAAGTCAGGAAATTCGGGCGAATAGGCTGGACTCAAAGCAGGCTCCAGGCGTGACAAGGCAGCGAATCTCAGTGGAACGGTTCAGGAGGGATGGAACGATCGTGATTCCGTTTAAGAACCAAGAACGGCTTGCTCTTTAATGTGCCTGTGTTGCGATTTCCTAACGATTGGTAGCATCAACGTATCGGCTTGCCTAGAATCATGCGTAACACCAGCACTCTTTCAGGACAGATAAACGCATGAGCATTGTGAAACCGCTGCAACCGGAACCCCGCTGGCTGGAGCCTTTGCTGGTGCATTGTCACATCAAACGCTATGAAAAAAATATCGACTTCATCCGGCAGGGACAGCCGGCAGAGACGCTCTATTATCTCATTGAGGGTTCGGTGGCGGCGATCATTGATGATGAAGATCACCGTGAACTGCTGCTGGCCTATATTAACAAGGGAGAATTCATTGGCGAGATGGGGCTGTTTATCTCCCAGAATACCCGCAGTGTGATGATCCGTACCCGCACCAGATGCCGGGTTGCTGAAATTTCCTATCAACGTCTTGAGCGGTTGCTGGACAGCGAACTCCAGTCTGTTGCCAGGGATTTTTATTACAGTGTCGGCCTGCAACTCTCGCAGCGTCTGCGCTCGACCAGTCGCAAGGTCGGTCATCTGGCGTTTCTCGACGTCACCGGGCGCATCGCCGGAACCTTGCTCGATCTCTGCAAACAGCCCGACGCCATGACCCACCCCGAAGGGATGCAGATCCGCGTCACCCGTCAGGAACTTGCCCGCATTGTCGGCTGTTCGCGCGAGATGGCAGGAAGGGTGGTCAAAAGCCTGGAAGAACAGGGGTTGCTGAACGTCAAGGGCAAGACCATCGTGGTCATCGGCGCACGTTAGGCGATCCCGGAAGAGGCGTGTGCGGAAAAAAACAGCCGTGCCAGTTCAATCCCTGGATCATCCGCCCGCATGAATGCCTCGCCAACCAGAAACGCATTCACGCCATGCGCGCTCATGCGCATCACATCGTCTGGCGTCAGAATGCCGCTCTCGGTGACTAACAGCCGGTCAGATGGGATGCTGTCCAATAAGTCAAGCGTCGTGTTCAGCGTAATTTCAAAGGTTCGCAGATTGCGGTTGTTGATCCCGATCAGTCGTCCAGGCACCGCCAGTGCCTGTTCCAGTTCTGCGGCATCATGAACTTCAATCAGGACATCCATGCCAAGCTGCTGTGCCAATGCACTCAGCTCGCCTAGCACCGGGGCGTCAAGACAAGCCGCAATCAGCAGAATACAGTCCGCGCCCATCACCCGGGCTTCATGGATCTGATAGGGATCAACGATGAAGTCTTTGCGGATGACCGGCAGGTCGCAGGCGGTACGCGCTTCTTGCAAATAGGCATCGCTGCCCTGAAAAAAATCCACGTCAGTCAGTACCGAAAGACAGGCGGCACCATGTCGCGCATAGCTCAGCGCAATCTCGGCAGGTCGAAAATCCTCACGCAGCACACCCTTGCTCGGGCTTGCCTTCTTGATTTCAGCAATCACGGCGGGCTGGCCGACGGCGATTTTTGCCTCCAGCGCTGCCGCAAAGCCTCGGACAGGTTCGGCGACGGCAAGCCGGGTGACGAGTTCGGACAACGGCAGCCGTGACGAGCGGAAGCGGATTTCCTCGATCTTGCGCTGAATGATTGTTTTGAGAATATCCGGCGTGTCAGCCATCTTCAGATCCTAAGCGTAAAGGCGTGAATGTTTACTTAAAGCTGGTGGTGAGCGCAATCAGTCGTTCCAGCCGCCGGGCAGGCTCGCCGCTTTCCAGCGCGGTTGCGGCCAGCGCGATGCCAGACCCCAGACTTTCGGCGCAACCTGCGGCATAGATGGCGGCTCCGGCGTTGAGCTGGACGATGTCGCGTGCCGATCCAGGCTGGTTTGCAAATACCGTGCGCAGCATGGCTAGGCTTTCAGATGGATCATTGACGCGGATTGACGCCAATTCAGCGCGCTTGAGTCCAAAATCTTCGGGGCAAATGCTGTAACGGTGGATCACGCCGTCCTTCAGCTCGGCGATATCCGTGGTGTCAGCGATGCTGATTTCATCCAGACCGTCGCGGGCATGAACCACCAACACATGCTGACTGCCTAAACGTTGCAGTACCTGCGCCAACGGTTCTAGCAGCGCTGCGCTGAACACGCCGATTACCTGATTCGGCACAGCCGCCGGATTGGTCAACGGTCCCAGCACATTGAAGATAGTGCGCACGCCCAGTTCACGGCGCGGCCCGATCGCGTGTTTCATTGCGCTGTGATGACCGGGCGCAAACATAAAGCCGACACCGACTTCGCGCACACATTGCACGACCTGCGCGGGCGTGAGATTCAAATTGACCCCCGCCACCTCCAGAACATCGGCGGCACCAGACTTGCTGGAGACCGAACGGTTGCCGTGCTTGGCGACATGGCAGCCAGCCGCCGCCGCTACGAACATGCTGGCGGTCGAGACATTAAAGGTGCCAGACGCATCGCCGCCAGTGCCGACGATATCGACCGTCTGTTCCAGCCCGCCAAGATCCACGCCGGTTGCCAGTTCACGCATGACCGTTGCAGCGGCGGCGATCTCGGTCACGGTTTCGCCTTTCATGCGCAGCGCCACCAGAAAACCGGCAATCTGCGCCGCCGTCGCGCCACCGGTCATGATCGCCCTCATTACGGCGGTCATCGCGTCTTCACTGAGATCCCGGCGTTCGAGACACTGGGCAATTGCGTCCTTGATGTTCATCAGTCTCGCCCCTCGATGAAATTGCGCAGCAGATCATGACCATGCTGGGTGAGGATCGATTCAGGATGGAACTGTACACCCTGGATGGGCAGTTCGCGGTGACGCACGCCCATGATCGCTTCGTGCGTGCCGCTTTCGGTCTTCGTCCAGGCCGTGACTTCCAGGCAGGCGGGCAGACAGGTGTGATCAATAACCAGCGAATGATAGCGGGTCGCGTCAAAAGGATTGGCGAGTCCCTGAAAGACGCCCCGATTGCTGTGATAAACCGGTGAGATCTTTCCGTGCATGACTGATGGCGCCTTGATGATGCGGCCACCAAAGGCTTGCCCAATGGATTGATGACCCAGACAGACGCCCAGGATCGGCACCTGACCGGCCATCGCCTGGATTAGCGGAACCGAGATCCCAGCCTCGTTTGGGGTGCATGGACCGGGCGAGATCACGATGCGTTCGGGACGCAGCGCGATGACCTGATCCAGCGCCAGCTCATCATTACGAACCACTCGCACCTCGGCACCCAGTTCACCAAAATACTGCACCAGGTTGTAGGTGAAAGAATCATAGTTGTCGATCATCAGCAGCATATCGCTTCTATCCTTTTGTTCTTTATGGGTAGCTGCCGATGCTTTCGGTTTTGATACCCGTAAAAATACCCGCTATTTGTGTCGGTGCCCGCGCCAAGATTACACCCGAAATCCCGCCAAGCCGATTTTCACACTCAAAGGGCGTTGGTGCATAAAGAAACATAGGACTTACGCAAACGCCATATGGAGCGATGGATTCTTGAGTTGCTGAATCAGGTCGTCGCCTTGCCGAGAAATTCGATAAACAACATCAACGTTTTAGCCGCGTACCAACTGTCCATCAGCACCGCCTGGAAGGGCAGGCGTTTCTGGTGAACGGCGTTGGCGAGCATCTCATGGACATGATCCAACTTGGTTTTGCCATCGCCATCGGGGT
>CAIUAY010000099.1 GCA_903897335.1 uncultured Chromatium sp. | reverse complement strand
CGGCCAGCGCCCGGATGGACAGCGCGAGAGTCTCGTCGTGGTGCGCTTCGGCCATCACAAGATGGGGCTCGTCGTCGATACCCTGCTCGGCGAACTCCAGACTGTCATCAAGCCACTCGGCAAACTGTTCGAGCGGCTGCGTGGCGTCGCCGGTGCAACCATTCTCGGTACCGGCGAGATCGCGCTCATCCTCGATGTGGCAGAGCTGGCCGCCATTGGTCATGGTGACCGACTGTCACCAGGAAAGCGGATTGATGCCACGTCGGGAGAGTGCTGATGCTTCGGCCTGATTCAGGCAAACCTGTTCAGACCGACCATGAGTCGCTGACCGAGGCTATTCCGCTTTCGGAACAGGATTTTGAACATTTCTGCCAGTTTATCCACGACCGCGCCGGGATCAGCTTGACGCCACACAAGCGTCAGATGGTCAGTTCGCGCTTGCAGCGACGCCTGCGGCACTTGGGACTGACGAGCTTTGATGCCTATCTCAAGCGCGTCGCTGACCCGGAGCAGGATCGGGAACGTCAGCATCTCGTTGATCTGCTGACAACCAATGAAACCTATTTCTATCGTGAACCGGCGCATTTCGAGTATCTGCAACAGCAGATTTTGCCCGACTATCGCGGACGTTCGATGCGTGTCTGGAGTGCGGCCTGCTCGTCTGGCGAGGAAGTCTATACACTCGCAATGGTGCTGGCAGAAGGTCTGGGGATGGGTGACTGGGAGGTGTTCGGCTCTGACATCAGCTCACGGATGGTTGAAACGGCACGGCAGGGGCTGTATCCGCTGGAACGCGCACGGCATCTGCCTAAAGACTGGCTAAACAAATACTGCCTGAAAGGGGTGCGCTCACAGGCGGGTAATCTGCTGATCGATCCACGTCTAAAAGCACGGGCTCACTTTTCCCGGCACAATCTCAAGCGGCCACTGACCGATCATCAAACCTTTGATGTCGTTTTTTTGCGCAATGTTCTCATCTATTTTGACCTGGCGACCAAGCAGCTTGTCATCAATACCCTGACTCACGCCATCCGCCCCGGCGGCTATCTCTTCCTGAGTCATGTGGAATCACTCCATGCGATCGACACGCGCCTGGTGATGGTGCGGCCATCGGTGTTTCGCAAGCCGCTGTAATGTATTGTAATAAATTTATTTATCAGTCACAAAGTCATGTCGCCAGCTTCTCATGCCATTCCGAAACACTTTCTGCATCCGGGAGAACACTATGTCACTCGCGAGCCGATGGTGCTCTCGACGCTGTTAGGTTCCTGTGTTTCGGTCTGCCTGTTTGATCCGGTCGCACGAGTCATGGGCATGAATCATTTTCTGCTCCCCATGCATCATTTCGTGCGCCGTGAGCCGGTGCTGGCATCGGACGCCGGACGCTATGGCCTGTGGGCGATGGAACTAATCATCAATGGCATGTTCAATCTGGGTGCCCGACGTGAACATCTGCGCGCCAAGGTCTTTGGTGGCGCGAATGTGCTGGCGTTAATCCATCATCTGCCGGAACGCTTCAACATTGGCACCTCAAACGTCCAATTTGTGCGGCACTTTCTGGAACGTGACCAAATCCCATTGGTGGCCGAAGATCTGGGCGGCGATCAGGCGCGCCAGATCCACTTTCATGGCGCTGATTTTTCAGTCTATGTGCGGCGTGTCCCCAAACGCAGCGCCGAACAGATTGCCATCGACGAGGAAGCCTATTGGCAGCGCACCCTGCGTGATCAGGAACGTCCTGTTCCGGCTGAATTTTTTTAGAGACTCAAGAGGCGGATCATGGCTGATGTCAAGGTGTTCATCGTGGATGATTCTGCCGTCGTGCGTCAGGTTCTCACCGAACAGTTGAACGCGATTACAGGGATTACCGTGATTGGCTCGGCGCGTGATCCGATTTTCGCGCAGAAGCTCATGGAAAAAGCGTGGCCGGATGTCATCGTGCTGGATATCGAAATGCCGCGCATGGATGGCATCACCTTTTTGCGGCAACTGATGCACGAACATCCCACACCGGTCATCATCTGTTCGACGCTGACCGAACGCGGCGCAGAGGTGACGATGCAGGCGATGAACGCCGGCGCAGTCGACATCATCGCTAAGCCCAAGGTCGGACTGCGTCAGTTTCTGGAGGACTCGAAAACCCTGCTTGGCGATGCGATCAAGGGTGCCGCCCATGCCCGCATGGATCGGATGGGCGCGTCACGACGCGCCACGCCAGCCACCCCCAAACTGACTGCCGAATCGGTCGTCGTGGATCGCAGTTTCAAGCCACTAGCCGCCACCACGGATCGCGTGGTGGCCATTGGCACTTCGACCGGTGGCACCCAGGCGCTCGAATATGTCCTCACCCGCCTGCCGCGAACGGCACCGGGGATGGTGATCGTGCAGCATATGCCGGGACAGTTCACCGCAGCCTTTGCCGCCCGTCTGAATACGCTGTGCGAAATCGAAGTCCGCGAAGCTAAAAATGGCGACCGGGTGATTGCCGGGCTCGCGCTGATCGCGCCCGGAACCGATCACATGCTGCTGCGACGCAGTGGCGCTCAGTATCGGGTTGAAGTGAAGGGCGGTCCGCTGGTCAGCCGTCACCGCCCATCAGTTGATGTGTTGTTCCGTTCGACCGCGCAATCGGCGGGGCCGAACGCCATCGGCATCATCATGACCGGCATGGGCGATGACGGCGCACACGGGATGCTGGAGATGCACGATGCCGGGGCGTTGACGATCGCTCAGGACGAGCAGACCTGCATCGTCTACGGGATGCCCAAAGAGGCGGTGAAGCTCGGTGGGGTCGATGGCATCGTGGGGCTGCCACAGATCCCCGAAATCATCGCACAGGCACCGTCAAGGATGAGTTATCTGCGGACGAATGGGCATAGTTGAGACACCCATTCAATCTAATCGACTGACGTGATGATGTCCGTCACCCGCCATTCGCTGCCCACCAGCGAGAGTCTGATATGGGTCGCGTCATGTCCCAGACTTCCGATGCGGATCAGAAAACGGTTAAAAGACTCAAAAAAGGCAAACTCGATGCCGCCGATCAGATACGGCGGAGTCTGGTGCGTGACGCGGGTGATCGCATCACGCAGCGTGGTTTGCACCCAGGCAGCATTGATGACCTGATCCAGCGCCGCGTCGCCGAGATGCTCGATCCCCTGACGCACCTGTCCCATCACCCCACCAGGGTCGCCCATCGGTAGGATTCCCTGTACGCCCGCCTTGACCCGCGCTTTGTAGTTAGCCCGAATTGCAGGCAAATCAATCAGCACTGCAAGCGCACTGGCATCCTGCTGGTTGATGGCCGCGTCGAGTCGGTAGACGGTGTAATAAGGCCAGATGCCATAGCCAATCAGCGCCAGTAGAATCAAATAACCTAAAAATCGCATGTTTTAGTTCTCCGCGATAAACCCGGCTTTCAGGCCGGATGAGAAGCTACCCGCAAGGGCAGCAATTCGGTGTTCAGTTAGTTAGAGCAGGGTCGTTGACCGTGCCGTATTGATGCAGGATACGCCTTCGATTTTCGTTGTCATCTGACATGGGATAGTATTCTAAGCGGGCAGGAATGGGGAAATCAGCTTGGATGCTTCGATTGCACTCGCCCTGGCATGGTTAGTTTTGGAGGTGACGCATGACGGCAACTGGCGGACTTGAGACCTATCTGGTTGGCGGTGCTGTGCGTGACAGTCTGCTGGGTCGCCGTGTCGATGAGCGTGATTTCGTGGTTGTCGGCGCCAGTGCCCAGACCCTGCTCCAGCGCGGTTTTCAGCAGGTCGGGAAGGATTTTCCGGTGTTTCTGCACCCCCAGACCAAAGATGAATATGCGCTTGCCCGCACCGAACGCAAGACGGCACCCGGTTATCATGGCTTCAGCGTCCATGCCGCCCCCGATGTGACGCTGGAGCAGGATCTGCTGCGCCGCGATCTGACGATCAATGCACTGGCGCAGGATGCGACGGGGCATATCATCGATCCCTATGGCGGACTGGCGGATCTGGCAGCACGGCGGCTGCGTCATGTCTCGCCCGCATTTGCCGAAGATCCGGTGCGCATCCTGCGGGTGGCGCGTTTTGCCGCGCGTTTTGCCGATCTCGGATTTGAGGTGGCCGACGAAACCCGCGAGCTGATGCGCTCGATGGTGGCGGCAGGCGAGGTCGATGCACTGGTGCCCGAACGGGTGTGGCAGGAGCTGGCGCGAGCCTTGGGTGAATCACGTCCGTCGCGCTTCTTTGACGTGCTGCGCGACTGCGGAGCCTTGGCGCGGCTGCTCCCTGAGCTGGATCGTCTGTGGGGCGTTCCGCAGCCGGTGCAGTGGCATCCCGAGATCGATACCGGCGTCCATGTCATGCTGGTACTCGATATGGCGGCACGTCTGTCGCCGGATCTGGAGGTGCGCTTTGCCGCGCTCTGTCACGATCTGGGCAAGGGCATCACGCCACCTGAGACGCTACCCAGTCATCACGGTCATGAGGCGCGCAGTGCGCAGTTGGTCGATGCCGTCTGTGATCGTCTCAAGATTCCCAATCACTGCCGCGAACTGGCGCGCATCACGGCGCGTCATCATGGTCTAGTGCATAAAGTTTTTGAACTGCGCACCGCAACCATTTTGGATCTGCTCGAACAGACCGACGCGATCCGGCGTCCGGCACGGTTTGAGCAGATGCTAGTCGCCTGCGAGGCGGATTATCGCGGGCGTACCGGCTATGCCGAACGCACTTATCCGCAAGGCGCGTTGCTGCGCCAACTGCTCGCCGCAGTCAAGAGACTGGATGTGGGTATCATTGCGCGTACGGCGCAGGAACCGCGCCTGATCGTGGCGCGGATTCGGGCGGCGCGGATTGGGTTAATCAATCGTATTCTGCATCTTTCCAGCGACGCAGTGCCGTGAAAACCTCGGCGTGTGATCCGAGCGGATGACCGGCAAAGCGTTCAGCAGCGGCTTTGACCTGTGGCATCCCGGTGCGCAAAAAGGGATTGGTTGCCAGTTCCAGATCGAGCCGCGAGGGAACGGTCGGCTGTCCGGCCTTGCGCCGTTCCTGGTCGGCCTGCAGACGCGCCAGCAGTGCCGCGTTATCCGGCTCCACCCACTGTGCAAAACCGAGATTGGCCAGAGTATATTCGTGTGCGCAATAACAGCGTGTGTCACCGGGCAGCGCGGCGAGACGTTGCAGCGAATCGGCGAGTTGCTCGAAGCTGCCGTCAAACACGCGCCCACAACCGCCACCGAAAAGCGTATCGCCACAGAACAGACAGTCGGCACCCAGATAGGCGACGTGAGTTGCGGTGTGACCCGGCACGTCCAGCACGCGCAGGGTGGTGTGCAGACCGGCAGGCGTCAGGCTGTCGCCTTCGCGCACCCGATCAGTTAAATGCGTGATACGCCGGTCATCCGGTCCATAGATCCGCACGTCTGGGAAGACATCAACTAATGCATCGATGCCGCCGGTATGATCCTGATGGTGATGGGTGATGAGAATTGCGGTGAGCGTCAATGATGCGGATGCCAACGCGGCCAGCACCGGGGTGGCATCTCCAGGATCGACCACGGCAACCGTGTCGGGCGCATTGGACAGCAGCCAGAGATAGTTGTCAGAGAAAGCAGTGAGCGGGCGAATCTGAAGCATGACACTCTCCCCCCGAAATGAATATCAGCCAGTCAAGACCCTGAAACCGTGGCAAGCGTAACCCTGAGACGACCGATGGACAAGCTGCGGCGGCGTCTGTGGCTGACCTGCGGGCTGGGCGCTCTGCTCGCGGCATTGATGGCTGGCATGAACGCGATCATCGTCACCACTGCGATTCCTGAAATCCGCCCGGACACCTCGCCGGTCATGCTCGACCGCAACGGGCGTCTGCTGCGCCCCTTCACGGTTGCCGCCGGTCGCTGGCGGTTGCCAGTCGCGCTGGATCAGGTCGATTCCAGCTATCTGGCGATGTTGCTGGCCATCGAAGACCGGCGTTTCCGCGCCCATGCAGGCGTCGATCCCCGCGCACTCCTGAGAGCCGCCTGGCAGTTTGTCCGCGATCAACAGATCGTCTCAGGCGGTTCCACGCTGACCATGCAGGTGGCTCGCCTGCTGGACGGTCGCTCGACCCGGCAGATCGCAGGCAAGCTGCATCAGATCCGTCTCGCGCTGGCGCTGGAACGTCGATTGGACAAGGATGCCATTCTGACCGCCTATCTGACCCGTGCGCCCTATGGCGGGAACATTGAAGGGGTACGTGCCGCTGCACTGGCCTGGTTTGGCAAGGAGCCGCGCCGTCTGAGCGCCGCTGAATCGGCGTTGCTGGTTGCGCTGCCGCAGGCACCGGAGGCGCGTCGTCCTGATCATGACCCAGCGGCGCTGCGCCGTGCGCGTGATTGCATCCTGCGTCGCGCCCGTCAACTCGGCGTGATCGACGGGATCGAGCTGGCTGCCGCGCTGCGCGAACCGGTACCGACGCAACGGCACCCTTTCCCGATGCTTGCCGCCCATCTGACCTGGCGTCTGCATCAGGAACATCCCGATCAAGCCATGCAACGTCTGACCATCGACGCTGGACTCCAGGCGCGTCTGGAACGTCTGGCGACAGAGCGTGCGCCGACGCTGGGTGATCGGGTATCCATGGCGATGCTGGCGGTCGATCATGCCACCGGCGAGGTGCTAGCCTCGGTCGGCGCGGCGGATCTGTTCGATGCTGGACGGCGCGGTTATATCGACATGACCCGCGCCCTACGTTCACCCGGCTCGACGCTCAAGCCGCTGATCTATGGTCTGGCCTTCGAGGATGGCATCGCACACCCTGAAAGTTTGATCGATGATCGCCCGAGCGGATTCGACGGGTATGTTCCCACTAACTTTAACCATGACTTTATGGGCACAGTCTCGGTGCGTCGGGCACTGCAACTTTCGCTGAACATCCCGGCCATCCGGCTGCTGGATGCTGTCGGGCCAGAACGTCTGATCGCCCGTCTGCGACGCGCCGGTGCCCGTCCCGTGATGCCTGATCAGTCACCGCCCGGACTGGCCATCGGGCTGGGCGGCCTGGGTCTGACCCTAACTGATCTGGTACGCCTCTATGCGGCCATTGCGCGGGGTGGAACGGCAGTTGAGCTGAGTGAGCGCCTGGATACAGGCGTTCAGTCCGGTTCAGGACACGGCTTACCGGTACTTGATGCCCGTGCCGCCTGGTCGGTTGCGGCGATCATTGCTGGTGCCCCGGCGCCAACGCATGCCCTGGCTGGCGGGATCGCTTTCAAGACCGGCACCTCTTACGGCTATCGTGATGCCTGGGCGATTGGCTTCGATGGACGCCATGCCATCGGCGTCTGGATCGGGCGCCCCGATGGTGCGCCAGTGCCTGGCCTGGTCGGTCTCGATGCCGCCGCGCCCATTCTGTTCGATGCCTTTGCCCGTCTGGGTGCCCGTATTCCATTGCCCGGTGCGCCACCTGGTATCCTGACCGCGACCAGCGCTGCCAGTCTGCCACGACCGCTGCAACGGGTGCGCGACTCCCGACACGCGGCATCATCCAATGCAACAGATACCGCGCTGGAGATTGCTTATCCGCCTCAGGGCGCACGGATCGATCTGGGGTTCGCCTCTGGCCAGATCGCGGATCTGGTTCTCAAAGTGCGTGGTGGATCGCCACCCTTTACCTGGTTTATCAATGGCATTCCGATTGCCCGCGAACCCTTTGAGCGGATCGTGCGCTGGTTCCCCGACAGTCCGGGTTTTGTCAGCATTGCGCTAGTCGATGGCCAGGGCGCGGCAACCCGCGCCTCGGTATTTTTGGAGTGAGTTCTGGTGTGACCGCCTGACTTGCTCAGCTTGAAATGCGCCAGATGCACCCGAACTGTGTTTGGCATTCAGTTTTTCCCTGGCTATGCCTCAACGATTCCAGCCTGACGGTCTGAGTTTCTCGCGGAGAATTATATGAAAACCTATCGCTGTGCAGTCTGTGGTTTGATCTATGACGAAGAACAGGGGTGGCTAGATGACGGCATTGCCCCCGGAACACGCTGGGATGATGTTCCAGATGACTGGAAATGCCCGGAATGCGGCGCGGGCAAGGATGATTTCGAGATGGTCGAGATTTAGCGTCTGACAAGCCAGACAGCCGTGGCTGCAAGGCAGCGCTCCACTGGACGTCTCTTGAACGCCACGGACGTATCAGTCACTGTGATCCATGCCGGATTTTTGTTATGGTTGCCAGATGGCACACGATATTTCACAGGATGTCTCCCACCCAAGGAGCGGATGCTTGCGTAGCGTGGTCTATCCCGGAACGTTTGACCCCATTACCAATGGGCATGTGGATCTGATTTACCGTGCAGCCCGGTTGTTTGATCGTGTCACGGTCGCGGTCGCCGCCGATACCGGCAAGATCCCACTGTTTTCGACTGCAGAGCGGGTGCAACTGGTGCAGGCCAGCATTATCGACTGTCCAAACGTCGAAATTCTGGCTTTTGAAGGGCTTTTAGTTAATTTTGCGCGTGTACGCCATGTCGGCGTGATCATGCGTGGTTTACGCGCCGTCTCTGATTTTGAATACGAATTTCAGTTAGCTGGCATGAACCGCCGTATGGCTCCCGATATTGAAACGCTATTTCTCACGCCCGCTGAACAATATGCTTACATCTCGTCATCCCTGGTACGGGAGATCGCACGATTGGGAGGTGATGTCTCAACCTTCGTCACGCCCGCAGTTCAGGCTGCATTAAATGATCGGTTTCGCTAATATCCACATCTACCCAATAATCGAACAACCAAAGAGGAATTTTCCCAATGGCACTAATGATCACCGATGAATGTATCAGTTGTGATGTTTGCGCACCTGAGTGTCCGAACGACGCAATTTCCCAGGGCAGCGCAACCTATGTGATCGACCCTAACCTCTGCACCGAGTGTGTTGGTCACTATGACACCTCGCAGTGCGTCGAGGTTTGCCCGGTTGACTGCATCATTAAAGATCCGGCTCATGCCGAAACCAAGGAAGATTTACTGGCCAAGCATCAACGCATCACGGCAGGCTGAGTCTCGAACGCAGGCAAAAAAAGCCCCATCATGGGGCTTTTTTTTGCATGTGGCTCAGTCGTTCTCATCCAGTTCAGGATTCCAGCCCGCAGCGCGCGCCCGCTCCAGCGCTTGTGCATAGATCCGTGCATGACGTTCACTCAGTTCCGGTGGCAGCTTCGAGACCAGATGGCCATAAGGGTGCCAGGCCTTGGATACCTTGTCATAAAGCGCGTCGATCCCCTGGATCGTCCACCCCTCGCAGGTTTCATCTTCTGGAATGATGCCAAACACCCAGGCGTCGCGGATAATATTGGCGGTTGGCGTCATGCCACCCTGTTCCTGACTATGAATTCCTTCGTAGATCTTGGTTTTCATCGTCGTGCTCCTGATCAGATTTGCGGCTTGGATTGATTGGTCGCAGTCAGCCTGCATTGATTACGGTTGAGACCGCAGCACCTGCATCATCCTATAAAAGCGCCGTCAACTGACGGCCATTCCTGTCTGGAGACCTGTCATGCAGGACACACTGGTGGATCTCATCCGTCATGGCGAGCCTACAAGTGGACGGCGTTACGGTAGTGCCCCAAACCTGGATATTACACGCAGCAACCAAACTCATATCGGTTAATGAAAAGGCCGATAACAATTTCGTGCATGGTTTCGAGTTTGGAGAAACAAATGGTCTTTCTGGCTAATCGCTTAATACGGGTTCTG
>CAIUAY010000098.1 GCA_903897335.1 uncultured Chromatium sp. | reverse complement strand
TCACCGAACAAAAAGAGCGGCTCAAGACTCATCAACTCCAGGCGGTGCTGGCGGAGTTAGCCAGTCATGAAGCGCCCAGCAGCGTGGCCGAGCCACAGGCTCCGGTGCGCGCCGCGCTAGTTCACCAACCGTTCCGAGCCGTTCGATGATCACGGCGTACGCGAGCAGGGCTGACCGATTGGCTCCGGAGAGATCGAAAGCGCCCATCGCTATGTAGTTCAACAACGTCTTAAACGCCCCTGTGCCTGGTAAACCTTCGAGCAAGCCGAGCACATGTTCGCCTGACGATTAGTCAATCGCGCCAACGGTCAATGGGAGGGGTACTGGCACGCTCTGTCTGATCAAGCAAGCGGCATGACAGATCAACCTGGCGCATTACTATTGGTCGCACCCACGGTAATCAGGCCGTCATGGTCAGGCGTTATCCTGCACCGATTTTCGCCAACCGACTGTGGTGATGGGCTGACCATCGCCGGGAGCCATCTTCTGAACATGCTAGCGATCAAGACGACCCCGACGCTCGCCGACCGGATCGACCAGCAGGTGTTCAACGCCATCTATTCGCGGGCGCTGGTCTACAACACCTGCTGGGAAGACCCGGCAGTGGATCGGCTGGCGCTCAACCTGACGCCTGACGACACGCTGCTGGTCATCACCAGCGCCGGCTGCAACGTGCTTGACTATGCGCTGACCGCGCCGAAGCGCATCCATGCTGTCGATGCCAACCCGCGCCAGAATGCGCTGCTTGAACTCAAGCTCGCCGGTATTCGCCGACTCGACCATGCCGATTTCTTTGCGGTCTTCGGTCACGGCTATCATCCCGAATTCAGCGATCTCTATCGGGATGTGTTGCGCACCGAGCTGTCGCCAGCGGCGCTTGCCTTCTGGGATCGCCGTGCAGTCTGGTTCGGCAACCCTAATGGCAGTTTTTATTTTCATGGCCTGTCCGGGATTGTCGCGCGGCTTTTTCATGGCTATCTGAAAGTGCGCCCGCGTCTTGCCGCCAGCGTGCGTGAGTTACTCGAAACCAGCACGCTCGACGATCAGCGTCATGTCTACGACACCCGCGTACAGCCACTGATCTGGACGCCGAGCGTCAACTGGACGCTCTCGCGCCAGCTCACCATGAGCCTGCTGGGCGTGCCGCATCCACAGCGCAAGGAAGTTCAGGCGCAACATGCGCAGGGCGTGGCCGGTTTTGTGCGTGAAGCCATTGAATATGTGTTCCGGCAACTGCCGATTTCGACCAACTATTTCTGGTCGGTCTATCTGCGCGGGCGCTATACCGAAAGCTGCTGCCCGGAATATCTCAAGCCCGACAACTTTGCCGCGCTCAAGGCCGGTCTGGTGGATCGCATCGTGCCGCACACCGCGACCGTGACCGAATTCCTGCGGAGCACCGATGAATCCATCTCCCGCTTCGTCCTGCTCGATCACATGGACTGGATGAGTTCTTATCACCCTGATGCTCTGGAAGAGGAATGGCTCGCCATACTCGCCCGTGCCACTGTCAATGCCCGGATCATCTTCCGCAGTGCTCATGCCGCGCCGACCTATCTGGAACGCATCGAAATCGGAGCCAGTCGCAGCCGATTGCGCGAGCGTCTTGAGTTTCATCCTGCGCTGGCGCGTGAACTCAGCCTGCTCGACCGCGTACACACCTATGCCGGTTTTCATATCGCTGACATGCGCACATGATCCGTGATGATGCGCGTGTCCTGCTGCGACTGCTGCGCGGCCAGCCGCGCACTGGCTCACATGCCGAGCGTCTCCAAGCGTTTTATAGTCCGCAGGCCGAGGACTACGACCGTTTCCGCGAGCGTCTGTTGCAAGGACGGACAGCCTTGATGGAACAGCTTGATCCACCGCCAGGGTCGCGGATCGTTGAGCTGGGTGGAGGCACCGGACGCAATCTACTGTCATTCGGATCGCGTCTCGCTAACTTTGCCAGCGTCGAACTGGTCGATCTCTGTCCCGCGTTGCTCGCGCAGGCACGTCAGCGCACAACTGGCATGAGAAACGTGCAGATCATCGAGGCCGATGCCTGCACCTGGCGACCGGCCATTGCGCCCGATGTCGTGTATCTTTCCTATGCGCTGACCATGATCCCAGATTGGCAGTTAGCCATCCTGAACGCTATCGCCATGCTGCGTCCAGGAGGAACGCTTGGCGTTGTCGATTTCTATGTCTCGGATGCCAGCGGCAGACCGGGCAACGTCCGGCACGATGCGTTCACCCGCTGGTTCTGGCCACGCTGGTTTGGTCATGATGGTGTCCACCCCAATCCCGACCATCTGCGTCTGCTGCGTGAACGTCTGCCTCAACATCGCTTCCAGGAGCACCGTGCCCCGGTGCCCTATCTGCCCGGACTGCGCGTGCCTTATTACCTCTTCATCGGGCAGCGCGCCTGATCTGCCAGTGTGCTGAATCACGCTCGGTTCAGCGTCCTGATCTACATGAGAGAACTGATCTAATACGTTGACGTGAAATTGAAAAAAGTTTCGCGCCATCATATTTAGAGTAGGGCGCTACCATCGCGTGAGCCGAGCCATTCAAGCCCCTCGGCGTCTGGCAAGACGCGCCAGCGCATATTGAACCCCGCTCATCGTCAGCGCGGTGATGGCCAGCGTGATCAGCGTACCGATGACGAGTGCGACAGCGATGGCCAGCCATTCAGCCTGTAGCCGCTGCCAGTGGAGCATGACACCGACGCCCGCCGGGACGAAAAGCAGCGACAGTTGACCTAGCAGAATATCCGCAGCGCGTCCGAGTTCATCCGGGATGCCGCCGCGCAGCATGATCCAGAACAATAGCAGAAGCATCCCCAACACCGGCCCCGGAACGGGCGCGGCCAGAAGCTGCGTGATGATTTCGCCGGAAAGCTGGCAAGCCAGGATCAGCGTGAGTGCGTTCAGCATGATCGTTCTCCGGTCTGGGGCGACAGTCTCGCACATCAATTGCCGCTTTCACGCAGCGGGAAAATATGCAATGTGCCGTGGCAACGTGTGGGTTAATCAGGGAATCGATACATGCTCTGGAGAATCACGACATCTTTTGCGGTGGTGCCATCAGGGTTGAAGGTGCTAACCCCACGGGCGGTGATACGGTAAAAGCGGCAAGTTCCGGATGAGCAGGTGCCACCTGACATCTGTTCAATCACATAACGTGGTTGATCCGCAATACCACCTTCTCCTAATGTTAAATTACCTGCCGCGACCGGATTAGTCACAGTATTGTTTGTCGTCCAATCAAACGTATTGCGCCAGTAGTTGGCATCGTTGGGATGATCAGGTGGATTTTGGCAGGGGAGTGGATGGCCTAGGCTTGGGTTTGGGTTTGGGCAAGTAATGATGGGCTCTCCTCCTGGGGCATTAATCGAGATATCCGCCTCTTTCAACGCATGTTCTGCCGCCTGAAACGCGAGATTATGGTTCCGGGTGTTGCTTGCCATGCGCTCCTGCAAAACGTTATTCATGCTGCCGCTGATGCCCAGCAGTGCAAGTGCGATCAAAAAAATCAGCGCGACAATCAGCACCACGCCGCGTTGCGGTTTTCGTTGTTTCATGTCGATGCTCCATTGCGCATTGTTTGATCTCATCGAGCGAGCCGGTTTGCCTGGAAACGGGATTTAACCAACGCCCGGACGGCTTAAGCGGCGCGTTCCTGCGGCATCCTGACATCCACCACGATGGCCGAATAAGGCACCAGGACGCGCCCGGTCGCGTCGATCTCCACGGCTTGCCAGTCCATCAGCGTCGCAATGTCGCCAGAGACGTTGCGATCATCGCGCCCGATTGTTTGGGCAAGCGCTGCAATGGTCATGGGGCCATGTTTCCGTAAAGCGGTCAGTAATTCCCAACGTTGCGGCGTGAAGACAGCAAACAGTTGGGTCACGTTCGCGAATCCCACGCCGAAATAGGGTGTCGGAACGTCGTCGCACTCTAGCGCTTCCAGCGTTTGGGCGGCTTGGTCGAGGGTGATTTCCAGCGGTTCTCCAACTGTGACAGTGAGAATACGTTTGTTCATTGTCCGCTTCCTTTGATATCGGCCATGAAATCAGCCATCAGTTGCCGTGGGTTAATGAACGAATAGGCGACTTCCTGGTCGCCTAAATGCTTGTGATCTCCTTTGCCGCGCTCGTTGTCGTAACCGACGATGCGCTTTCCATCAATGATATAAACCAGCCGATATTTGTAAGGATGCTCGGAAGGCGGCACGGGTTTAGGGATTTGCCAGATCACAATTTCGACAATGCCAGCGCCATAGGCTTCTTTGACTCGAAAAATTTCCCTAGCGTTCATAAAAATAAAACTCAACAACCACCAGCTAAAGCTGGTGGGTTGAAGTGACGGACTGAAAGTCCGGATACGGGTCGAATAGACCCGTTTAGGGTGCCTCCGTTCGGAAATTGTCGTCTGCCTTGGGCTCAAAATGATGCTCCAAATAGTTC
>CAIUAY010000097.1 GCA_903897335.1 uncultured Chromatium sp. | reverse complement strand
TTCCGCACAGAACCTGGCGGATACCCTCACCGGCTATGTGAGGTTATACAATCACCAGATCCCGCAAAAGGCGCTGGGACACATCGCGCCGATTCAAGCACTCAAAGACTGGCAACAAACATGCCCCGAACGCTTCAAAAAGCGGGTCTGTAATCTCACGGGACTTGACATATAATCTACAACGAAAGAACAACAACCTCCGCCGCACCCGCGATCTTCTCCTCCCGCGCCTACTCTCTGGTCAACTCGATGTCTCGACGCTACCCGAGGAACCCATCCCATGACTCCCCGCTCGCCGTCAGGCGCCTACTCGGAAGACACGCTCGTTGAACAACCGGCCATTGCCTTGTTCGATGAACTGGGCTGGACCACGGCGAACCTGTATCACGAGACCTTCGGCGTCAACGGCACCGAAGGGCGCGAGTCCGAGCATGAAGTCATCCTGCCGCGAAGGCTCAAGGCCGCGCTCGAACGGCTGAATCCCGAGCTTCCCGCCGACGCACTCGATGCAGCTGTGACCGAGATCGCCCGCGACCGTTCAGCACTTAATCCGACCGTTGCCAACCGCGAGTTCTACCTGCTGCTCAAGAACGGCGTACCCGTCACCTACCGCAATGCAGACGGACTCTCGGTGACGGATCGCGTGCGAATCATCGACTGGTCCGATCCCAGCCAGAACGACTTCTTGCTTGCCTCGCAGTTCTGGGTGTCTGGCGATCTCTACCGCCGCCGTGCCGATCTCGTCGGCTTCGTCAACGGCATCCCGTTGCTCTTCATCGAACTGAAGGCGTCGCATAAACACCTGAAGAACGCCTACAGCGATAATCTGCGCGACTACCGCGACGCGATTCCTCAAGTCTTCATCCCCAACGCCTTCATCCTGCTATCCAACGGCAGTCAGACGCGCATCGGCAGTCTGAGCGCGGCTTGGGAGCACTTTTTCGAGTGGAAGCGCATCAACGATGAAGGCGAGACGGGCCTCGTCTCGCTTGAGACCGCCCTGCGCGGTCTGTGTGAGAAGACCCGCTTTCTGGACTACGTGGAGAACTTCACGCTCTTCGAGGAGGTGAGCGGCGGCTTGGTGAAGAAGGTCGCCAAGAACCATCAGTTCCTGGGTGTCAATAAGGTCTACGCCAGGATTGTGATGCTGCGCGAACAACAAGGGCGCCTGGGTGTTTTCTGGCATACCCAAGGCTCGGGCAAGAGTCTGTCCATGGCCTTTCTCACCCAGAAGGTCTTGCGCCGATTGCCTGGTCAATGGACCTTCGTGGTCGTCACCGACCGCGACGAACTCGACACTCAACTCTACAAGACCTTCGTTTCGACCGGCGCTTTCACCGGCACCGAGGCACACGCCCGCAACGGCCAGCACCTGAAGCAACTGCTGACCGAAGATCACCGTTACGTCTTTACCCTGATCCAGAAATTCCACACCAAGAACGGCGAGTCCTATCCGCTGCTCTCCGAGCGCCACGACATCATCGTCATCACCGACGAAGCGCACCGTAGCCAGTACGATACCTTCGCGCTCAACATGCGCTCCGCGCTCCCGAATGCGGCGTTTCTGGGTTTCCCCGGCACCCCGCTGATCAGTGGCGAAGAAGAAAAGACCCGCGAGGTCTTCGGTGACTATGTGTCGGTCTATGACTTCCTGCGCTCCATCGCCGATGGTGCGACCGTCCCGCTCTACTACGAGAACCGCATCCCCGAGCTGCAACTGACCAACGACAATTTGAACGACGACATGGCGGCGCTACTGGAAGCCGCCGAGCTGGACGAGGAACAGGAACGCCTGCTGGAACGCGAGTTTGCGCGTGAATATCACCTCATCACCCGTGAGGATCGCCTGGAAGCGATTGCCAAGGATCTGGTGAAGCACTTCACCGGACGTGGCTATCGCGGTAAGGCCATGATGGTCTGTATCGACAAGGCGACGGCGGTCCGGATGTATGACAAGGTCCGCGCGCACTGGCAGGCGTCCCTGGCGACGCTGCGGGTGACGCTGGCCAGTCAGACGGCGATTGCAGAGCAGGCTGCCTCCTATACGACCGGCGATCTGGTCGCCCCGGAACGTCTGACGAGCGACTGGTCGGCTGAACAAGCCGCACTCACCGAAAAGATTGCCGACATGGACGCCACCGATATGGCGGTGATCGTCTCGCAGGCACAGAACGAAGTCGCGGATCTCAAGGCGAAGGGTCTGGACATCACGCCCCATCGTCAGCGTCTGGTCAACGAAGATCTGGATAAAGCCTTCAAGGATGAGCACAACCCACTGCGACTGGTGTTCGTCTGTGCGATGTGGATCACCGGCTTCGATGTGCCGTCATGTTCGACGATCTACCTCGATAAACCGATGAAGAACCACACGCTCATGCAGACCATTGCACGAGCCAATCGGGTCGCACCCGGCAAGGCGGCTGGGCTGATCGTCGATTACGTCGGCATCTTCCGCAGTTTGCAGAAGGCGCTGGCGATCTACGCCCGGCAGGGCAGCGGCGGCGGTGAACTGCCAATTAAGAATAAACAGGCGCTGGTGGATGGCTTGCGCGAAGCGCTCATTGAGGCGCGTGCTTTCTGTCAGACCCACGGGATTGATCTCGATGTCATCCGCCAAGCAGAAGGCTTCGCACGTATCGGCAGGCTTGACGACGCCGTGGAAGCCCTGCTGGTGAGCGATGACGTTCGTAAGCGGTATCTGTCGCTCGCCAGTCGCGCCGCGCGCATCTACAAGGCCATTCTCCCGGATACCGAGGCGACGGCATTTGCGCCGGATACCGTGCTGCTGGCGGTGATTGCCAGCAAGATCCGCTCGCTCTCGCCCAAGGCGGAAATCAGCGACGTGATGGACGACGTGGAAGCACTGCTGAACGACTCCATCGCCACCGAACCCTACCGGATCGAGGCCCAAGAGACACCCGCATCGCTGATTGATCTGTCGCAGATCGACTTTGAGAAACTGGCGAAAGAGTTCGAGACGAGCCGCAAACGGACTGAAGCAGAGAAGCTCCAGGCCATTCTGGCGAAGAAGATCGAGCAGATGCTGCGCGAGAACCGCTCCCGTCTCGACTTCCTGGAGAAGTTCCAGCAGATGATTGAGGAGTACAACGCCGGCAGCCAGAACATCGAGGCGTTCTTCGACAAGCTGATGACGTTCGCACAGAGCCTTTCAGAAGAAGATCAACGCGGCATGGCGGAACGCCTGACGGCTGAAGAGCTGGCGATCTTCGACATCCTGACCAAGCCCGAACCCGAGCTGTCGCCATCAGAACGCGAAGCGGTCAAAAAGGCGGCGAAGACCCTGCTGGAGACGCTAAAGCGCGAGAAGCTGGTGCTGGATTGGCGGGACAAACAACAGACCCGCGCAGCGGTGCGTAAGACCATTACTCGCACCTTCTCCCGTGCATTGCCAGCGTCCTACAGCCCGGAGCTACGCGCCGTGAAATCAGATCTGGCCTACTGCCATATCTTCGACAGCTATGTTGATGGCAGTCACAGCATCTACGTCCAGGCCGCTTAGGCGTCAAAGCATGGCGGTTTGATGTCAAAACGCCGGCGATTCGTCAGGCGTTATCGCTTTTGCACCTGATATCCGGCAGAGCCTTGGCGTCCGGTTATCACATGCGATGGCTGTACTGCGCCGGTTGAACATCGGCGCTGCTAAGGTGCGAACGGCGCTGAACATGGCCGTCATCGTTCCTGTTCGCTACAATCGCACCCCGCGCCAGCCCGATTATGCGAAAGCGGTTTGATGGGCAAGACCGTATCTGCGCACTGCATCAAAGAGAGTCAAGATGCTACAACTCGGCATTGATCGTTTGCTGGAAAATCCTGATCTGCGTCAACCGCTGCGGGGGCGGCGCGTTGCGTTGCTTGGTCATCCTGCATCCCTGACCATGAAAGGATGGCACAGTCTGGATGCATTGATGGCGCTGAATGAACTGAACATCGTGGCCGCCTTTTGCCCCCAGCACGGGATGCGCGGCGACAGGCAGGACAATATGGTTGAAACCCCAGATGCGTTCGATCCGCGCTACGGCATCCCGGTCTACAGTCTTTATGGCGACGTGCGATATCCGACCCCGGAGATGCTCGACAGTTTCGATGTGCTGCTGGTCGACCTTCAGGACATCGGTACTCGCATCTATACCTATGTCACGACGCTTGGTTATCTCATCGATGCCTGCGCACAGGCAGACAAGTCGCTGTGGGTGCTTGATCGCCCAAATCCGGCCGGACGACCCATTGAGGGAAGTCTGCTGGAACCCGGCTGGGAGAGCTTCGTCGGTGCCGGGCCGCTGCTCATGCGCCACGGCCTGACCTTTGGCGAGCTGGCTCAATGGTTTGTCGTTGAGCGCGGTCTGACGCTAGATCTACAAGTGATCGCCATGATCGGCTATCGCCCGGATGAGGCACCTGGATTTGGCTGGCCGGTGATGAAATTGCCTTGGGTCAACCCCAGCCCCAATGCCTCCAGCCTGAACATGGCTCGCTGCTTTCCCGGTACCGTGCTGCTCGAAGGCACGACCCTGTCCGAAGGACGTGGCACCACGACCGCACTGGAGTTGCTCGGCGCTCCCGGCCTGGCGATCGAGCGCATCCTGAAACGGATGCAGAATATGTGTCCGGCCTGGATCGATGGTGCGTTAATCCGTCCCTGCTGGTTTGAGCCGACCTTTCACAAACATGCCGGTCAGCTCTGCGCCGGATTCCAAATCCACACGGATCACGCCGATTACCGGCACGATCAGTTTCGACCCTATCGACTGATCGCGCTGATGCTCAAATGTTTGCGTCTGGAATCACTGGATTACCCGCTCTGGCGCGAATTTCATTATGAATACGAGACCGAGCGCCTCGCCATTGACCTGCTGGCTGGCGGAACCTTTCTGCGCGAATGGGTCGATGATCCCTGTGCCCAGCCCGGCGATCTGGAGCAGCGTCTGTGCGCTGACGAGGCGCAGTGGTTGAAAACCAGCGCACCCTTACGGATCTATGCCGATTGATCCCGGCAGTCTTTACGGTTGTCACCTGATGGCTTGCGCGGTAACGTGTCGGTTCGTCACGTGTTTTCAATCATCAATACATTACGGGGCATGACCATTATGAAACGAAGCATCTCTGGATTTTCGCTGATCTGCGCCATCGTCGGGACCACTGTGGCGCTCTCGACTTCCGCCGTGCTGGCCGAAACCATCCCCGTGACTGGCGCGATCACCACCACGTCCATCACCGGCAGCGTGGTAGCTGTCGATCAGGAGCAGCGCATCCTGACCATCCGTAACCTGGAAGGGCGGTTCCAGGTGCTGCATGTCCCGGCTGAGGTTGGCGCGCTCGATCAGATCAAGATCGGCAATTCACTGTCGGTCGACAAAACTCAAGCCATTCTGGTTGATATCAAGAAGGGTGGCGACAAGGCTCCCATCGGCTCGACTAAGGAAGTCACGGTTGACCGCGAACCCGGCACCAAGCCATCTGGCACCATCGTTGATACCACCACGCTAACCGGACGGGTCGAGTCTGTGGATCGCGCCAATTCCACCGTCACGGTGCGCGGACCAAACAGCACCCAGGTATTCAGCGTCAAGGATCAGTCTCTGCTCAAATCGGTTGCGCCCGGAGACAGTGTCGAGGCCACTTACATGCAGGTGATCAGCGGCGAGGTTAAGTTCCGCTAGGCTCGTCCTGAACCGACAGGATGTTCTAAACATCCTGTCCAATCTGATCCAGTCATTACTCCGGTCTTCAAGGTCAGACATCGTGAATCCTATCGTTGCAGTTGTTGGTCTGGGTTATGTCGGCCTGCCGTTGGCGGTCGAGTTTGGCAAGCGTTATGACACCATTGGTTATGACCTCTCTGAAGCCAAAATTGCGCACTATCGCAATCATTGCGATCCGACCGGCGAGGTCAGCACGGAAGATCTGAAGGCCGCCACCGGGCTGACAGTCAGCAGCGATCCGACCAGTCTCAGTCGGGCTGATGTCATCATTGTCGCCGTGCCAACCCCAGTCGATCAGACGCACATCCCTGATTTCACGCCGCTGGTCGGTTCATCCACCACCGTTGGCAAACACCTGAAACGCGGCGCGACAGTGGTCTATGAATCAACCGTCTATCCTGGTGCCACCGAAGAGATCTGCATCCCGCTGCTCGAACAGCATTCCGGCTTGATCTGGAAACAGGATTTTCATGTTGGCTATTCGCCGGAGCGCGTCAATCCCGGTGACAAGGAGCGCACCATCACCCGCATCGTCAAAGTGGTTGCTGGCGATGACGATCCCACCGCTGACAGGTTGGTCGCGCTCTATGGTTCGATCATCACAGCAGGGGTTCACCGCGCCAGTTCGATCAAGGTTGCCGAAGCTGCCAAGGTGATCGAGAACACCCAGCGCGATCTCAACATCGCGCTGATGAATGAGCTGGCGCTGATCTTTGACCGGCTCGGTATCGACACGCTCGACGTGTTACAGGCCGCTGGCACCAAATGGAATTTTCTGCCGTTTCGTCCCGGTCTGGTCGGTGGTCACTGCATCGGTGTCGATCCCTATTACCTGACGCACAAAGCGGTTGCGTTGGGCTATCACCCGGAAATTATCCTGGCTGGACGGCGCATCAATGACGGCATGGCCGCGCATATCGCCCAGCAAACGGTCAAGTGCATGATTCAGCGCGGCGACATCATCAAAGGCGCACAGGTCATCGTGCTGGGTCTGACATTCAAGGAAAACTGTCCAGATCTACGCAATTCAAAAGTCGCCGACCTGATCGCGGAACTGCAATCATTCGGTTGCGAAGTCGCGGTGCATGATCCGCTTGCCGAATCTGCCGAGGCTGAACACGAATACGGCATCCGTCTCACGCCCTGGGCGCAATTGCCCAAGGATGTCGCCGCGATGGTTGTCGCCGTGTCGCATCGGGACTATCTCGCCATGCCGCTGGCCGAGCTGACTGCGCCACTTGCGGCAGGCGGCGTCTTTGTTGACGTGAAATCGGCTTATGATCCAGCAGCGATCCGGGCGGCGGGTTTCAATCTGTGGCGGCTTTGAACGAGATCATGCGATGACGGCCTATGACCAACTCCGCGCGACCTTACCGACTGCGCCGCGCACCTGGCTGATTACTGGCGTCGCCGGTTTCATCGGCTGCAACCTGCTGGAAGCCCTGCTGACGCTGAATCAAACCGTGGTCGGACTGGATAATTTCGCAACCGGTCATCGCCACAATCTCGACCAGATCCAGCAAGCCGTCACGCCGGAACAATGGGCGCGTTTTCGCTTTATCGAGGGCGATATCCGTCAGCTTGACGACTGCCATGCGGCCTGTACCGGAGTCGATTACGTGCTGCATCAGGCAGCGCTCGGTTCAGTGCCGCGTTCGCTAGAAGATCCCATCGCCACCAATGCCGCCAATATCGACGGATTTCTCAACATGCTGGTGGCGGCGCGGGATGCAGGGGTTAGAAGTTTCGTCTATGCCGCATCAAGTTCGACCTATGGCGATCATCCCGGTCTGCCCAAGGTCGAAGACGTGATCGGCAACCCGCTGTCGCCCTATGCCGTGACCAAGCTGGTCAACGAGCAATACGCCGGGGTGTTTGCCCGCGCCTACGGATTCAAGACCATCGGGCTGCGCTATTTCAATATCTTCGGGGCGCATCAGGATCCAAACGGGGCTTACGCCGCCGTGGTGCCAAAATGGACGGCGGCGATGATCCGGGGCGAGCCGGTGTGGATCAATGGCGACGGCGAGACCAGCCGCGATTTCTGTTACATCGCCAACGCAGTGCAGGCTAATCTGCTGGCGGCGACTGCCACGCACCCCGACGCCGCCAATCAGGTCTATAACGTTGCCGTCGGTGATCGCACCACATTGAATGATCTGTTCGAGGCGATTCGCTCGACATTGGCACCGCGTTTCACGCATCTGCACGATTTCAAACCGAGTTATCGTGATTTTCGTGCTGGTGACGTGCGTCATTCGCTGGCCGATATTCACAAGGCGCAAACGCTGCTGGGCTATGCACCCAGTCACCGGATCGGTGCGGGACTGCTGGAAGCGATGGACTGGTATGTCTTAAACCTGATTTAATACGTCTATAATCGCGCTTGATTTATCAATCATGATGTCTAAAACATGATTACTTCTGCTCAAATTCGTGCTGCCCGTGCCCTGTTAGGTTTCGACCAGCGTCATCTGGCGGAAGCGTCTGGCCTGTCGCTGCCGACTATTCAACGCATGGAGGCGAGTGATGGTCAGGTGCGTGGCAATGTGGATTCGCTGGTCAAGCTGGTGAGTGCGTTGGAGCGAGCAGGGGTGGAGTTGATCGCCGAGGATGCAGACAGTACGGCGACGGGGCGCGGGGTGCGGCTGAAAACGCCCGCGCCGACGGTCTGAATGAGCACCCACGCCGTCCTGCTGCTGGCCGCGCTGTCCGTGATGCTGGCGCTGGCCGCGTCTGCCACGTCGCTGTTGGCCAGCCGCGAGCCGCGCATCCTGCGGCTGATTGCCATGCCGCTGATTGGATTTGCAGGTCTGGCCGCCGTCGCAGCGGGTCTCGCGGCGCTGATCCTGGGCGGCAGCGTGACTACGACCCTGCCGCTTGGTCTGCCCTGGATGCCCTGGCACATCCGCATCGATGCACTCTCCGGGCTGTTTCTGCTGCTGATTGGTTTAGTCACCAGCGCCATCGGCATCTACGCCCCAGCCTATGTTCGTGACTTCGAGCGCGGGCGCGATTCGCTGACGGCGCTCGGCGGCTTCACTGGTCTATTCCTGACTGGGATGCTGCTAGTGGTGTTGGCCGACGATGCGTTTCTGTTCATGGTGGCCTGGGAGCTGATGTCGCTCTCGTCCTATTTTCTGGTCGCCTTCCAGCACGAAAATGCGGCTAACCGCCGCGCCGCCTTTCTCTATCTGCTGATGGCACACATCGGCGGGCTGGCGATTCTGCTTGGATTCGGGGTGCTGGCGGCCTTTGGCCATGGCTTTGATTTTGCCTCAATGCGCGAGGCAACATTGTCACCCGGCTGGGCGAGCCTGGCTTTTGCGCTGGCCTTTCTGGGCTTTGGCATGAAGGCGGGTCTGATGCCTTTACATGCCTGGCTGCCGGAGGCGCATCCCGCCGCGCCTTCGCATATCTCGGCGCTGATGTCCGGGGTGATGCTGAAAGTGGCGGTCTATGGCTTCATCCGCGTGGTGTTCGATCTGACCGGCCAGCTTCAGTGGCAGTGGGGCGTGGTGTTGATCCTGATCGGCAGTCTCTCGGCGCTGATGGGTGTCCTGTTCGCGCTGATGCAAACCGATCTCAAGCGTCTGCTGGCCTATTCTTCGGTGGAAAATCTCGGCATCATTTTCATCGCGTTGGGGCTGGCACTGGTGTTTCTCAGCACCGGCCATGCGCTGCTCGGCTCGCTGGCTTTCGTCGCCGCGCTCTATCACGCCATCAATCATGCGCTGTTCAAGAGTCTGCTGTTTCTCGGCGCGGGCGCGATCCTGCACAGCGCACACGAACGCGATCTGGAACAGATGGGCGGTCTGCTGCGCCGAATGCCCTGGACTGGGAGTTTCTTTCTGATCGGCAGTCTGTCGATTTCCGCGCTGCCGCCATTTAATGGCTTTGTGTCCGAATGGCTGATTTTTCAGGCTGCACTGCAAGCCTGGCAACTGGACAGCGGCGTGCTGCGCAGTCTCATTCCCATTGCCTCGGCAGTGCTGGCGCTAACCGGCGCATTGGTCGCGGCGACTTTTGTCAAGGTCTATGGCATCGCTTTTCTCGGTCAGGCGCGTTCGCGGCATGTGCGCCATGCCCGGCAAGGCGCGTTGGGGATGCGTGTCGGGCAGGGTCTGCTGGCTGCGCTCTGCGTGCTGTTTGGCGTCCTTCCGACCCAGATCATCGGTCTGCTCGAACCTGTCTCCGCACAGATGCTTGGAACCGGTCTGCCACAGGCTGGCGCTCAGGGCTGGCTGTGGCTGACGCCGATTTCATCAGAGACCGCCAGTTACAGCGCGCCCCTGACGATCCTGCTGCTGGCGCTGATTGCCGGGATCGCGTTCTGGTGGTTTGTGCGCCGGGCGCCACGCCGGATGCGTCGCCGCGACCCCTGGGATTGCGGTTTTGCACCACCCTCGCCCAGGATGCAGTACACCGCGACCGCGTTCGCTCAACCGATGCGACGAGTGTTCGGGATGCTATTCGAGATCGATGAATCACGCCCAGCATTCGACGATGCCGCGCCGCGCTATCGGCTCAAGCTGACTGATCGTGCCTGGGGGCTGCTTTATCTCCCGGTGATGCAGGCGGTGGAAGCGGCATCACGGCGGGTCGTGCGTCTGCAATCGGGCAATGTTCGGGTCTATCTCGGCTGGACGCTCGCCACGCTACTGGTGTTGCTATGGATCATTTCTTAAAGATCATTGCTCATTCACCCCCGTCCCCTCCTCTCCCAAAAAGAGAGAGGAAACAAGCTGCGCTCTTCACTGGGGATGCGGCTTGGGATAAGGCCGCAAGGCTAGCGCAGAGCGCCTCATGATTTATTCCTGGCTGATCGCGCTCTTCCAGGCATTGCTCTATGTCGCGCTCGCCCCGCTGCTGATCGGCTGGGTGCGCAAGGTCAGAGCGCGGCTTCAGAACCGGCGTGGCGCACCGCTGCTTCAGCCGTATGCGGATCTGCGCAAATTGCTGATCAAAGAGATACGGGTGCCACATACCGCTTCGCCACTGTTCCGACTCGCGCCCTACATCGTTTTTGTCGCCACCTGGCTGGCCGCCGCTACCGTCCCGCTGGTCGCGCTCGACCTGCCGATTGCACAAATCGCCGACATTATCGTGCTGGTCGGTCTGCTGGGGCTGGCGCGGTTTTTTCTAGCACTCGCCGGAATGGACGTGGGCACGGCCTTCGGCGGCATGGGTGCCTCGCGTGAGATGCTGATTTCAGCACTGGCTGAACCAGCGATGCTGATGGCCGTGTTCACGCTGGCGATGACCGCGCACAGCACCAGTCTGGTGAGCGTCATGTCGCATCATCTGGCCGATGGTTTTCTGCTGCGTCCGTCCTATCTGTTTGCCTTCGGCGCGCTGGTGCTGGTGGCGCTGGCCGAGTGCAGCCGCATTCCGGTCGATAACCCGACGACTCATCTGGAACTGACGATGGTTCATGAGGCGATGCTGCTGGAATATTCAGGTCGCCATCTGGCGCTGATGGAATGGGCCTCACAGATCAAGCTGCTGCTCTATGGCGTGCTGATCGCCAACGTCTTTTTTCCCTGGGGCATCGGTCAGGATTTCGGACTGCTGGCGCTGGGCATAGGTCTGGTCGTGGTGCTGCTCAAGCTGGCGGTACTGGGTCTGGCGCTGGCGACGGCTGAGACCACGCTGGCGAAGATGCGATTGTTTCGCGTTCCAGCCTTTCTCAATCTGGCGCTGCTGCTGGCGCTGCTGGGACTTCTGAGCCATGTCATCCTGGAAGTGGGCGCGTGAGTCTCACCCAGTTACCTGTCCTGCAACAGTTCGTGCTGCTGCTGGCAGCACTGGCGCTGTTCCTGTCGTTCGTACTGCTGGCACAGGCGCGGCTGGTTGCCGCAATTCATGCCTTTGCCTGGCAGGGCGTGCTGGTGTCAGCAGTCACGCTGGTGGTGGCGCTGGCTGGTACCGCGCATCATCTTTATTTTTCAGCGGCGCTCACGCTGGCGCTGAAAGGTCTGCTGATTCCCTGGATGCTGCATCGTCTGGTACGCCGTCTGAGTCTGTCACGTCATACTGAAACGCTGCGCTGGCCGGCGCTGGTGATCATGGCGGCAGTGCTGCTGGTGATCTTCAGCTATTGGCTGGTGGAACCAATGGTGGCGCAGGATCTGGCCTTCACCCGCAACATCGTCGCGGTAAGTCTGGCCGTGGTGCTGATCGGTCTGCTGATGATGGTCTTCCGGCAGCAGGCGGTAGCACAGGTGCTAGGCTTCATGTCGATGGAAAACGGGCTGTTTCTCGCCGCCGTCTCGGCCACAGCCGGGATGCCGCTGGTGGTTGAACTCGGCGTCGCCTTCGACGTGCTGGTGGCGATGGTGCTATTCGGCGTCTTTTTCTTCCAGATCCGCGAGAGCATCGATTCGCTGGATGTGGATCGGCTGAACCGGTTGACAGAAGCCGTTGAGATTACCGGAGAGCGCCCAGGATGATGCCGTTCAAGCTGGCCACTGACCACTTCTTGCCTGTATTGGATTGGGAATTGGCATGACCGCGCTCCTGCTCACTCTGCTCGCCCCACTGCTCGGCGGACTGACGCTGGCGCTGCTGCGCCCGCTGGCGCTGGCAGGCTGGTTCAACCTCGCGGTGTCGCTGATCACGCTGGGCGGCGCGGCCTGGCTGGCCTGGCTGGTGGCGGTGTCTGGAATGATCGCGGGCATGGGCTTTCGGGTCGATGCCTTCAATGTCTACCTGGTCGTCCTGACTGCCTTTGTTGGCGTCACGACATCCATCTTTTCCCGTCCCTACATGCGCCATGTCTGTTCGACTGGCAAGATCAGCGCGGGCAGTCTACGGGTCTATCACAGCATGTATCAGGCGTTCATGCTGACCATGCTGGTGGCGCTGACCACTGATAATCTGGGAGTACTCTGGGTCGCCATCGAGGGCGCGACCCTGGCGACAGTGCTGCTGGTGTCGCTCTACCGTACCCCAGAGGCGGTCGAGGCCGCCTGGAAATATTTCATCCTCTGCGGCGTGGGCATCGCGTTGGCGTTGTTTGGCACGGTGCTGACCTATTTTGCCGCGCAACATGTGATCGCTGACCCGGCGGCTGGACTGACCTGGAGCGCACTCTATGAACGCGCCCATGAACTCAACCCCACGGTCATGCGCATCGCCTTTGTGTTCCTGCTAGTTGGCTATGGCACCAAGGTCGGTCTGGTGCCCATGCACCAATGGTTGCCGGACGCGCATTCCGAAGGCCCAACGCCGATGTCCGCCGTGCTGTCCGGGCTGTTGCTCAATGTCGCGCTCTATGCCGTGGTGCGGCTCAAGATGCTGGTCGACGGCTCGCTCGCGGAAACGGCCACGCCACATCTGGCCGGTTCGCTGCTGATGGGCTTCGGGCTGGTTTCCTTTACGGTCGCGGGGCTGTTTCTTCACCGTCAGCGCGACATCAAACGCATGTTCAGTTATTCATCCATTGAGCACATGGGGCTGATGACGTTTGCCTTCGGTCTCGGCGGGTCGCTCGCCACATTCGGCGCACTGCTGCACATGTTGGTGCATTCGCTGACTAAATCGGCGATTTTTGTCACCGTCGGTCATGCTACGCACCTCGCTGGCACCCAGGCCATTGAGCGCATCCGTGGCCTGATCCGCACTCAGCCAGCGATTGGCTGGTCGCTGCTGTTCGGCGTCGTCGCCATCGCCGGTTTTCCGCCTTTCGGCGTCTTCACCAGCGAATTCCTGCTGTTGACTGCCACCATGCAATCACAGCCCTGGTTTACGGTCGCGCTGGTCAGCGGTTTAGCGGTCGCGTTTGCCGGTCTGTTCCGGCATTTGCATCCAATGGTCTATGGGGCGGCGCCTGAGGGTCAACAGCCGGTTCAGGCTAACATGCTGCCGGTTTTGCTCCATTTAGGACTGGTGCTGTGGCTTGGACTGTCCATTCCCGACTTTCTAGCGACCTGGCTGGATCGGGCGACCGGTCTGATCACGGGTACACGGCTGCTTTAATTCAGAGCACCACAATGTCAATGCGTGATTTCCAGATTCAGGATGCGGCATGATCATCAGCGTCTATCGCTACAATCCAGACAACGACACCAAGCCCCGGATGCAGGATTACGCGATCCGGGTCACTCAAGGCATGATGCTGCGCGATGCCCTGCTGGCGATCAAACAGCAGGATGAGAGTTTTAGCTTCCGGCATTCCTGCGGCGAAGGCGTCTGCGGGTCGGATGGGGTCAATGCCAATGGCCGCAACGTACTCGCATGCATTACCCCGCTGGCCGAGCTGACGCCGCCGGTCGTGGTGCGTCCATTTCCCGGACGCCCGGTAATTCGCGACCTGATCGTGGACATGAGCCAGTTTTACGAACAGTACCGCGCTGTCACGCCCTGGCTAATCCACAACGACCCACTGCCTGAACAGGAAATTCTGCAAACCCCAGCAGAACGCGACCGGCTTGACGGACTTTATGAGTGCATCCTGTGCGGCGGCTGTTCAACCGCCTGCCCGTCATTCTGGTGGAACCCAGACAAATTCCACGGCCCTGCCGCGTTGCTCCAGTCCTGGCGTTTTCTAGCTGACAGCCGCGATCAGGCGGCGGATGAACGGCTCGATGCGCTCGAAGGGCCGTATAAACTATTTCGCTGTCACGGCATCATGAACTGCGTTGACGTCTGCCCCAAAGGGCTAAACCCCACCCGCGCCATTGGACGGATCAAGGAACTGATGCTGGAAAAAGGACTTTAGGCGAATGCCAGACCGAATCCGTGGCTATTCGTTTTAATCCGCCTGTCGAATCCTGAGCGGGATTCAATCTCAATCAGACGTCTCAATACACCCGCTCTTTCGGCGGAAAAGACTCAACGGTCAGCGGTTTGGTGCGTACCGGCTTGTAGTCCATGCGGTCGCCATCCTGATAATAGAGGCTGTGTTTGAGCCATGCCTGATCATCACGCGCCGGATAATCTGGCCGTGAATGCGCACCGCGACTTTCGCGACGATGCAGCGCGGAGACGGCGATGGAGATCCCCACGTCCATCATGTTGGCCAGTTCGAGCGCCTCGATGCGGGCGGTGTTAAAGACCCGGGAATGATCGGTCAGACGCACCTCGGCGAGCCGTTCGCGCAGTTCACAGAGCTTCTGGTAGCCCTCGGTCATGACGGCTTCGGTTCGGAAGACCCCGGCATGGTCTTCCATGCATTTGCGAAATTCAGCCCGGAGCGCGGCAACCGCGATGCCTGCGCCGGTCTGATCCCAGCGGGTCAGGCGCGAGATCGCCTGCTCCAGACTCGCCGCGTCAGTCGTGCGCTGATAGGGGTTGTCACGCACGAAATCGATGATGTCACGACCAGCCAGACGCCCAAACACCAGAATGTCGAGCAGCGAATTGCCACCGAGCCGGTTGGCGCCATGTACCGAGGCACAGGCACATTCACCGGCAGCATAGAGTCCGGCGACGATTTCTTCGCCATGACCAGCAGGCACGGCCACGCGCCCAAACCGATCCGTCGGGATGCCGCCCATCGCATAGTGCGCGGTCGGAAACACCGGAATCGGCTCAATCGCTGGATCGACGCCCGCGAAGATCCGGCTCGATTCGCGGATGCCCGGCAGCCGCTTGGCGATCAGCATTTCGTCGAGATGATCGAGTTTGAGCAGGACATGATCGCCGTGTTCACCGCAACCGCGACCGGCCTTGACTTCGGTGACGATGGCGCGCGCCACCACGTCGCGGCTGGCTAAATCCTTGGCACTCGGCGCGTAGCGTTCCATGAACCGCTCACCGTCCCTGTTGATGAGATAACCGCCTTCGCCGCGTGTGCCTTCGCTGATCAGCATTCCTTTACCGGCGATTCCGGTTGGGTGGAACTGAAAAAACTCCATGTCCATCAGTGGGATTCCAGCACGCAGCGCCATCGCCGCGCCGTCGCCGGTATTGATGTGGGCGTTGGACGTGGTGCGAAAGACCTGACCCCAGCCACCGGTGGCCAGCAACGTTGCCTTGGATTCAATCAGCAGCGGCTCGCCGGTTTCGATTTCCAGCACCAGTGCACCGCAGATGACGCCTTCGGCGTCACGCACCAGATCGAGCGCAAAGAATTCGTCAAAAAAATGGGTGCGGGCGCGAATGTTTTGCTGATAGAGAGTGTGCAGGATCGCGTGACCTGTGCGATCCGCTGCCGCGCAGGTTCGCGCCGCCTGCTCGCCGCCAAAATTCTGGCTCTGGCCACCGAAGGCGCGTTGATAGATCTTGCCGTTGTCGAGCCGCGAGAACGGAACACCGGCGTGTTCGAGTTCGTAGACGGTCGGAATCGCCTCGCGGCACATGAACTCAATGGCGTCCTGATCGCCGAGATAGTCCGAGCCTTTAATGGTGTCGAACATGTGCCAGTGCCAGGAATCGGGCATGACGTTGGCGAGCGCCGCGTTGACTCCGCCCTGTGCGGCGACCGTGTGCGAGCGCGTCGGGAACACCTTGGAAACGACGGCGACGCGCAGATCGGCATTGGCCAGTTGCAGCGCGGCATTTAAGCCCGCGCCGCCCGCGCCGATGATGAGCGCGTCGAAATGACGTGTGGATAAACCCATTCTTGAACTAGCTCCCAAGACCTGCGGTGAACATTGCCTTGAACATCCAGAGTCCCGAGGCGATGAGGATCAAGCCGGACAGCATCAGCAGACTGATACGCAGACCGAGGCGATGCACGTAATCGATCAGGACATCGCGGACACCGACCCAGGCATGAGCCAGCAGCAGCGGCACCCACAGCAGCAGTCCGGCCATGACCGCTGGATGCCTGACCCAGGCGACCAACGCCGCATGATCAGTCGGCGGGTTGAAGATGACATGACTCAGCAGATAAGCCATGAACAGGGCGAGATAGACCGCTGAGACGCGCTGGATCAGCCAGGCCATGAGTCCCGAGGCGTGGCGGCTCATGCGCTCAGTCTCCCTAGTGCAAGCAGTAGGATTGCCAGTAGCAACGCGGCAACCAGGACGATGCGGGCGGTGAGTCGGGCGACCGGCAAATCAAGCCCGATGTCGAGATCCAGCAGCAGATGCCGCAGTCCGGCGAGCAGATGATGCAGCAGGCTCCAGAGGAGCAGCAGCAAGATGAGCCTGACCGGCCAGGCGCTGAGAATCGCTGCGGTCGCCGCAAAGCCGTCCGGCGATGCCAGTGCCTGCTCAAAAAGCATGGCTGCGGCAGGAAGCGCCAGCACCATCAGCATTCCACTGAGACGGTGCAGGATGGAGACAACACCTGGCAGCGGCAGTCTGATCTGCCACAGCGTCAGGAACACGGGGCGGGTGATTGGCATGTCTTGACCTTTCGTAAAGCGCGAACTGCATTCCTGTGATTTAGACATCGCATGTGATGACCGGATGCCATCGCTACTGAATGCGGTTCAGACCGCCCAGCCTCCCTGCAATGACTGATTGCACAGCCCTGACCAGTGATCCTCAGTCATGTCCAGTTCCTGCCGCGCCGCGTCACGATAAGCCAGCATTTCGGGTCGTTCATGGTTGCCGAGCGAGAGCGCGATCAGATAGTGCGCTAGTTGCGTGATGGCGATCAGGCGACGCACTTTCGCCGTGTCCGGCACCTGCGTCATGTCCGCATGGTGATGGTAGATCGCCAGCGCCAGCTCGTCGGGAATCTGCCAGATGCTGCACAGCAGAAAACCGACCGTGGGGTGATCGACGCCGAGTGATGTCTGTTCATGCGCGATCAGTGATTGTGGCGAACCGAAACGCAACACCCATTCGTAACCATAATTATCCAGCAGTTCGGCAAAGATCAGGCTGCCGACATCGTGCATGATGCCAAACAGATAGGCTTCTTCCGAACTGATGCCTTCGACCAGATCCGCAATGGTCACGGCGACCCGTGCCTGTTCCATGATGGATTCCCAGACGACATGCGCCGCGCCCTTGGCATCGCTCAAAAGCTGCTCGACGGCTTCAGCCGTGACCAGATTGACCAGCCGGTTGATTCCCAGCAGCGAGACCGCCTGCTGGACGCTGGCGATTTTGGCGCGGCGGGCAAAGAGCGGCGAATTGACTTTTTTCAGAATCTGGCCGGTCAGCGCCAGATCCTGGGCGATCAGCGCGGTCACGGCTTTAATGTCCGGTTCTGGTTGGGTCAGCTCGTGGCGCAGCGCCAGGATCACGTCAGGGATCTGTGGCACTTTCGCCTTGCGAATGGCCTGAAACGCCATTTCGAGATCAGTTTTCGATGGATAGTGTTCAGTGTCTGGAGAGTGAGACATGAGGTCAGCGCGTCCTGTCAGTCAGTGTCCAAAATCCATCCAGTGCCGCGACGGTTTCCGGAAAGCGTTCCCAGTGCGGCAAACCCAGATGCGGTTCAAGCCGCGCCTGCTGCCAGTTGGGATGGCTGGCGACAAACGCATCAATCCGCTCAAATGTGATGTAGGGATCGCGGTCAGCGATCACCAACACCGGCAGGCCGGTCAACCGGCTATAGAGTTGTCCGATCGCGTCGGGCGTGAAAAGCTGCATCGACAGAAAGGTTAGCGGCGCGTGTCTGGCGCCAGGCTGGTGCGCGGTGGCATAGGCATAGTCGATCATCGCCGTTGGTACCTCGCCAGAAAACGAGCGCCCCAGAAAGTAGCGGATGCTGCGCCGCGAGGCGACGAGATCATAGAGCCACTGTCCCAGCCCCGGCAGCGTCAGCAGGCGGTGCGTGATCTGCATCATGCGCAGACCGGGCAGTGGACGCAGACTGAAGCCAGTCGGCGAGACCAGCGCCAGCGAAGCGATCTGTCCAGGCACGTCAAGCGCCGCACGGGCGGCAAACTCGGCGCTTAACGATAGCGCCAGCACGTCTGCAGGCTGTTTGACGATGCGGGTCAAAAATTCCGCAAGCGCCGCGCTAAACAGCTCTGGCGTATAGACGCGATCCAGGCGCTCGGAATAACCAAATCCCGGCAGATCCAGGCTGTAAACCGGTCGTCGGCCACGGTAATGCTCGAACAGCGGACGCACCTCAAAGCTGCTGGGCGCGGCATTGATGCTATGCACCAGCACCAGTGGCCGCCCCTCGCCTGCCGGGTCGGCGTAATAGGCGATGCGTCCAGCATGTTGACTGGTAAACTGGTCGCGGGGTACGCTCAATGCATCGGCAAGCGCAGGCTTGATCACGTGTGGCACTCCTAAGACATTTCATCGAGGAACTTCGGTTTTTCAATGGCATAGCCCTGTGCGTAGTCCACTCCAAGATTCCGCAGCAGTTCCAGGATCTCCAGGTTTTCGACGTATTCGGCAATGGTCTTCTTGCCCATGAAATGAGCGATTTCATTGAATGATTTGACGATTTCACGGTCTTGCGGACTGGTCAGAATATCTTTGACGAATGAACCATCAATCTTGACATAGTCGACCGGCAGATTTTTAAGATAGCTGTAGGACGACATCCCGGATCCAAAGTCGTCAAGCGCAACGTGGCAACCCAGCGATTTAATCTCGCCGAGAATCAGCGCCGCCTGTTCGAGGTTGACGATCGCCGCCGTCTCAGTCACCTCGAAACTAATCAGATCCACCGGAACCTGACTTCGTTCCAGGCTAGCGCGGATGAATGTCAGCAGTTCAGGGTCGCCGAGTGACTGGCCAGAAAGGTTAATGGCGATGCCGCCGGTCAGTCGCGCCTGATCGGGATGGCCATTGACCCAATTGAAAGCCGTCTCGATGACCTGGCGATCCACTTCGCGCATCATGTTGAATGCCTCGGCGGTCACGATGAAGGATTGCAGCGGCAGTGGTGCGCCCTGGCCATCGTAAACACTGAGCAGGATTTCACAATGTGGCCTGAGCCCCGAACTGGGGTCGATGGGCACGATGCGTTGATAACGCAGACGGTGGCGTCTGGCCTTGATGACATCCTCCGCCTGTGCCCAGCCGTGAAGCTGTTCCAACTGGCGGGTGACCACATCGTTGTTTTTGCTGAAAAGGATGACCCGATCCCCGCCTTCCCGATGCGCCGCCAGACAGGCGACGCTCGCCGAGGAGAACAGCTTTTCAGGACTGGTCGCCGCGTCCGACAGCATGACCATCCCCAGACTCCCTGCTAGCCGGAAGGTTTTCCCTTGCAGATCACAGGGCAGTACCGTCAATCCGGCGCGAATCGACTCGCCGATTTCAGATGCGTGGTCGGCATCGATCACCGGCGTGAGCAGACCAAAACGGCAGCCGCCCAGATAAGCCAGACAGATCGCGTCAGGAACCACGTTTTTCAGCAGTTTGGCGACTGAGACCAGGATGCGCTCGCCAGCCGCGTAGCCAAAGGTTCCGGTGAGCGAGTCGTAACGATCCAGCTCCAGAAACGCCAGTGAATGGGGCGTTGCCGAACTGGAGAGGAGCAACTGGGTCAGCGAACCCATGAGGCGTCGCTGGTTGGAGAGTCCGGTCAGCGGATCATGCGTTTCGTGATAGGTCAGGCGCGCCTGCATCTCGGTCAGCGCGGCATCGGTGGCGCGGGTGACGATGGGTCTGGCGGTCAGCGCCTCGGCATGTGCCTGACCGCGCGCGAAGGCTTCTGCAAGCTGCGCGTGGCGCAGGATCTTGACCTTCTTGCCGAGTGTGTCCGTGACGGCCAGACGTGAACCGCTGTCATTGCGCCAGATGAGTCGCAGTGCCTTGTTGGCGTCCCGAGTGCGCATCCAGAGCAGTGCGCCGAGTGGCAATGACTTGACCCAGGCCAATCCACGCACCCAGTCCAGGTTGGATAGACCCGCCGGAATGCGGTCGGGTTCGCTGTCGGAATCAGCAATCACTGGCGCGAAGACCACAAACTCATCATCTCGCTGCAACCCTGCCCGTGCGCGACGCACGGCGGTTTCAATCCGGCTCAGCAGTTCCTGGCATTGGATCGGGTCGATCCCGATGTAAGCCAGACCGCTACGGATGTCCGTGATCAAGGTTTCAAGTGCGATCACCGCCTGATCGTCATCCAGTGCATCGCCACCGCTCATGCGGTGCAGGTGCATCAGGAGTTGCCACGCCTGTTGCCAGCGCGGTGCGCTGGTTCCCGCATTGGCGCAGACCAGGTTTAACAGATTCTGCCAGCCAAGCTGGAGCAGTTCATCGACGACCGGATGTATCCGGTGTCCGGCAAATGCCCCATTCAGCCGTTCCTGAACAGTGTCACGCGCCAGACGCTCACGCTCTTTCGCCTCGCAAACATTCACCCAGTTCACGATATTGGACTGGTATTCACTGTCTGCGCGTGATTCGAGTGCGCCCAGACGCTGGGACAGCGCATCCAACGCGGCGGGTTCCTGTCCGGCAGATGCCAGTGTTTGCGCTACGTCATCGAATTCGCGTTGCAGACCCTGGTCGTCGCCGTCCTGGTTGAGCAGATACCGCGCCAGATGTTCAAGGTGATTGATCAGACTGACCAGCGGCTGGCTGGCATCCGTCAGCGCGCCGGGTGTCGTGACGGCCATGGACAGCAGGCGGGTCGATAATGGCTTGATCAGCGACTTGATGCGTTGTGGGGTTTCTGGATCGGCCAGCATGTGCGACAGGAGTCGATCCGTGACATCGACCCGTTCCTCAATCTGAGGCGACATCTGCGGCGGGGCATCAGGCGTCTGGGTGCTGGGCGCTGAAGACTGGAGCCATTGCGTCACCCGCTCCCGCAGTGGATGGTCTGGATCGGGGAGCTGAACATCTGCTGGCAATCTGGAAAGCAGATCGGCGATGTTGCGTCCAGCCGTGACGTTTCGCGCCGGTTGCGTTAGCGGCATTGCGGCTTCGGGCGTGAACGTCGAAGCGGGAGCGGCCACGCCAGACACGTTGGTGACAGGTGACGATGCGAGTTCGGTCAGCCCCGATGCTTTCCAGACCCGCAGGACTTCACGATAAAAGGCGCCCAGGTTGTTTGATAAATGGTTGGCGACAATGCGCATGGAGAGTTTTTGCAGTTCCGTGCCGACGCCGATCTCGCTCAGTGCCTGCTCGATCGCCCCGGCCAGCGCCAGTGGCTCCATCGGGAGCGGCGTCTCCTGAAACAGCGTCGAGACCTGTGTCCGCAAGGCATCCAGTGGCTCGCGCAAATCCTGTTCCAGACGGTTGGCCAGTTCCGACCTGGCAAGCCATTTCTCGAATTCTTCGGGATCGACGAGTTGCAGCCCGTCCGGCGTCTCCGCAGCGGCTCCAGCACTTTTCACCTGACCAAGGTTGCTCAATGAATCGAGCAGTTCTTGGCGAATCCGGTGCTGGAGACTGGCATCCTGGGTCGCTCGCGCCAGTAGGGTAATTTCTCCGGTGAAACGGGTGCGCTCGGTATTGCTCATGGCACGTTCACTGTGCGCCCAGAGATCATCCACCAGTGTTTCCAGCAGTGAATCGAGCAGGCCACCCAGGTTCTGCTGTCCAACTTCACGCAGGATCTGGCGCGCCTGCGTCCGGCTGGGGTGGTGTTGTTCAAGATCCGTATCCGGTGGGCCTGCCGCTGCCGTCTCCTGAATGAAACGCGCCAGACGCGACCGGCCATCTCCGGCCAAACGGATAAACCGCGCGCCAATCCCCCGGTCAACGCGATGGAGCACCTCGATCACCGCCTGCACCGGCTCCATGCTCCGTGCGTCAGGAAGGTCAAAATGCAGATCAACATGTTCACCCGACAGGAAAGGTAGTTCCGGTTCTCTCGCGTCGGTGTCCAGAAGCACACCGCCATTGCAGAGATTGCGCACCCGGCAATTCGTCGGCGGCTGGTTACGACCCTGCACCTTCGCATACAAATCCACGGGATGACGGGTTTGAATCCGGCGTTCCCGGTTGTGTTTCAACTGTTCGCTGATGTCCATGATCATCCCCGTTTGGCCACTCGCCGCAGACGTTAGCGCAGATAAATGCCGTCCTTGCCAATCTTGCCCGGCCCGTTGAGAACATAGATTCCGGCTGAATTGGCCTTGACCGTAAATGCCAGGCGGCCATGGCTGATAATTTCCGCGCCGGTCACGGCGTCGCGGTAGATGCCGGGGGGGATGCCTTCGATGGCGATCTGCTGATCGCTGCCAATTGCCAGCCCGACGACCGCATAGCTGCCGCTTTCGGCATGATCGCGCACGAAGCGCATCCCGCTTCCCCATTCGGCCAGATGGCTCATCCGCGCCTTCTGGAGCGCGGGAATGGCGCGCCGGATCAGGTTCAGACGCTGGAGATGACGATAGATCGGATGCGACTGGGTTTGATTAATCTGCTCGTCGGTCAGGTGATCGCCGAAATAGGCGCGACCAGTCTGACTGAGCGTGTCGCGCTCGCCCTCGACATCCTGGGGCGCACCCTTCATGAATTCGACCTCTTCGCCATAATAGAGACAGGGGATGCCACGCGCCGTCCACAGCAGGTTATAGGCTGCCGCCGCCATCCACTGCTCGCCCTTGAAGCGGTATTTGAAATCATTGTCCGGGCCAACATCGTGATTCTGCAAAAAAGTCACGAGCTGGGTCACGTCGCCATAGATCCAGTCCATGCTGAGGATCTGCGTGGTGCCGGCATAGGTGCCCTTGCTGACGGTATCGCGGAAGGTCGAAAACAGCCCGAAATCGAGCTGCGGAAAGCCGGAATCGCCGCCTGATTCAGGATCGCGTGGATCGTCGCCGAGACGGGTATACCACCAGGGCCGGATCTGCGAGGGACCATTGTCGCCGCCGCCGAGATCGCCAAAGCCATAGCCCTTGACCAGATTTTCGCCAAACACGAACAGCCCCGGCTTGTGCGCCTTCCAGGCATTGACATATTCGAGCAGATTATCGCGCTCGACATGCTTGACGGTATCGATGCGCAGCGCATCCACGCCCATGTCCAGATAGCGGTTGATCGCGCTGATCAGATAATCCTTGACGTTCTGGCGCTCGGTGGCCAGATCGATGCAGTCGCCAGCCAGATGCTTCTGCTGGAGCGGTCGGGCACTTTCCCAGTCACCGCCACAGATGAAGCCATCCTGGTGATACCAGTCAGGGTCAAGATCCTGAGGGTCGATGCCGAAGAAACGACCGGGGCGATAACCCGGCCTGGGTACCGTTTCGCTGGTCTTGGGGTCAATCAGTGGCTCGCTGCCGTCGGGATCACGACCATGACGCTCGCGGTACCAGTTGGGCGCAAGCGGGTTGTCGATGTCGTCGCGGTTTGTCCAGGCATAGTTGCCGAGATTGACCTGATAGGGGCCATGATCGACCTGCCCTGGTTCGGAACCCTGCGGAACGTAATATTTGATCGGCAGATGGTCGATATGCACCTTGCCGCGAATCCCGTACTGGCAAGAGTGGTTAACCACGACATCCTGAATAATCTTGATGTCCTTGGCGTGCGCGGCGTTAATCAGATCCTGATAGGTAGCGTCAGGGGATTCCAGACGCGGGTCGATGCGCGTCCAGTCGTAGGCGTGATAGCCGTGATAATCCAGACCCGAGCGATTCTCGACCGGCGGGGTGATCCAGATCGCGGAAAAGCCCAGATCGCGGATGTAATCGAGACGCTGGATCAAGCCCCTGAAGTCACCACGCCAGTGTGGATCGACCGGGTTGCCTGCGGCGTCGAATTCAATCCGGTCACGACAGAAAAAGTTGTTGGACGGGTCGCCGTCATAAAAGCGAGTGGTCAGTAGAAAATAGATGGTCTCTTCGCGGAAATCAGTGCGTTCATGGATGGGACGCAGCGCCGTGGACACTTCGGGGCGGGGGGGCGTGACTGGCGGTGGCACGGTTGGTCGTGGATCAGGTTTCGTCGCTGACCAATGACCCTGTGCATTCAGCCAGCCGCTGACACTGCGGAACTGATCCGGTGTCTGTCGTCCATGACGGTCATGGAAGACCAGATACAGCGACGGTTTGCCAGGAAAGCGGAGGCGATACCAGTCATCACCCTGTGGCTCCATGGCAACGCCCGGCCATTCGCTCTGCGGGCCACCCAGACGATTTGTCCAGTAATGGCAATGAATGCTCTCCGCCCAGCCCTCGGGTCGCTCGAAATGGATGATCAGATCTGGCACCGTTGCTAACCCCTTCATGAAAAAAAGGCTGTGGGACAAACTGTGTCTAACCCCGCCAGCTTGCCAGCGCACGATCCAGTGCGGCCTGGATGCTCGACAGCAGACGCTCGATCGGCTTCTTATGAACGCTATATTTGAGCTTGAGCAGATCCTTGTCAGCGAGACTCGCCGCCAGCAGAAAATCATCGCTGGTCTGAATGGCATCGACCAGACCCAGTTCAACCGCGCGCTGGCCATGCCAGTATTCGCCGGTCGCCACTCGTTCCAAATCCAGCGCAGGGCGATACTGCGCGACAAAATCCTTGAACAGACGATGGGTTTCTTCAAGCTGTTCACAGAGTTTCCGGCGGCCTTCATCGGTATTTTCGCCAAACACTGTCAGTGTGCGCTTGTATTCGCCCGCCGTGTGCAGTTCAAAATCCACTCCATAGCGGTCCAGCAAACGGTGAAAATTCGGCAGTTCAGCCAGCACCCCGATGGAACCGAGAATGGCAAAGGGCGCGGCAATGATCCGATCCGCCACGCAGGCCATCAGGTAGCCGCCGCTGGCCGCCACCTTGTCGACCGCTACCGTCAGCGGAATACCCCGCGCCCGCAGACGCGCCAGTTGTGACGCCGCCAATCCGTGTTCACTCACCATGCCGCCAGCGTTATCGAGCCGCACCAGCACCTCGTCGCCAGACTGCGCTTCCAGCAGCAGCGCAGTGATCAGAACCCGCAGCGCCGCCACCTCACTCGCCCGGATGTCACCATTGAACTCAATCACAAACAGACGCGAGGCGGGTTCTGCTGCCTTTTCACGCGCCTTCTCGCGCTTGCGCTCCGCTTTGATGAACGTTTTATACGCTTTTGCGGGCAGTGAAAATTCTTTTATGACCTGAGTCAGCAGACGGTACCGCTCATTGAGATCAATGATTTCAAGCTGCTCAGCCGATGCGTTGTGCGAACGCAGACGCAGTGCCAGGATCAGCAGCACCGCCAGTCCGGCCAGCACAGTGAGCGTCTTGGCCAGAAACAGGCCGTAATCGAAGATCAGGGTCAGGAACAGTTCAGTCATAGGGACTCGACATGAATATGGAACGTGGATGAGGGAGATCAGGTTATGCTATTGACGGCCAGCGGCTCGTCAGCCAGACAGGCTCTCCATGCGGATGCGCATCACCGGCTCCTGCACCGAATCCAGCACTTCAATCCGTGCGATAGCCTGGTTCATTCGACCCTCGATCACGCGATGGGTGAGCATCACCAGTGGGACGTGGGTTTCGCCCTCGCCGGGTTCCTTCTGCTTAATGGCCTCGATGCTGATGCCTTCCTCGCCCAGAATGCTGGCAATGCGCGCCATCACGCCCGGCTGGTCGAGCGCGGACAGACGCAGATAGTAAGCCGTCTCGATCTCTTCCATCCGTAGCACCGGCGTATCAGCCAGTTCATCAGGCTGAAACGCGAGATGCGGGACACGGTTGCCGGGGTCGGTGGTCAGCGCCCGCACCACATCAACCAGATCGGCGATCACCGCCGAGGCGGTCGGCAGGGCACCAGCGCCCGCGCCGTAATAGAGCGTTGGGCCAACCGCATCGCCCTTGACCAGCACCGCGTTCATCACGCCGTCCACGTTGGCAATCAAACGACGTTCCGGGATCAGGGTCGGATGTACGCGCAGCTCGATTCCGCCCGCCGAGCGCCGCGCGATGCCGAGATGCTTGATGCGATAGCCCAGTTCGGCAGCATAGGTCACGTCCAATGCGCCAATTTTAGAAATGCCCTCGGTAAAACACCGCTCGAATTGCAGCGGAATCCCGAAAGCCAGTGAACCCAGGATCGTGAGCTTGTGTGCAGCGTCGATGCCCTCGACATCGAAGGTCGGGTCTGTCTCGGCATAACCGAGCGCCTGCGCTTCGGCAAGCACATCAACAAAATCGCGCCCCTTGTCGCGCATCTCGGTCAGAATGAAGTTGCCGGTACCATTGATGATGCCGGCGATCCACTCGATATGATTTGCCGCCAACCCCTCGCGCAACGCTTTGATAATTGGAATCCCACCGGCGACTGCCGCCTCGAAACCAACCATCACCCCGTGTTCCTGCGCCGCAGCGAAGATCTCGTTGCCGTGACGGGCGATTAGCGCCTTGTTGGCGGTGACGACATGCTTACCGTTCGCAATCGCCTGTAATACCAGCTCGCGGGCGGGTGAATAACCGCCGATCAATTCGACGACGATCTGAATTTCTGGATCGTTCACCACAGCAAAGGCGTCGTCACTGATCCGGCCAACCTGCTCCAGCCCGGTGATCGTCGTTGGGTTGTAATCCCGTGCGGCAGCACGGGCAATTTCAATCCCGCGTCCGGCACGCCGTGCAATTTCCTTCGCATTGCGGGTCAGCACGGTTACGGTGCCTCCGCCAACCGTGCCCAAACCCAACAAGCCGATCTTCACCGGTTCCATGCGCGTTACCTCAATGCAACGTCAGCGCCGCATTGTGCAGACGCGGACTTTTGAAAGATTTGTTAATCGTTAGTTTGCAATCGGCGCAGTAACAACTCCAGCGTGACTAAACGCTTCCACTGGATTAATTGAGCGCCACTCAAAACTGTATTTGGTGCAAACCAAGTTTTTAATTTTTCTGCATTAAAAAATTCAGTTTCTAATAATTCGCTATTTTTTGAATTGAGATGCACCATCACATCAGGAAATAAATCAACTAAGCTAGTTGATGACGTTTGTAGAGTTTTTGACGGATAAAATCGATTAAATTTTACCGATAACTTGGATTTAATCTTGTCAGTATAATGGCTCATAAGCGGTAAAAATTGCCAAGCTGTACGCATATTAAATCGCCGAGGTGGATAGCCATGTTCTAATGGAAGTTGAGCCAATTTTGGATGATGGCGCTCAAACAGTGCTCGCGGTAACAGGCTGCGCAATCTTGCGTGAGCCTGTGTTTGCAAAATTGGCTCAAGTAATTGAGGAAAACAAAACGGTGATACGCAAGCGCGAATCTGGTTAGTGGCGCTCACTAACCGCCCTTGCCAATGATTCATCCTCTGATAATAGTAGAGTGCGTCCATTTGCATGGATTTCGGGAAATGGTGAATGTCAGCAAGCGTGCGATCCAGGATTTCAGCCAAAACATGCTGTAAATTGATTTGTCCTGCCGGAGAAAAGATGCTGCTGTCATATGGAATAGCGGTAAAGCGTTGGCGACTTAATAAATCACCGCTTAATGGTTGGCAAGCAGTCAGTTGTGGCCAGATCAATTCCCACCAATAGCCACGAGCCAGTTCGCCAAATGAACCATTTAAGCTAATGGCTTCCGGTGCAGCAGAATTGGTTTGAATTTTCGAAATTCTTGCGTATTCAAAGGCATCGTATTCGCCATCCGTGTAGATTAAAGCCTGAATCAATTCATCAAAGCTGGGATTTTTTGTGATGTGCTGCGCGGCATGTGGCAACGTAAACATGTTGGCAAGTTCACCCGCGACCCTTACATCAGGAGTTGAAGGCGCACCAGAAACTGTGGTTGCAAAGGATACCTGTGCATCAAGCAATCCAGATAACAACAGCCGCGAGTCATATCCACCAGTCAAATCAGACACGATCAATGGGAATGCGCCAGCAATGTGCCTAATGGAATCAGTCAGCGCCGCGTGAATGCGTTCAACTGCCTCGTCCAGCGCATAGGCTTCTGGGGTTAAATCAGAAAAATGCCAATAGCGCGTTTGCTGCAAACCTGCTGCATTGATGGTGCACACCATGCCGGAGCCGATTTTTTTCACTGCCGCCCACAGTGTGTGGTCGTCGTAAATCACGCCGGTTGCAATAAATTGATGCACACCCAGAGGATCGAGCTGTGGGCGATCTGGTGTCACAGCGCCAAGCCAAGCAGCAAGTACGGCAGAAGACGTACTGACCGCAATGCCGTCTGCGGTCTCGGTAACGAAGACATGCAAGCTGCCACAGCGGTCGGTGATGACGTGGAGCGTTTGACGTCGTGCATCGCCGATAATGATGACGAATTGACCCGCTAACTCTAGGGCAAGTTGCTTCACGCCAACGTCTAAAAACCGCTGGAGCAATGCCGCACCGTCTAATGCTGGTACGCGGTCATTACGATAAAACCACGTTCCGCTCCACGCTACCCACAGCTCAGGCGGTAATTCTGCCCAGTCCGCTGGCATTCCTGTTCGCCGCCCCGCGCCGCTGATCTGCGCCCAGGCTGCTGTATCAAGCGACGTCACTACGAGCTTTTTGAATTTTCCCAGCATCTGCTGACCCACCGCACCGAGCGACGTGCCAACTTCTGCCGATTTGGGAACCAGCGCAAAGAGCTGTGTCATCTAGGTACCCATCTGCGCATCGCGCCGGAACATTTCCTTGATGCCACGTACCGCCTGACGGGTGCGGTGCTCGTTTTCGATCAGACCGAAGCGCACATGGGTGTCGCCATATTCGCCAAAGCCAATCCCCGGCGAGACCGCGACACGAGCCTCGCGCAGCAGCTTCTTGGAAAACTCAAGCGACCCCATGTCGCGGTATGGCTCCGGGATCGGTGCCCAGGCAAACATGGTCGCCTTCGGTGGTTCAATCGTCCAACCGGCGGCATTGAGACCGGAGCACAGCACGTCGCGGCGGCTTTGATACATCGCGGCAATCTCGCGCACACATTCCTGAGGCCCTTCGAGCGCGGCAATGGCGGCGACCTGAATCGGCGTGAAGGTGCCATAGTCCAGATAGGATTTGATCCGCGCCAGTGCGCCGACCAGCGTCCGGTTGCCGCACATAAAGCCAACCCGCCAGCCGGGCATGTTGTAACTCTTGGACATGGAGAAGAATTCGACTGCGATGTCTTTCGCGCCAGGGATTTGCAGGATAGACGGTGCCTTGTAGCCGTCAAACACAATATCGGCATAGGCGATATCATGCACTACCCAGATGCCATGCTCGGTGGCGATGTCGATGACTTTCTGAAAGAATTCCAGTTCGACGCACTGCGTCGTCGGATTGCCGGGGAAGTTGATCACCAGCATCTTCGGCTTAGGCCAGGATTCCTGGATTGCTTTCTGTAGTTCCTCGAAGAAGTCCACTTCAGGCGTCAGACGCACATGGCGCACGTCGGCGCCGGCGATGATGAAGCCATAGGGATGGATGGGATAGGCCGGATTGGGCACCAGCACGGTATCGCCCGCGCCCATCGTCGCTAGAGCCAGATGGGCCAGACCTTCTTTGGAGCCAACGGTGACGATGGCCTCGATTTCGGGATCTAAATGAACATCGAAGCGATCCCGATACCAGTGACAGATGGCGCGACGCAGACGCGGGATGCCGCGTGACATCGAATAGCGATGGGTATCCTTGCGCAACGAGGCTTCGACCAGCTTGTCGACGATATGCGGTGGCGTGGGCTGATCCGGGTTGCCCATGCCGAAGTCGATGATGTCTTCGCCCCGGGCTCGTGCCTCAGCCTTCAACTCATTGACGATGTTGAAGACATAGGGCGGCAACCGCTTGATGCGGCGAAATTCTGACTCGGGGGCGACCACAGGCAACCTCTTTGTTGAAATGGGATGAAAAGCGTAGAGTCTACAGTCGCACCCGCGAGATTCAAACAGGCGTGAATTGCTGATGCACCCGATTTGATGATGATCGCCGTATCCAGCCACCATCTCCTTCAGCGAAAATCAGCACGATGAACTCACTGACAGTCACGCTGCGCTTGCTACCCATCCTGCTGGTCACGCTACTGAGCAGCGTTAGTTGCAGCCGTGTCACACTGGTTTATCACAGCGCCGATTTTGTGATTCGGCAATATGCAAACGACTCTCTGCATCTCACCGAAGATCAGCTTGCGGACTGGGAACCATCACTGAATACCGCGCTGGATCGCCATCGCAGCGAGGAACTGCCGCTGCTTGCAGGCTTTTTCGACGCACTGCTCCAGGCCAGCCAGAGCGGTTTTGATCAGCCCCGGATGACCTGTCTAATCGCCAGCTTCCGTGAGATCTATCAGCATCATGCCCGGATCGCGGTAACGCTGGCATCACCATTGCTCGCCAGCCTGACACCCGCGCAGATCGACAGACTGGAGCGCCGGTTCACCAAGGACGCGCGTGATGACCGGGCAGATCTGACCCGACGCGATTGGCCTCACGAACAGCAGAAACGCGCCCGTCGTTATCGCAAGGCGATTGAAGGCTGGGTTGGGTCATTACAGGACAGTCAGGCGACGCTCGTTGCCGGGATCACGGCGCGGATGCCTGATTCCGAGGCTGCCATCGTTGACTATCGCATTCGCAAACGCGAAGAACTGCTCGCCGTGCTGAGAGATCATGCCGACGCATCCAGGATCGAGGCATTCATGAGCGCCTGGCTGGTCGACTTCAGCGATCTGCCGCCGACACTTGAACACGATAGCCAGCTCATCGGCCAGCGGATCAGCGAGCTGTTTATCGAACTCGGCGCGAGTCTCGACGACGGCCAGCGCCAGCGGCTGCACAAACGCCTGCATGAACTTGTCGATGACCTGATGCAGCTTCAGAAACAACCGCGCATGGAACACATCAGGTGCTAACCTGATACCCAGATACATTCACCACAGACTCCTGACGCCATGACCATTACCGAAAAACAGAAACGCTGGCTCAAGCAGCAGACCCATCACCTCAAACCAGTTGTTCTTCTTGGACAACATGGCCTCACTGCGCCGGTACTGGCCGAGATCGAGATTGCGCTGAGCCATCACGAACTGCTCAAGATTCGCATCAGCGCAGGCGACCGCGATGAGCGCGACGCCATCATCGCCATGATCCAGGAACACACCCAGGCCAATCTGATCAACCGCATCGGTAACGTCGCCGCCTTTTACCGCGCCAATCCGCAGAAGCGCGACCCCATGGTGCTGCCCAGGCTCTGACAACGAGGGTGAGGTTTCCGGGTTTCATGCCGCCGCGAGCTGAAAACCGCTGACCCTCACAAAGACTGGTTTTTTTCCGCAATCCATTTCACGCCAGACCGCTTCCATCATGCTGCTGTCCCCCAGATATCGTTTTCTCTTTGTCCATATCGCCAAGACTGGCGGTACCAGCGTGCGCTCGGCGCTGGAAGGTCTGCGCTGGCGTGATCCTTGGTATTACCCCATGTTTCTGTGCAGCCGTTTCAGCCATTTGAGCGGCCATCACATTGCAACCAAGTTGCCGCGTCATGCCAAGGTCATCGCGGCGCAGGAACTTCTGCCCAGGGAATTTTTCGACTCGCTGTTCAAGTTCGCCTTCGTCCGCAATCCCTGGGATCTCCAGGTCAGTTCCTTTCACCACATCCGGCGCGAGCGGCCACATGTTCTGGGTGGGCACGAGACTTTTGATGATTTTCTGCGCTGGAAGTTCGATCCAGAGCGCCCCTATCAGTATCACGTCGATACTTCGATCACGTTACAGTCCGACTATCTGATTGACTTGCATGGCCAGGTCATCGTGGACTTCATTGGACGCTATGAGCGTCTGCACGAGGATTTTGCGAGCGCCTGCGTTCGCATTGGCATCTCAGCGCCGACGTTGCCACACGCCCGCAAGGCGCAGGATCGCAAACAGGACTATCGCCGCTATTACAGCGACATCACGGCAGAGCTGGTGGCAACCCATTTTGCCCGCGACATTGCAGTGCTGGATTATCGGTTCGACGCATGAGCGCCTGCGCAACAGGTGGCAAATGCGATGACCGACACCAGACCACGGCTTTCTCTTTGTATTGATCCACGGCATGGCCAATTTTCAGACGCATCTTAATGTCGGCATCGTCATGAGTGCCGCGACAACCCTCGGTCTGCAATCATTTGGTCTGGTTCAGAGCGACCAGGTGCTGCCGTATTTTGTGCTGGGCGTCAGCGGCAGTCTGCTGCCAGATATCGACTCAGCGCGTTCCACGCCAGTCACGGTTCTGTTCAATCTCCTCGGCATCGGCCTGGCGTTTGTCATGACGCTGCCACTCATTCACCGGTTCCCGCTGCTGGAACTGTTTCTGATCTGGGTGGGCGTCTATCTGTGCGTCCGTTACGGGTTTTTCAGGATCTTTTCGCGTCTGACCGTGCATCGCGGCATCTGGCATTCCTGGCTGGCAACGGTGGCGATCATGCTGTTAGCCACCAATCTTGCGGCTTGGGTGTGGCGCGAACCGCCGCAGTCGGCCTGGATTGCCGGACTGATCACTGGTCTCGGTTATCTCACCCATCTCGGTCTGGACGAAATCTACAGCGTCGATCTGTTCAACCGTCGGATGAAACGCTCGTTTGGCACTGCGCTCAAGCTGTTCAGTCTCAGAAAGCCATGGAGCAGCCTGGGGATGCTCATGGTTGTCGTGCTGCTGGCATGGCTCGCGCCACCGCCGGATGTTGGGCTGGACTGGCGACGGCTAGAAACGGCGATCAGGCTGGATGATCATCTGGATCGGCTTCAGGATCGGTTGCAGAGCGGCTTGCATCAGGCGCGTCGCTGGTGGATGCGAACCGCTGATCTGTACTCAAAGCCTGGGCTGCGCTAGATTGCGAATCAGCCAGACTGCGCATGAGCGAATGGTTCGCGTCAGGCTCTTGCTGCCTATCCACAAACGATGATGTTGGGGTTATGGATCTGAATCTGAATTTTCTCGACTTTGAACAACCGATTGCCGAGCTTGAGGCAAAGATTGAAGAACTGCGTCTGGTCGGCCACGATAACGAGATCAACATCCAGGAAGAGATCGAGCGACTCCATACCAAGTGTGTTGCGCTCACCGAATCGATCTTCTCATCGCTGACGCCCTGGCAGATCTCGCAGCTCTCGCGCCATCCGCAGCGCCCTTATCTGCTCGACTATACGCGGCGTCTGTTCGATGATTTCCACGAACTGCATGGCGACCGCGCCTTTGCTGATGATCGCGCCATCGTCGGCGGACTGGCGCGTCTCGATGGTCGTCCGGTGATGGTCATCGGTCATCAGAAAGGTCGTGACACCAAGGAAAAGATTCTGCGCAACTTCGGGATGCCGCGCCCCGAAGGCTACCGCAAGGCGCTGCGACTGATGGAGATGGCCGAGCGCTTCGGCCTGCCAATCCTGACTTTCATCGACACCCCCGGCGCTTATCCGGGCGTCGGCGCTGAAGAACGCGGTCAAAGCGAGGCCATTGCCCGCAATCTGCGCGAGATGTCGCGCCTGCGCACCCCAATTCTGTGTACTGTGGTCGGCGAAGGTGGCTCCGGTGGCGCACTGGCGATCGGCGTGGGCGACTGGCTGGGAATGTTGCAGTTCAGCACCTATTCAGTGATCTCCCCGGAGGGCTGCGCCTCCATCCTCTGGAAGAGTGCTGACAAGGCGCAACTTGCCGCTGAAGCCATGGCGATCACCTCCGAGAAGCTCATGGAGCAGGGCCTGGTTGATCAGATCATCAAGGAACCACTCGGCGGCGCCCACCGCGACCCGGATGCCGTTGCCAGATCGCTCAAGGCCGTTTTGATTGAACGTCTGGATGCGTTCAGTGGGATGACCCCAGAGGCGCTGATCGAAACACGTTACAAACGGTTGATGGCGTATGGGCGGTTCAAGGAGTCATGATGGGTCGCAGTATCTGAATCAGTGAGGTCGCCTATGTCAGTCACTTATGAGGAAATACTGGGTCTGTTTCGCGAGGTCGCGGAAGCCCAGAAAGAAACAGAACGGCAATCTCAGGAAGTGAAACGGATGTTTCAGGAGACTGAGCAGAAATTCCAGGAGACAGATCGCAAGTTTCAGGAGACCGATCGCTTGATCAAGGAACTGAGTCGCACCTTCGGGAGCTGGCACAACCGGCTGGGCGAATTCGTCGAGGAGATGGTGCGTCCAGCAGTGCTGCGTCTGTTCCGCCGTCGCGGGTTGGCGGTGCATCAGGTCATGCGTGATGTCACCGCGATCACGGATGACGGCGAGGAAGGGATCGAGATTGATCTACTGGTGACCAATGCCGAGACCGCCATTGGCGTGGAGTGCAAGAGCCGTCTGACCCTGGAGGATGTACAGGAGCATGTGTCACGGCTGGCGAAGTTCAAACGCCTGTTTCCGCAGTATGCTGGTTACCGGCTGCTGGGTGCGGTGGCGGCGATGGTGCTGCCTGATGACGTGGCGCGCTATGCCTACCGTCAGGGTCTGTTCGTGCTGGCGCAGAGCGGCGATGCGTTCCTGATCCGCAACGATGACCAGTTCACCCCGAAGGAGTGGTAACCCGCCACTGACATGACCGCTTTTGATCCCGCGCAACTGATCGCACGTCTCGCGCCGTTCAAAGCGACCAAACGCTGCTGGATCGCCTTCAGCGGTGGCCTCGATTCCACAGTGCTCCTGTCTGCCGCCGCGTCAGTGCGTGAAGCGCTGCCGGGTGTGCTCCATGCCATCCATCTCGATCACGGACTGCACCCGGAGTCATGCGCCTGGGTGGCGCACTGTCAATCCTGCTGCGAGCGTCTGTCCATTCCACTCCATGTCCGGCACCTGCATCTGCAACCGCATCCCGGAGACAGCATCGAGGCTGTTGCCCGCGAAGCGCGTTATCGGACATTTTCCAGTTTGCTCGATCCAGGCGATCTGCTCCTGACTGCCCATAACCGCGACGACCAGGCCGAAACCCTGCTGCTGGCACTGCTACGCGGGAGTGGCGTGCATGGTTTGGCGGCCATACCGTTTGAAATGCGACTAGGTGCGGGTCATCTCATCCGCCCGCTGCTGAATGTCACACGGAGTGCACTGGCAGACTATGCCAGAACCGAGGGGCTGACCTGGATCGATGATCCGAGCAATGCGGTGACGGCGCTGGATCGAAATTATCTCCGCCATCAGGTGCTGCCGCGACTGCGCGAACGCTGGCCTGCGCTGGCGACGACACTGTCACGAAGCGCGGGTCATTGCGCCGAAGCGGCTCGCCTGGTCGATAATTTGTCAGCACAAACGCTGCCTGGTCTTGCTGGCAAACGTCCTGGGACGCTGAATATTTCAGAACTGAATCATCTTGAACGGCCACTCCAGAAGGCCGTGCTGCGGCTGTGGCTGAGACAGCGCGGATATATCATGCCGGATACCCGACATCTCTTGCGCATCCTGGATGAAGTTCTACCGGCACGCCAGGATGCCAGTCCGCTGGTCGCCTGGCCGGGCTGCGAGATCCGGCGTTACCGTCAGGATCTGTTCGCCATGCCACCGCTGCCACAACCACTGCCACTCGATCTTGAGATCATCTGGTCGGTCGGCAATGAGATGGCCACGTTGGAACTATCGCAAGGCTTAGGCCGATTGGAATGGTTTCCCGCTCCGGGCGAGAACACGTCGGGACAGGCCGTCGTGGTTCGCTTCGGGTTGACCGGACTGCGCTGTCGGCATCGCGCTGACCGTTCGCCCATTCCATTCAAAAAGCTCTGTCAGGCGCTTGGAATTCCGGCCTGGTGGCGTCCCTATGTCCCACTGATCTTTGCCGGTGACTCACTGATCGCCATCGCCGGGGTTTGCTCGTGTCAGGGCGATGAGCCGATGGGTGAATTTCACTGGCGTGGACATCCATGGGATTCCCTTCTCGTGTAACCGTCACAATTCATGTTCAAATCGTCCTTGACGACATTCGCGCAAGCGGCGACTCTCGCGCATCGGAGAGAATGAGGACACTGTGAGACGATGCCCCAGGTCACGATGTATGCCACCATGGTTTGCCCCTATTGCCGCCGTGCCAAACGTCTGCTGACGCACAAGGGGGTTGTGTTCGACGAAATTCTGATCGACCGCGATCCGGCGCAGCGGCAAATCATGGTCGAGCGCAGCCGCCGCCATACCGTGCCGCAGATCTTCATCGACGATCAGGCGATCGGTGGCTATGACGACATGGCACGGCTCGATGAACGTGGCGAATTGGACGCATTGCTTGGCTTATGAACGACGAATCCCCTGAACTGCGGCTCGATAAATGGCTCTGGGCAGCCCGTTTCTTCAAGACTCGTCATCTAGCCGTCGACGCCATCAACGGCGGCAAGATTGAAGTCAATGGCCAGCGCACCAAACCGGGACGCACCGTCCGCCCTGGCGCCCGGCTTGACATCCATAAGGGCAGTCTCGTCTGGGAGATCGAGGTACTGGCCATCGACAGGCAACGGCGTTCAGCGACCGAGGCCGCCCGACTCTATAGAGAAGATGAGACCAGCCGTCTGAAGCGCGAGGCGCTCGTGTGCGAACGTCGCGAGCTTGGCGGTTCCGGCACGGCGGATGGGCGACCCAGCAAACGCGACCGCCGGATGATCCAGCAGTTCACCGGACGCGGTGAGTCAGATTGAGCATGGACAACGATGTCTTTCCGCAGCATCTATCGCGCCATCAACGAGCGATTCTGGCGGCAATGTCTGTGCGAATGGATCAAGCAATGACGATCAGCCGCGCATCTGGAACAGATCGTTGAGATTGACGCGCCACTGCTCAGGCGATTCGGCGCGTTCGATCTGGTCTTCCCTACCCTTGCGCTGGCGTGACAGATCAATATCCTGCACCGTTAAATAACGGCGCTGTTTCGCATCCATGAACACCCGCACCACCGGCTGAAACAGTCCTTCGCGGCTGGATTCGACCACGACCCCCAGCCGACCGCTGCGCAGCCGCACCAGGGTGCCAACCGGATAGATGCCGACACAGCGGATGAACTGCTGCACCAGCTGCGGATCGAAATGCTGATTGCTCCATTCCAGCAGCTTGCGCAGCGCCAGATGCGGTTCCAGACCCTTGTGATACACGCGGTCAGAAGAAATGGCGTCATAGACATCGACAATCGCCGCCATTTGACCCGCGCGGGAGATTGCCGCGCCAGCCTTGCCGTCGGGATAACCCGTGCCATCCATCCGCTCATGATGTTCGGCGGCGACCGCCAGAGCCGCCGCCGGGATGCCCGATGTCACGGCCAGGAGGTCGCGGCTGTGAACGACATGTCCGCGCATCACGCTGAACTCGTTTTCGGTCAGCCGGCCCGGTTTGTTGAGAATGTCGGGCGGCACCAGGATCTTGCCGATATCGTGAAGCAACGCGCCGATCCCGATGTCATGGATCAGCGCCCGATCCAGTTCCAGACTGCGAGCAAAGGACACCATGAGCACGGTCACGTTGACCGAATGTTCGAAGGTGTAACGATCCATGTTGCGGATGCGGGTCAAGCCCAGCAGGGCATCCTGATTGCGAAAGATGGAATCGACCATCCCGCCGATGACCGGGTTCGCCCGTTCCAGGTCGATCTGCTGCCCCAGCCGCACGTCCTCCATGAGACCACTGACCACGCCGACTGCTTCGGTATGAATCCGCTTCGCCTGGATGCACTCGTCACTCAGCGTCACCGGATGCACCTCGCCCGCGCCAGTATTCGCAATCCGCACCAGATCCTGTTCCAGCGCGGACTCGACGGTAGTCCGGGATAGCGCGTTAGCAACATCGCAACCCTTGTCCGTGTCGATATCGATCTCATGGATACTGAGCTGGCGAATCTGCTCAAGATGCGCGTCCGTCTTGAGCAGGAAACGTGGACGCAGGAATCCATGATCCATCCAGTCACAGTTCAGATCATGGACATACATGCCGGTTTGGAGTTGGTCGAGGCGAATCTTTTTGATCATGACAGACAGATAATTTGGTGGTGAGATGAGGAAAGTCTGACGCGCCAGTCAGACCATGCATAGCAGAAAAATCAAGCTTAACGCGATGCCGTCAAAAGCGTATCAACGTCGCTCACGCCAGATGGCAACGTCATCTCTATCAGAGAGATGGCATAGGCGTGGTTTGGGGACAATCTGCGCACGATTCAGGGTGCGCCATCGCCAACTGGTCGAGACCCGCCACCGCTCCGGCGCGGGCATTTTTAATGCCTGACATGAAAAATCAATCTTTTACAGGCTTGCGTGTAACGCTATAGGACTTTGGTGCATCAATTCGCCGAATCCTGACAGCATCCCACTAGACACCTTCCATGTCCCGGTTTCTCTGTTCAGATGGTGCCGATCCGGCGGCACCACTGAATCGACCCGGTCTGGTGGATGGATTCGCCCTGACTGTCCACAGCGACCATCACCGGCATATCTTCAACCGTGAATTCGCGGATCGCTTCCATCCCCAGATCAGCAAACGCAATCAGACGCGAGCCTCTAATGGCTCTGGCGACCAGATAGGCCGCGCCACCCACAGCGATGAGCGACACCGCGCCGTGACGTTTGATCGCGTCGATGGCAACCGGGCCGCGCTCGGCTTTGCCAATCATGCCGATCAATCCGGTCTCAGCAAGCATCTGTTCGGTGAACTTATCCATGCGGGTGGCCGTGGTCGGGCCAGCAGGACCGACCACCTCGTCGCGCACCGGATCGACCGGGCCGACGTAGTAAATAAAACGGTTGGTTAAATCGACGCAGTCTGGCAACGGTTCGCCCCGGTTCAGCAGCTCAACGATGCGCTGGTGTGCGGCATCACGGCCAGTGAGCAGCTTGCCGGAGAGCAGCAGACGCTCGCCAGGTTGCCAGGTGGCGATGTCCTCGCGGGTGAGTCGGTCGAGATCGACCCGGCGGGCACCGGCGGCGGCATCCCAGACGATCTGCGGCCAGTCCGCGAGACGCGGCGGCGTCAGCGCCACAGCGCCGTTGCCGTCTAGCGTGAACTCCAGATGCCGGGTGGCCGCGCAGTTGGGAATCATGGCAACTGGCAGCGAGGCAGCGTGGGTTGGATAGGTCAGGATCTTGACATCCAGCACCGTGGTTAAACCGCCGAGTCCCTGTGCGCCGATGCCGAGCGCGTTGACCTTCTCGTAGAGTTCCAGCCGTAGTTCTTCGATGAGGTCAGCCGCGCCGCGTGACCTGAGTTCATGGATGTCAATTGGGTTGAGCAGCGATTCTTTGGCGAGCAGCATCGCCTTTTCGGCAGAGCCGCCGATGCCGATTCCAAGCATTCCGGGCGGACACCAGCCAGCGCCCATAGTCGGAATAGTTTTCAGCACCCAGTCCACCAGGCTGTCGCTGGGATTGAGAATGACAAATTTGGCTTTATTTTCTGAACCGCCACCCTTGGCGGCCAGCCGCACGTCAACCCGATCACCCGGTACCAGCTCCATGTGCACCACGGCAGGGGTATTGTCGCCGGTATTTTTGCGGGCACCGATCGGCGGCGCGACCATCGAGGCGCGGAGCGGATTGTCCGGATGCTGCCAGGCACGGCGCACGCCTTCATCGACCATCGCCTGCACACTCATCGTCGATTCCCAGCGGACATCCATGCCGATTTTAAGAAAAACGACGACCATCCCGGTGTCCTGACAGATCGGGCGATGTCCCTCGGCGCACATCCGCGAATTGACCAGGATCTGCGCCATGGCATCACGGGCGGCGGGAGATTCCTCAGCGGCATAGGCCGCAGCCAGCGACTGGATATAGTCGCGTGGGTGATAGTAGGACATGAACTGGAGTGCGTCGGCGATGCTCTGGATGAAATCGGTTGCGCGGATCGTAGTCATCTGGATTCAATGGGTTCTGAGCCTGGTTTAAGCGGCAGTATAGCGTCAGTGCATCGTGACGTTCGAGCCACCAATGCGCTTGACCAGCGCCGATGATCACTGTAATTTCAATCCCTTTTTAACGTTTTCATTGTCCCGCTGCAAAGGGTGAAACATAGCCGTTGACCTGCCGGAGATGGTGGTCACGTCAGCGTTTTTCGGGTGTCCTGTGACAGGAACATCCGCCAAAAAAGCTTTAGTTTTTCCGAGTGAGCGGGCTGATGGGAGGTCGCGCAAAATGACTCTGACGCAAGCGGAACCGCATGTCATGGCGGCTGATTCCGGAATGATTCTGAGCGGCGCTGAAATCGTGGTGCAGGCGTTGCTCGACGAAGGCGTTGAACTCGTCTTCGGCTATCCCGGCGGCTCGGTGCTGCATATTTACGACGCGCTGTTCAAGCGCGGCGGCGTTCGGCACATTCTCGTGCGCCACGAGCAGGGCGCCGCACACGCGGCAGATGGCTATGCGCGGGCAACCGGCAAATGTGGCGTCTGTCTCGTCACTTCGGGGCCGGGCGCGACCAATGCCGTGACGGGCATCGCCACGGCTTATATGGATTCCATTCCGCTGGTGGTGCTAACCGGGCAAGTGCCGACGCCGGTAATCGGCAGCGATGCGTTTCAAGAAGTTGATACGGTTGGCATTACCCGCCCGTGCGTGAAACACAACTTTCTGGTCAAAGACGTGCGCGATCTGGCCGTCACCATCCGCAAGGCGTTTCACATCGCGACCACTGGGCGACCGGGGCCGGTGGTGGTGGACATCCCGAAAGACGTGACCGATCCGAATATCAAGATTCCTTATCACTATCCGCGTGAGATTCGGCTGCGCTCTTACAATCCGGTCGAAAAAGGACACCCCGGCCAAATCAGGAAAGCGGTTGATTTGATGCTGCAAGCCACGCGCCCGGTGTTTTATACCGGCGGCGGCGTCGTACTCGGCGAAGGTTCAGCACAGCTGACTGAACTGGTACGCACCAGCGGTTTTCCGATCACCAGCACCTTGATGGGATTGGGCGCTTTTCCGTCAACCGACAACCAGTTTCTCGGCATGTTGGGAATGCACGGGACCTATGAAGCGAATATGGCGATGCACGAGGCGGATCTGTTGATCGCCGTCGGTGCGCGCTTCGATGACCGCGTGACCGGCAAGATCGCTGATTTCTGTCCGCAGGCAAAGATTATCCATATCGATGTTGATCCGTCGTCGATCTCAAAAAACGTGCGGGTGGACGTGCCGATCGTCGGTCAGGTCGCAGGCGTGTTGACCGACATGCTGCGGCTCTACCAGACGCAAAAACCGCAGCCCGATCCATCACCGGTTGCGGACTGGTGGGCGAAGATTGCGGATTGGCGGCGACTGGACTGTCTGCACTACGACCGTGCCAGCGCCGCCATCAAACCGCAGTTCGCGGTCGAAACACTCTATAACGTGACCAATGGCGAGCTGTATCTGACGTCAGATGTTGGTCAGCATCAGATGTTTGCCGCGCAGTTTTACCCATTCACCAAGCCACGGCGCTGGATCAACTCCGGCGGGCTGGGCACCATGGGCTTTGGGCTACCGGCGGCAATGGGCGTGCAACTGGCATTTCCCGATGCTCAGGTCGCTTGCGTCTCCGGCGAGGCCAGTATTTTGATGTGCATTCAGGAACTGGCGACCTGCAAACAATATTCGTTGCCAATCAAGGTGATCCTGCTCAATAACGGCTATATGGGCATGGTGCGGCAGTGGCAGGAACTGTTTTATGAAAGTCGCTATTCACATTCTTACGTCGATGCGCTGCCGGATTTCGTCAAACTCGCCGAGAGTTTCGGGCATATCGGGATGCGCGTTGATCAACCGGCTGATCTGGAGGGCGCGATGCGCGAGGCGTTCGCGCTGAAAGATCGCTTCGTGTTCCTCGATGTCGTGGTCGATCCGACTGAAAATGTCTACCCGATGATCGTGGCAGGCAAAGGACACCATGAAATGCATCTGTCACCGAGTCTAACCGAGCGCGAACTGGCCTGATTCCAGAATCGAGACGAGATTGAAACCATGAGACATATCATCGCCGTGTTGCTAGAGAACGAAGCCGGGGCGCTCTCGCGTGTCGCCGGACTGTTTTCAGCCCGTGGCTACAACATCGAATCACTGACCGTCGCCCCGACAGATGACCCAACGCTCTCGCGCATGACATTGGTCACGACCGGCAGCGAGGAGATCGTTGAGCAGATCAAAAAGCAGCTCAACAAGCTGATCGACACCGTGAAGCTGCTTGACCTGTCGGATGGCCCGCACATCGAGCGCGAAATGATGATGATCAAAGTCCGCGCCGAGCGCCCGGATCGCGAGGAACTCAAGCGCCTGACCGAGATCTTCCGCGCCAAGATCATCGATGTCACCGAAACCAGCTATGTCATTGAACTGACCGGCGCATCCAAAAAGCTTGACGCCTTCATTGATGCCGTGCCGGAAGGCTTGCTGATTGAAGTCGTGCGTTCCGGGCCGACCGGCATCACCCGTGGCGAAAAGGGCTTGACGCTGTAAATGGCTCAGACGCTGCGCAATCCGTCCACGTCCTACGACGATGACATCATCGTGTGGGCAACTGAGCAGGCGCGGCTGCTGCGCGAGGGGCAGTTTACACAACTGGACATTGCGCATCTGATTGAGGAAATCGAAGACGTGGGCAAGCGTGAACGCCGCGAGTTGGCCAGCCGGATGGCGATTTTGCTGGCGCATCTGTTGAAATGGCAGTCTCAACCTGCACGCCGAAGTAAAGTGGACCCCGAAAACCGGACAGTCATTTAAGCTGTCAAGCCGGCACGAAAGGGTTGATCAAAATGGGTGAAGCAAAGCGCAAGACCTACGCGGCGGCGTTCAAGGCCAAGA
>CAIUAY010000096.1 GCA_903897335.1 uncultured Chromatium sp. | reverse complement strand
GGCGGACACCCTCACCGGCTATGTGAGGTTATACAATCACCAGATCCCGCAAAAGGCGCTGGGACACATCGCGCCGATTCAAGCACTCAAAGACTGGCAACAAAAATGCCCCGAACGCTTCAAAAAGCGGGTCTATAATCTCACGGGACTTGACAGTTCCACGCTCTCACTGAGTCATGACCTGCAAACCAGATTCGGTTGCTAGAACCGTACGTTCAAAATCTTGGGCGGAATAAACGCTGATAGTTGGTTTGAGTGATGGCGGCTATCGCCTGTGTGTCCATGCCACGAACCTCAGCGAGACAGTCCGCCACATGACCGACAAAGCGCGGTTCATTTGGTTTGCCACGGTAGGGAACCGGCGCGAGATAGGGCGAGTCGGTTTCGATCAGCAGCCGGTCGAGCGGTACCTGACGCGCCACCTCGCGTAATTCTGTCGCTGTTTTGAAGGTGACAATACCTGAAAAAGACACATAAAAATCGAGATCAAGGCCACGTTTTGCCATTTCCCAGTTCTCGGTAAAACAGTGCAGCACACCGCCGACTTCGTGCGCACACTCTTCAGTGAGGATGCGCAGAGTGTCTTCACGCGCTTCGCGGGTATGAATGATCAATGGTTTGCCGCAGGCGCGGGCGGCGGCGATATGGGTGCGAAAGCGACTCTGTTGCCAGGCGACATCACCCTCGCTGCGATAATAATCAAGCCCGGTCTCGCCAATAGCAACCACGCGGGGGTCATCTGCCAGCCCGACCAGTTGCTCGACAGTCGCCTCGGTCGTGGTGTCATGATTGGGATGCTCGCCCACCGAAACGGCGACCTGGTGAAACGGATCGACCAGTCGGCGCATCGCCGGATAGCGCTGAAGGTCAATCGAAACACAGAGCATCTGGGTCACGCCCGCTTCGGCGCAGGCGTGCATCATCCGTGCGAAATCACCAGCATAGTGCGTGAGATCCACCCGATCGAGGTGGCAGTGTGAGTCAACGAGCATGATCGTCCTGTGCGTTACATGGTATGCGTCGGTCGTTCGGCAGTCAGCGAACCGGCCAGATAGGCTTCGATCTTGCGACGTGCGCCACCTTTGTCCTGTTCGCTGAACTGGACGCCAACTCCAATTGAGCGGCTGCCCTCGGCGCCCTGCGGCGTTACCCAGATCACTTTGCCAGCCACCGGGATGCGATCCGTTTCTTCCATGAGTTGCAACAGCAGAAAGATTTCATCGCCGAGCTGGTAGTTTTTGGTGGTGGGGATGAACAAGCCACCATTTTTGATAAATGGCATGAATGACATGTAAAGTGCGCTTTTGTCTTTGATGGCAAAGCTGAGAATCCGCTGTTGTCCGCCCAGTGAACCGGCGGTGGTCGTCGTGACACTCATGGTTCAGGATCTCTCGTGAAGGCCCTGGTTAAGCCGGAACCATTCGATGGCCAGGTCTTCCAGCAGCAGCCGTTGATTGACATTGTTCTCAACATGAGCATACCCCAGCAGCACCTGCTGCAATAAGCGATGAGCCGCCGTTGGATTCAGCCGCCGCGCAAGCATTGCAAAGTCTGCCTGTCGATCTGGGTTATCCAGTCTGGCCGGTTCCTGAGCCACAATCAATCGCAGGAGATCACACAGCCAACCCGCCAGCCAGTCGAGCATTTGCCGTGCGCCCAATTCGTCCCAGAGTACTGCCTCGCTGACCGGATCACGTTTTCCTGCGGCCACTGCAAACAATCCGGCCAGACGCTGCTGGCGCTGTTCCAGCAGGCTCTCGTCAGATTCAGCCAGGGCGCGTAGCGGCGCACCGTGAGCCAGCCGCAATCTGAGCGCCAGATCGTCCCGGCGCGACTGTTGAACCAGCCAGGCCAGCGCCTCCGACTCGGTCGGGGTTGGTATCTTGATCTGCTGGCAACGGCTACGGATCGTCGTCGGCAGTTGACCGATGCGCTCGCCGATCAGACAGAGGATGGTTTGGCCAGCAGGTTCTTCAAGTGTTTTGAGCAGCGCGTTGGCCGCTGCCGGATTGAGACGGTCTGCTGGATCGATCAGCGCGACCTTCCAGTCAGCACGGCTCGGCGTCAGTGATTCACGTTCAGCGAAGGCACGGATCGAGCCGATGGTGATCTCATCGGATTTGGCTTCGGGGTCTGATCCGACGCGGATCAGATCGGGATGGCTCCCGGCGTTCAGCAGGTGACAGTCGGTGCAATGACCACAGGCCATGCCATTCTCGTCGCGTTCAGGACACAACAGCGACCGGGCGAGCTGCTCGGCCAGATGCCGTTTTCCCACTCCACGCGACCCGCTGATCAGCCATCCATGAGCCAGCCGCCCGGCTGTTCGTGACGCCTGAAGCCGCGACCAGATCGTCGTCAGCCAGGGTAGGACGGTATCAGGCGCAAGGAGATGAGGCGCGGTTAGTTTGGTCACAGTGGGCATTCCATGTCAGGTCGATGAAGCACCTTGTCAGACGGCAAACCTGTTCGGCGACATCCGCGAGGGATGCGCTGGCATCGATCACGCGATAACGCGACGGGCAGGCCTGTGCGCGTTCAAGATAGACAGCCCGTACCGACGCGAAAAATTGGATGGTTTCCTGCTCAAAGCGATCAGCACTCTCAGCACGATGACGTGCCCGTGCCAGACCCAGTTCCGGCGGCAGATCAAAGACGAACGTCAGATCGGGGCGCAATGATCCCTGCACCAGGGCTTCAAGGATGGCGATGCGTTCTGGATCGACGCCACGCCCACCGCCCTGATAGGCATAGGTCGCATCCGTGAAACGGTCGCAGATCACCCAGTGTCCGGCATCCAGCGCCGGACGGATGGTGCGCTCAAGATGTTCAGCTCGCGCTGCAAACATCAGCAGGAGTTCAGCTATCCCGCTCATCCCCGTGTTGAGCGGATCGAGCAGCAGGCTTCGCAGACGCTCAGCGATGGGCGAACCACCGGGTTCGCGGGTCGTAACCAGAGTGATTCCGCACTCACGCAGCAGTCCGGCCAGATGCTCGACCTGGGTCGATTTTCCGGCACCCTCGATTCCTTCGAGCGTAATCAAGCGACCCCGTTGCAACGTTTTCTGCATGAAAATCCTGTCTCCAGTCAGGACGGGTACCGTTCTTTGATGTTCTTTGCGGTTTCAAAGATGACTCGCGGGCATGGCTGTCAGGGTGATTGCCGCTCCAGAAGATAGCGCCGCACCGCCTGATTGTGCGCATCAAGCGTCCCTGAAAATTCATGACTGCCGTCACCCTTTGCCACGAAATAGAGACTGTCGCCATTTTGTGGATGAAGCGCGGCGCGAATCGCATCACGCCCCGGCAGGGCAATCGGTGTCGGCGGCAAGCCTTTGATCAGGTAGGTATTATATGGATTGGCTTCACGCAGGTCAGCACGCCGCAGGTTGCCATCAAAACGGTCTCCGAGACCATAGATGACGGTCGGGTCGGTCTGGAGCCGCATCCCTTGCTGAAGCCGTCGCACAAAGACGCCGGCAATCTGTGGACGTTCGGCAGCGACTGCCGTCTCTTTCTCGATGATTGAGGCCAGAATCAGCGCCTCATAGGGTGTGCTGATCGGCAGATCAGCGCGACGCTGCGCCCATTCATCCGCCAGAATCCGCTCCATCCGTTCCAGTGCACGGCTTAATACCGCAAGCCCCCGGGTCTTGCCAGGGAAGCGATAGGTGTCCGGGAAAAACCGACCTTCGGGGTGCTCTCCGGGACGTCCAAGCTGAGTCATCAGCATCTCGCCGGACAGTTGCGCCAGCCCGTCGCCACCAAAGCGCGGATGGGCATCGATGGCAGCAAGTGCCTGTTGGTAAGTCCAACCCTCAACCAGGGTGATCGAATACTCCACGACCTGACCTGACATGATGCGCTGAAGCATCTGTGGTGGCGTCATGGTGGCGGTCAGCTCAAACTCACCGGCCTTGATCCGCGACTGGCCACCCTGAAAGTAGGCCAGCGCGATGAAATAATAGGGGTGTCTGAGAATGCCCTGATCCGTCAGGCGCTGCGCGAGGACAAGGAGCGAGGTGCCCCTGGGAATATCGATGATCGTCGAGTGACCAGCCAGCGTGATTGGCGTGGTTTCAAAGCGGTGATAATCGATTCCCAGGACAGCGAACAGCGATCCAGCGGCGATCAGGACGATCAAGAGACTTGTGCGCCAGATCATCGAGTGAATCATCCAGTCAAACCAGTGTGATCCGCGACCTCAAGTGGCGGAGCACTGAAACGGAAACCCCTGATGCACAGATCATGAACGCCGGAAGACGAGTGTCCCGTTGGTTCCGCCAAAACCGAACGAATTGGAGATGGCGATCTCGATCGGCATCTCACGCGCCGTATTGGGTACACAGTCGAGGTCGCAGTCTGGATCGGGTGTCTCGTAGTTAATGGTCGGCGGTGCCGTCTGGTCGCGGATGGCCAGAATGGTGAAGATGGCCTCGGCACCACCAGCGGCACCCAGCATGTGTCCGGTCATGGATTTGGTTGAACTGACCGCCAGTCGATAGGCGTGATCGCCAAAAGCACGCTTGACCGCTTTGGTTTCGGCGACATCGCCTGCCGGAGTCGAGGTGCCGTGGGCGTTGATATAGTCCACCTGCTCTGGATTCAAACCTGCATCGTTGAGCGCCAGCAGCATACAGTTGGCTGCGCCCTCGCCGTCTTCCGATGGCGCGGTCATGTGATAGGCATCGGAGTTCATGCCGACACCGACCAGTTCGGCATAGATGCGTGCGCCACGCGCCTTGGCGCGTTCATATTCTTCAAGCACGACCACGCCAGCGCCATCACTCAGAACAAAGCCGTCACGATCCCTGTCGAAGGGTCGGCTTGCCCGCTCCGGTTCGTCATTACGGGTGGAAAGCGCACGGGCAGCAGCAAAACCACCCAGACCGACTGGCGAGGTCGCCATCTCGGCGCCACCAGCAATCATGACATCAACATAGCCATGACGGATCATGATTGCCGCTTCACCGATATTGTGGGAACCCGTGCTACAAGCCGAGACGATGGAATAATTTGGCCCCTTGAGACCAAACTTGATGGAAAGATTGCCCGCCACCATATTGATGATGTTAGCCGGAACGAAAAAGGGCGAGATGCGCCGCGGCCCCTTGTCCCGATACGCCTGATAATTGTTTTCGATGCCGGTAATGCCACCGATCCCGGCGCCGATCGCCACGCCGATGCGCCGACAGTTGGAGTCATCGACGAGGAGCCCGGAGTCCGCGATGGCCTGGCAACCCGCCACCATGCCGTAGTGGATAAATTTATCCATCTTTTTGGCTTCTTTTTCCGAGATATAGTCGCTCGGATCGAAGCCATAGATCGGCCCGCCGAAGCGGGTACTGAACGGTTCGATATCGAAGTGGGTAATCGGTTTAATCCCACTCCTGCCGGCTAGGATGCTGTCCCACGAGGACTTGACGTCCAGACCAACCGGAGCCACAAGGCCCAATCCAGTGACGACGACCCTTCTGCCTGCCATTACGTACCTCTATCGTTCAGAACGCCACAGTCGACGCGCCTTAGCGGCGTACACTGTACGCACAGCTTCACGCAGATCAACAGGGTGAAATTAAGCCTTGTGCGCGTTGATGTAGTTGATGGCCTGCTGGACCGTCGTGATCTTCTCTGCATCTTCGTCCGGAATCTCGGTCTCAAATTCTTCTTCGAGAGCCATGACGAGTTCCACGGTATCGAGAGAGTCCGCGCCCAGATCGTCCACGAAAGACGCTTCGGCGGTGACTTCTTCTTCCTTGACGCCCAATTGGTTGACCACGATTTTACGAACTCGATCTTCAACGCTGCTCATAGGATTGATTGCTCCGGATGATATAGAAATGGTTCTGACTGAACCACGATGTATTCTAGTGACAAACGATAACCGATGAAAGCCGCGATCAACGACAGGCAATTAGCGCGGCCTCTCAAATAACGGATGGTGAGTGCATGCGCTCACACCATGTACATGCCGCCATTCACATGGATGGTTTCGCCAGTGATGTAAGCTCCAGACGTGGATGCCAGAAAGAGCACCGTCGCAGCAATCTCTTGGGGTTGTCCCAGGCGTCCCAGGGGGATGGCGCTGAGCAGGCTCTCACGCTGCGCATCTGGCAGCGCACGGGTCATGTCGGTGTCGATAAAGCCCGGAGCAATACAGTTGACCGTGATGGCGCGCGAGCCAACTTCACGCGCCAGCGCCTTGGTGAAGCCCATCATTCCGGCTTTTGCTGCGGCATAATTGGTTTGCCCGGCATTACCCATCGCCCCCACTACCGAGGCAATATTGATGATCCGGCCTTTGCGCGCCTTGGTCATGCCACGCAGACAGCCCTTTGAGAGCCGGTAGATTGAACTGAGATTCGTGTCGATGACCGCGTTCCATTCGTCATCTTTCATGCGCATCAGGAGATTATCGCGGGTGATGCCCGCATTGTTGACCAGGATCGTCGGCGCACCGAGCTGTTCTGTGACCTGATTCAGGGCAGCGTCAACAGATGTTTGATCCGAAACATTCAGCACCAGCCCCATGCCTTGATAACCGGCATCATTCAATGCCTGACTGATTCCGGCGGCACCGGCGTCAGTGGTCGCGGTGCCCACGACGGCTGCGCCCTGTTCAGCCAGCGCCATCAGAATGGCACGACCAATGCCACGCGAAGCACCGGTCACCAGCGCGATTTCACCATTAAGCATGAGCTGTCATCTCCAGTGCTGCATCCAGGGTCTTGGGGTCAAAGACCGGCAGCATCGTCAGGTTGTCATCGATCCGCTTGCAGAGTCCGGTCAAGGCTTTTCCAGGTCCGCATTCAAGCGCCGTCATGACACCTTGATCAATTGCCAAGCGCACCGTTTCGACCCAGCGCACCGGACTGTAAAGCTGCATCACAAGCTGTTCGCGCAGCGATTCAACAGTCGTGGCAGCGGTCACGCTGACGTTATGAATCACTGGAACCGTCGGCATCGACAGCGGGACATCCGCCAACCGCTGCGCCAGATGCTCCGCTGCTGGACGCATCAGGTCACAATGCGACGGAACGCTGACCGGCAGCTCTAGCGCCCGTTTGGCACCTACGGTCTTGGCCGCCGCGATGGCGCGCTGGACGGCAGCCGTTTCGCCGGCGATCACCACCTGTCCGGGAGAGTTAAAATTCACGGCAGACAGCACGGCGCCCTGTGACTGTTCAGCGCAGAGCGCCACCACCTGTTCATCGGCAAGACCAAGGATGGCAGCCATTGCGCCCTCTCCGGCTGGCACGGCTTCCTGCATGAAGCGGGCGCGATCAGCGGCTAAACGCACCGCATCGGTAAAAGACATCGCCTGTGCCGCAACCAGTGCCGCATATTCGCCCAGACTATGCCCGGCCATCAGCGTTGCGGTCTGTCCACCAAGCTGTTGCCACACCCGCCACACGGCGACTCCGGCGGCCAGCATGGCCGGTTGCGTGTTCTCGGTACGATCCAGGTCTACTTTCAGTCCATGGCTAACGAGTTGCCAGAGGTTTTTGCCAAGCGCGTCAGATGCCTCCTCGAAGGTGTGCAAAACATCTGGATAGACCACAGCGAGTGCATCGAGCATCCCGACGGACTGCGAGCCCTGACCTGGAAAAAAAATCGCAAGTATCTGTGCCATGAGGAATGATGGTTGATGGAGAAAACAGAATGACCGTAAAACGGCTGAACTCAGTAACGGATCAGCACCGATCCCCAGGTGAAACCACCGCCAAAGGCTTCCATCAGGAGCATCTCACCACGCCGGATACGCCCGTCGCGCACAGCCTGATCGAAAGCGAGTGGGATGGATGCAGACGAGGTATTGCCGTGTTCACCGACAGTCACCACCACGCGCTCCATCGGAATGTCCAGCTTGCGGGCGGTCGCCTGGATGATGCGGATATTGGCCTGATGCGGGATCAGCCAGTCGATGTCGGATTTGTCGAGTCCATTGGCGTCAAGCGTCTCATCGACGATCCGTCCAAGCGTCGTCACGGCAATCCGAAACACCTCGTTGCCCTTCATCTCCATGAAGGCGGCCTCGGGGTGCCCGTTACCGTGTCCGCCTGGAACCTGAAGCAGATCCTTGTAAGCGCCGTCTGCATGGAGATGGGTCGAGATGATTCCAGGCTCATCGGCGGCACCGAGCACCACCGCGCCAGCACCATCGCCAAAGAGCACGCAGGTTGTCCGATCAGTCCAGTCGAGGATGCGCGAGATGGTCTCTGAACCCACCACCAGCGCATATTTTGCAGCGCCGGTGCGAATGAACTTATCCGCGACACTCATGGCATAGACGAAGCCCGTGCAGACAGCCTGCAAATCGAAAGCCGGACAACCGTGCACATCGAGACGCTGCTGCAACAGACAGGCGGTACTCGGAAAGACCTGATCAGGAGTGGTTGTCGCCACCAGGATCAGGTCTAGATCCGATGCCTGAATGCCTGCTGCGTCCAGCGCCCTGCGGGCAGCAGCTTCAGCCAGATCACAGCAGGTCTCGCCGTCCGCAACTAGATAGCGCTGTTCGATTCCGGTACGTTCCTGAATCCAGTCTGCCGTGGTTTCGACAATTGCTTCAAGATCAGCATTGGTCATGAGTCGGGACGGCAGATGACTGCCCGTTCCGAGAACGCGGGAATACTTCATCAGGCCGTGTCCCTGTTGGGTTCGCCGCTCAGGTGGAAACCGACCTGCTCGCTGATACGTTGCGGGATATTGGCGTGGATTTCTTTTTCAGCGATATGGATCGCGTTTTCAAAGGCGAGGATATCCGCGCCGCCATGACTCTTGATGACAATGCCCCGCAGCCCCAGCAGACTGGCGCCGTTATAGCGGCGTGGATCCATTGTCCGGCGGAAACGTCTGATGATTGGCAGCGCCGCCAGCCCGGCAAGTCGGCTGAACCAGTTCAGTTTAAACTGGCTGGTGAGCGAATGACGCACGAATTTGGCAACACCTTCGCTCGTTTTCAGGGCGACATTGCCGACAAAGCCGTCTGACACCACTAAGTCCAGGTCATCCAGGAAAATGCCGTCGCCTTCCACATAGCCGATGTAGTTGAGATTGCTGCGCGACAGGAGTTCGTGCGCCTGCTTAACCTGCTCGTTACCCTTGATCTCTTCCTGTCCGATGTTCAAGAGCGCGACACTGGGTCTGGACACGCCATCGACCGCCGCGACCAGCTCACTGCCCATGACCGCAAACTGAAAAAGGTGCTCAGCCGTGCAGTCGACATTAGCGCCAAGATCCAGCATGTGGGTATGGCCATGAACAGAGGGCACCGCTGCAATGATGGCAGGACGATCCACGTTTGGCAGCATTTTCAGGATGAAGCGCGCCGTTGCCATCAGTGCGCCAGTGTTTCCGGCACTCACGCAGGCATCGGCCACGCCGTCCCGGACAAGTTCGATGGCCACCCGCATCGATGAATCTTTTTTGTTGCGCAGCACCTTGGATGGCGATTCATCCATCGCCACTTCCTGGCTAGCCGGATGGATACGAATCCGTTCTGGCAGAGCATCCTGAAGCTGTGCCCTGATCCGTTCCTCACGCCCGACCAGAATCAGTGCAACATGAGGATTGTTCGCCTGAAACTGTAGCGCAGCCGGAACCACAACCTCAGGGCCGTGATCTCCGCCCATTGCATCCAGCGCAATGGTGCAGGCTGGCATCTGAGCCAGATCAGCACGACGACCCGAACGCACCAGACGGGCAATGCTGAAGTGGTCGGCAGACCTGGGCTGGCTCACTCGGTGCGATCCACAACCTTGCGGCCGCGATAGAACCCGTCTGGAGAAACATGGTGACGGAGATGCGTTTCGCCCGTCTTGGGATCGGTCGATAGCGTCGGTTTGGTGAGTGCATCGTGGGAGCGACGCATGCCGCGCTTCGAGGGGGTCTTGCGATTTTGCTGGACAGCCATTATAAAATCTCCAGACAGGACGGAATCCAGCGATAAGTCGGGATCGCGCCTGCAATGCCATGATGAAAATTCAGCCGTTTTTGAAGGCACTGGCCTTCACGCGAACATCTCAATATCCTGTCAGCCGCGCCAATCGTTAAATCAGTCTGAATGACGTTTCAGTCCAGACAGGATAGCGAATGGATGTGGCGTATCAGAGCCGACCGCTGTATTTGACCCAGCACTGTCTTTGCCTAAGAGCAAAGAAGGTGCTTCCAGTCCAGGTGGGCGACAACATCCTTCATCATGTCGCGGCACGACTGGCAGCACCAGCAACAATTCGTCTTCGATCAGTGCAATGGGGTCGATTCGATCATCCGTGACCACGATAGGATCAAGCTCATCGGGAAGCTGAGCTGCGTCCTGCTCGGTGCGCACCAGACCCCATTGCAGCGAGGCATCAACAGCAATCTCGACGGGCTCGAGGCAGCGCTGACAGCGCAGACGCAAACAGGCATTGACTTGCCCCGTTACCATGGCGCGACCAGTCTCGTCACGCCCGAAGCTCAGACGGTAACTGACGCCCGGTGGATCATCGCAAGCGATGACGACTGCGGCCAGTCGGGGCAGTTGGCGCAATGCCAGCGTCCCGGAAAAGCCGAGACCTGAATTGGCCGTGCGCCAAGGATCGAAAGAATCAGGTAAGTCTGCCGACATAAGCCGGTAAATTTAACCGATTGGAGTCGCTTTCGTCAATTGATCGCGCCATGAGAATCGCTGCCCCGGTCGCAGTATCATAAGACTATGAACAATATCACCGTCTATCTCGCCATCGGCTCAAACATTGAGCCGCAGCGCAATATTCCACGCTGTCTGGAGGGGCTGCGCGCACTTCCCGGTTCCAGACTGACGGCGGAGTCTGCCTGGTATCGCACCCGTCCATGGGGAATCGCATCGCAGCCTGAGTTCATCAACCTGGTCGTCGCTCTGGAGACTGGACTGACGCCACACGCCCTGCTGGCCGCGACCCAGGCTATTGAAATAGCTCTGGAACGTCAGCGCCAGTGCAGAAACGGCCCGCGCACCATCGACATCGACCTGCTGCTCTATGGTGATCAGCGGCTTGATGAGCCGGATCTCTGTCTCCCCCATCCGAGTCTGCTCCTGCGCGATTTCATGCTGATTCCACTGATTGAGATTGCACCGGCGATCCGCCACCCCGAACGCGGACGTTCGCTCAGCGAGCTAACGCCGGAGATCCGGTATCGTCAGATCATTGCGCGGTTTTCGTCTGGAATCACCGCGAAGGACATCAATCAGGATGCACGCGCACGATGAAACACACGTTCTCCAGCCTCCCCCCCAAAAAAGCGATTCGGGCACTGGTCGTCGATGACATGGGATCAATGCGGATGCTCATTCGCGCCATCCTTAACCAGATGGGTATCTTCGATGTCGCACAGGCCAGCAATGGCCAGAATGCACTCAACTATCTTGATCAGAACAGCGTCGACATCCTGATCTGCGACTGGAGCATGCCGGGCATGACTGGACTTGAGGTGTTGGCCAGCATCCGTCAAAAACCACACCTCAAAGGTCTGCCAGTGCTGATGGTGACTGCTGAACAAAGCCAGTCACAGGTCAGGGATGCGATTGATGCTGGAGTAACGAGTTATGTCACGAAACCGTTCACGCCCGCGACACTACAAGCGCACATCCGCAAATGTCTGGCCAGACGAACGAGTTCCTGAAACGACGCGGCGTTGCCGTAAGCTAAATCCGAGGATAGAGCGGCGGGAGCGGATCATCTGCTGGCGTCGACGATCTCGCATCGAGCCAGGGCGCCAGACGTCGCCATGCCGCCGCACCATCCCAGACGGCACCAGACTCCGCATAAATCACCCGGTCAAGTGTCTCCAGCAGTGCGCGACCATCATCCCCGCCCAGACGCTGGCCTAACTCAGACAGTCCTGACGGGACGTCATCCGGCCAGCGGATCTGCGCCCAGGCCATCAGCGCCTGACGGGCGACACGCGCATCGCCTGCAAGACAGGCGAGCTTGATCTGATGTCGTGCCGCGTTCAGTGATGTCGTGACCGATTCCACAGACTGAAATGCCAGACGACGGGAGCGGCGCTCCCGCCACCACCAAAGCAGTGTTCCTAACCAGGCCAGACACAGCAGGAGCGTCAGCCAGAACCAAACGCTGTTCGGCTCAGATGGAAGATTTTGCGGCGACGGCGCGGCGACCAGTGGCGGTGGACTGACATGTGTTGCAGGCGCTGCTGGAGGGGGCGCGGCAACCGCCGCTGGATTGGCGGCGACTTCAACCGTGTGCGCCGGAACCACCGCCACCTTCGGTGCGTCGGCGACGGTGTCCCACCACGGGACTCGAATCTCAGGCAGCGTCAGCGAGCCAGGGCGGGTTGGCACCAGAGCAACCTTGACGGTTTTGATGGCTGTTGGCACCGGTGCAGCGGCCAGATCCTCGCCCTGTGGCTGATCCGCATAGACCTGGACGCCATCAGGCGTTCCGACATCCAGAGTAGGTAACTGCGCCGCCGTGACCCCCTGCGCGGTAATGGTCAGGGTTCGGGTCAGTGGCTCGCCCACCCGGAAGACCGGCTGGGCGGGCGTCCATTCATCGGCGATCTGTACCGAGATCGCGGGCAACCAGGGCGTCCCTGCACCATCTGGCTGGGCGCGAACCTGAAGCGTCAGATCATCCGCCCGTTCCAGCACCCGCCGCCCCGAAGCCGCGAATCCCGGCGGCAAACCCTGAAAAAACGTCCCGCCAAAGGCATCGTCCAGATCCGCAAAGGGATCGCGCTGACTGCCTGAACGCGGCTCAGGCACCATGGCATCCAGACGCGGACTTTGAATCTTGAGCAAGCCACTGCGCTGCGGGATCACCCGATAGCGTCGCTCGATGACCTGATAATGTTGACCATCAATGACCGCTTCATCGGCACGATCCTCGCCAACACGCTCGATGGTTGCACCATCAGCGACAGGATCAGACAGCGTGGCGCTCTGCGGCGGTTGCTGAAAATAGATCCGAACCCGATACTCGAACACCTGTTGCACATAGGGTGTCTGCGTTCCAGTTTCAGCTTGCATGAACAAGGGTCGGGCGCCGCTGGTCGTCGGCGTATCCGTCACATCGACCACGGCGCTCTGACTGTGCGCATTGCCCAGTGTCAGCGATGGAACCGTCAGGCGTCCGCTATGTTTTGGCGCAAGTTCCAGTGTCCACTCACGGGTCTGGGACATGACGCCGTTGATGATGCGCGTCATCTTGCTTTGTCCGCGACGCAGGATATCGAAATCCTGCATTAGCGCCGCAAAATCGGGATCGCCTTGAGTGCTGCCGTCGGCGGTCAGATGCAGAGTTAGGGTCTCGTGCAGCGACAGACGTTCACGATCCAGTTGCACTATCAGACCGGCAGACCAGACGAGCGATGGCGCACTGGCAAACAGCAGCGCCAGAATGGACAGTTGCGTCAGAAATCGACGGTGCAGAATCACGGTAAATGCCCCTCGCGTCGTAGATGTTGTAACAGAAAGCGTTGCCGCAGTAGACCGGCTGGATCATCAGGCACCCGTTGCAACTGCGCCTCCATTGCCTGCTGCTGCTCTCGCGCCTGGGGTGTCAACGCATCCTCTCCGAGACTGGCTGGTCGTGGCGGCGTGTGTGCTTTCGGGTTTGTCTGCTTGCCCGCAGGTTGATCGGATGCTGCGGGTTGTTCTTTGGCCATCTGATCGGATGACTGCGGCGCTGACCCGGAACGCGACGCCTGACTGAAATCACGTCCATCCGGCGTCGCATCACGCCCCGCTGCGGCGCTCTTTGCCCCGGATGGTTCAGGCGTGGATGGTTGACGGCCTGATGCCTTATCCGGCTGGTTTTGCTCACCCGTTTTGCCCGCGCTGGACTGTGCGGCGGTCTGATTTGCCTGCTGGCCGTCAGCGCCCGCCTGCTGGGACGACTGGCCGCCCTGGTGTTGATCCGGTTTTGATCCGTTTTGTGACGGCTTCTTGCTGTCCGGCGACGACGGATTCTGCTGACCCTGTGACGGGTTCTTCTGCTGATCCTGTGACGGGTTTGACGCTGTCTGCTGTTCAAGAAGTTTGCGCACCAGCGCCAGATTTGCACGGGCATCCGCATGATCCGGCTCGTGTTTCAGGGTACGTTCATAGGCGGCGACCGCCTCCTGAAGCCGACCGAGACGTGCCAGAGCGTTACCCCGATTGTAGTCGGCATCAGCACCCACCGCGCCAGACAGCGTGTCCAGTGCCGCCTGATAATCGCTTGCACGGTATTGTGCCGCCGCCCGCCAGTCCGGGTTCTGGAATTGATCAGCCGCCGCCTGCGCATGACCAGCATCCAGTTGACGACTGGCCTGCTGATCGGCGCGCCACCAGAGATCCGGCCAGCCAAAGGCAAAACCTGGACGCGGTGGCAAGATCAGCAGCAGCGCCAGCACCGGCAGCAACCAGCCACGCCGAAAGGCCAGCGCCGCCAGTGGCAGCAGAACGAGCAGCAGCCAGGGGCCTTCCTCGCGCCATTGATCGGCAGTGAGCGCCGTCTGTTTGATCGTGTCCGTTGGCGAACCGGCTTCAATAATCGCTTTGGTATCACGATCACCCACGCTGGCTTCCAGATAGCGACCCTGACCAGCGGTTGCCAGTTCACGCAGACGATCCGTTTCAAGTCGCGCCATCTGGATGCCACCCGTTTGATCGTTGATGAATCCCCCCTGACGGGTTGGCACCGGCGCACCTTTCGTGGTTCCCACCGCCAGCACCGACAGCCGCTGTCCGATGGTCTGGAGATGCCGTGCCACTTCTAGCGCACCAGCCATCTCGCCGACCGCATCGGTGACGAGGATCAGTTCACCACCTTGCCCTGCCGTGCGCTCCAGCATCTCGCTGGCCAGCTTCAGCGCCAGATCAGTCCGGCGCGCACCGGGCACCGGGATCAGATCCGTGGTCAGTTGCGGCACCTGCGCAGCGATGGTCTGGGCGTCGCCAGACAGTGGCGATACCACGAAAGGTTCCGAGCTAAAGGCGATGAGCGCCACCTGTCCCTCGCTGGATGCCCGCAGTAGATCCAGAATCTCGAAACGCGCCTGAGCCAGACGCGAAGGCGGCACGTCGGCGGCATTCATGCTGGGCGAGAGATCCAGCAGGATGATGAGCCGACTGCCCGTGGTGAACACCGGCTGTGGCAAACGCTCCCAGACCGGGCCAGACAATGCCAGCACCAGCAGCAACCAGCCGCATCCCAAAAGCATCAACGGCCAGCGCCGCGTTCGACCTTCGGTTCCTGTCAGCAGATGCGTCAGCAGATGCGGATCAACCAGATCCTGCCAGATTGCCGCTCCCGCCTGACGTTGCTGACGCCACAGAAACAGCAGAAGCAAGGCGAGCGGCAGCAGCGCCAGCAACCAGAGCGGACGGAGCAAATGAAGATCAGAGGGCATCATCAGGCGTCTTTTCAGATAGATTCAGATGAACTGTGAAGTAAGATAATCCGTGTCAGCCGCGATGCAAACAGCAATCTGATTCTGCGGATTAATTGAGGTCGGCGCGTGGAAGTCGAGACTCACTTGTTGGGATTCAGTGAGATTCGGTTTTTTATGAGCGGTGTCGTTCTCGATCCGGCACGCGATGGCTACCTGCGCACGTTCTTCGGCGTGGGCGTGTGCCGGTTGACTTAGTTTGCCGCCAGCTTTCCCGCGCCGACCGCAAGACCAACGCCTTCGCCAAGCACGACCGGCTGATCGCCAGCGCCGACGCCCTCACGCAGCACGGAGAAACTGGGCTATAAGGAGTCCCCCGAACTGGCTGAACTTCCGGCGCTGATCGAGTCACTCGAACAGGAACAGACCGAACTGCACACCCGTCTAGCCGATCCGCTGCTCTACCAAACGACGGAGTCTGGCGCAGTCATCACGCTCAAAACTCGTCTGGAGACGCTGGAATCATCGCTGGCGAGTGCTTATGCCCGCTGGGAGGCGTTGGAGGAACGGCGCTGAGAGTTGCCGACAATCACCTCAGGATGCCGACGGTTCAGAAGCGTTCTGTGGTATCGGTATTGCGCTGCATGATGCGCCGACGCAGCTCGCGCTTGAGGTTGGCGCGGGTCGAATCGGTGCGATGCGGGTCGCTGCCAGACAAACGCGGCAGGGCTTTGGCCACCGGGTCACGGTGCCGGGGTGGTCGCGGCGATTGGGGCATGGCGAGCCTCCTTAAGAATGGGTAAGGTAAAACTTGAAACGCATGTAAGCGTTTTTCACTCGTCAAGGCCAGTTTGCGAGCTTTGGGAGATATCCTTCACTCGGAAACGGGTGTGCATGTCTGTTACTAACATGGTAACGATTTGAATCATAAACATATCGGAGTTCAACAGTTACCGTGATCCAACACCATCCACTTCCCATCATATCTGCCGCCGATGAAGGCTGGCTCCAAACCCTGATTCAAGCTCCAGCGTTACGCTTTGACACGTCGGTGGCGACAGCGCCAGCCGTGCGTCTGATCCGACTTGACGAAATCAATGAAGACCGGCACCAAGCCTACCGACAGGCGCTGGCTAATGTTTATGCCACCCTCGATTCGGCGCAACCGGTACGCCTGCTCTACCTGCTCGACGGTGGGCCGACGGGCGTGGCGTTGTATTTCGGTGTCGTGGCCGACTCAACGCAAATCGACATGCACGAAGCGATGAAAAATCTGCGCAGCGCCCTCGAAGGGCAACTGCCGGGCATCAACTTCGGCGAGGAGGTCACGGCGGAAGCGAGAAATGCGCTCATCGACCGGCTATGCCGCGCATCGCAGCAGGGCGTGATGCTGGGGGCGCCCACCGGGCAAGCCCAGGACGACGCCAGCGACGAGCAGAATTTTCAGGGCATCGACCGGCTGGTGCGCGCGCTCCAGTCCGGCAGTCGCACCGACATCCAGAGCGATGCTGGCTGGCAACTGGTCGTCGTCAGCCAGCCGCTTGATCGCCCGCAAGTCGGCCAGTTACTCGACGCGGCGTATACGCTGGCGTCGCAACTGGCTACGCTGGTGCGCACCAGCGTACAGGCCAGCGGCAACACCAGCCGTCAGAAAAGCGCCTCGACCGGCACCAGCGAGGCCAGCGGGAGCAACGACAGTCGATCGGACACACGGGGCAAGAACGAAAGCGGAACCGCAGGCAAAAACTGGGGCACTTCTTCAAGTAGCAATACGTCGTCCAGTTCCAGCGGGAAATCTTCTGGAGAGTCAGAATCCAAGACGTATGGCATCAGCGAAAGCCTGACCCAGGCCACCGGCACCTCGCGCACCGAGACCAAAACGGACAATGTCAGTCTGTCCGATACCGAAGGCAGCACACTCGGTATCACTCAGGAAATTGCCAACAAGCGCGCCCAGCACCTGCTCGACTATCTGGACAAACAGCTCATCGTGCGTTTGCAAAAAGGGCTGACCAAAGGCCTGTTTCACACGGCGGTCTATCTGGCTGCCGACAACAAGTCTACCTACCAGCGTCTCAAGAACACGCTACGCGCCACGTTCCAGGGCGCCGAGGCCACCATGAGTCCGCTTGAGGTTCACGACCTGCCGCCGAATGCACGGGGTCAACTGCTGCGCCTGCCCACCCTCGCCGACACTCAGCGACCCGAAGGCTTGCTGTTCCACAGCCTGTATGCCAAGTCTCCCAACACTCTGGGCAGCCTGCTCACCGCCGATGAGCTGGCCATCGTCGCCGGCCTGCCGCAACATGAGCTGCAAGGCATCCGACGGCGCAAAACGGTCGCTTTCATCGTCGATCTGCCCGATGTGGCGAACGGCGACACGCTCGATCTAGGTGCTGTGATCGACCGTGGCCGTCGCTACCCGAATAATCCGGTACGTCTGGCTCGTGACGACCTGAACAAGCATGTTTTCGTCACCGGCGTGACCGGCGCTGGCAAGACCACGACCTGTCTCAATCTGCTGCTCGAATCCGGGTTGCCGTTTCTGGTCATCGAACCTGCCAAGACCGAATACCGCACGTTGGCGACCCGCCTTGACAAGGCTGTCGATGATTACCGTCCCAATGGCGACGACGACCAGAGCCTGCGCATCAATCCCTTTGCCCTGGTGCGCGTCGGCCAGCGCATCAAGAGCCATGCCGGATTTCTGAAGAACGTCTTTGCCGCTGTCTTCCCGATGGAAGCCTCGATGCCGATGATGGTTGAAGCGGCGATTCTGGCGGCCTACGAAGAACAAGGCTGGGACATCGACGACAACGCATTTCTGCCCGACGGCGATCCCTTCGATCCGGCTACCCGCGCCTGGCCAACCATGACCGACATGATCCGGCAGCTCGACCGTCTGATTCCCACCTATGGTCTGGGTCGGGAATTTGAGGAGAAATACCGGGGTTCGCTGATCTCGCGCCTGCGCAGCCTGACCGATGGCACTCTGGGCCGGGTACTGGACGTGCCGCAATCCATCGACTTCCATGCCTTGCTGGAGCGGCACGCAGTCATCGAACTGGAAGAACTGCAAGGCGGCGAAGAAAAAGCCCTGCTCATGGCGCTCCTGCTGGGTGGCATCAACGAAGCCATCCGCGCCCGACACGCCCGCGACCCGGCGTTTCGCCAGCTCACCCTCATCGAAGAAGCGCACCGCCTGCTTTCGCGCCCCGAGCCAGGCGATAAAGCCGCCGCCATGGCCGTGGAAGCCTTTGCCGACATGCTGGCCGAGGTGCGCAGATACGGCGTCGGACTGATCATCGCTGACCAGATTCCGGCCAAGCTGATTCCCGATGTCATCAAGAACACCCACAGCAAGATCGTCCACCGTCTTTTTGCCGAAGACGACCGCCGCACCATGGGCGAAGCCATGATGATGGACGAGGCACAGCGCAACTTCCTGCCCAATCTGGCCACCGGCGAGGCCATCGTTTTCTGCGGTGGCTGGCATGGGCCAGCGCACGCGGCTATCCGCAACGATCGCGCCCAAACCGGCAACCGGGCCAATCAGCCGCTCGACCTAACCGCCTGCGGCAGACAACAACTGTGGCGCGAGCGGACGCGCTATTACCCGCAGTTTTGCCGTCTGGGCTGGCTGGGCGAGAAAGACGACGCCCCGGCTGACTTCGCGGACTTCGTGCGCGAAACCCGGCAGGCACAAAACCAATTCGTGCGGATGCTGGTTCCGCGTCTCATCGGCAAAGAAACAACACCAAGTCTCCAGGCGAACAGCGCGTTTTGCCGGATCAAAGACTGGCACGCACGCTGGCAGCCGAAGGCGCTCACACACCAACGGCACAACGACCAATGGCGCACACAAGCAACCGAAGACTGGCCGGAATCCCTGTTGGCCGCCGCCTGGCTGGCGCTGCTGCTCGACGCTAACCCCTGTCCGCAGGCTCAGGAAAAGAACGTGCCATCGCTGCTCCCGCGAACCCCGGAAGAGCGCGAGCATCTCGTTCAGGCCAGCGATACACTGCTATCCCTATTGGCTGTCAGCTTAAGCTTGGCAGATTTGCATCAGGGGATACACGCGCCCCAGGCTTTGGATCTAAAAGAACACTGCAAACGCCTGACCCATTTCAAGAGGATTTGATCCTCTCTATCTTAACCACCACGGAGAACACCATGATCTGGGGAGTCATCTGTAGTTTCGTCAGCAGCGTCGGCAGCGCCATCTCCAGCGCCGTCAGCAGCATCGGCGGTGCGCTCTCGTCATTTGCGTCCACCATCGCCCCGGTACTCGGCAACATCATCGACGCCATCAAGCCAATTGCCGAAGCCATCGTGCGTTTCGCCAACAACTTCCTGCAAGCGCTGGGTATCCTCAAGCAGGATGAGCAAGTTGAAGACTTGGGTGAACGTGCGCTGCAAGCGGCTCAAGCAGACATCACCCTGGATAAGTTCGAAGACTTCGACGAGTACATGGACGCCTTGCGCAATTTCGAACTCGACCCAGAGGTGGCGGCCAAGCGCAGCACGGCGGAAAAACTCGTGGCCGGCCTGGGCATCGGCACCATCGGCGTGGAAGACAAATTCAACGCCGAGCGCGGCAGTCTCAACGGCCTGTGGCTACTTGCCATGGCCAACCCGGACTACTTCACGCCTGAGCGCATGACCAGCCTGGTGTCCACCGGACGATTGGGCGGGGACATCTACGCCTATCTGGAACAACGACTGTCCGGGGGCGAGTCAAGCCGTTTCGCAAAGACGCTAGGGGCGGGAATGAACGAGACCGATCTGGGCACGCTGTACGGTGCGCTCGACAGCGCACGGGAGCACTGGGCTGAGATCGCCAAACAGGTCGAAGCCCAGAACAATCCATCTCAGGAAAGCTGATCATGGGATTTCTGACATCGATCATCACTCCGGCCATCCGCGCAACGCGGGGAGCGGGCGTCCCGCCCGCCGACAGGCGAGACGCCCGTCCCCCATCGGTTGTAACCGGGACTTTGATCAAGGCTGGATGTTTTTGGATTAGGGGAATGCAATGAACCAATCCAAATCCCGCGACACCACACCCGCCAAGACACCTGCCGCAACCTGTCTCGTGCTGGTGCTTTGGGGTGAAGAACTGGCGGCGTGGCAGATCGCGCCAGGCAGTGCGCCGCGCGCCGTGCGATTGCATGGGCAGGAGCGGGTCAATGCCAACAGCGAACAGGCCATCGTTGCCGCCTTCGCGGATGCCGCCGAGCGACTACGCGGCGATGGCACGCGCCTGGGCAAGGTGCACTGGCTGGCCGACGCAGCGGGGCGACGATTGTGGGTCGACAGTCTGCCCCTGGTTCAGACATTACCCGACTCGCCAATCTGGCAACTCCTGGCCTGGGAATGGCTGGTCGAGCGTTTCGGCTTGAACGATGCCGCGCCCTGGACGATCTCCGATCTGCTCACACGCGAACTGCTGCCCTGGCTCGTGACAGCGGACACGGCCACCGAGCGCCATCAGATGCAGGACGCACTGGCCCGCGAGCACCACAGCGAATCCGCGCGTCTGGCCGCCGAGCGTGACCGCTTGCAGCACGACAACGAACGTCTGCGCACGCAAAACGCCGCCTTGCAGCAGGTGGACGCCGAACGTCTGGTGAGCTTTCTGCCCGCGCTCTTTCCCCGCGTGTTCACCGTGCTTGGCGCCACGGATCTGGCGCTCCTGTGCGGGCGGCTGGAGCCGTTGCCCATCCCCAACCCCTACCCTGAGCCAAGCGTGGAAACCCTGCATACCCTGCAAAGAAACTTCCGCGCCCTGCCGCATGAGCGGCAGCGGGAAATCGTCCGTTTCGTTGCCCATCTGCCGCAGCGGCAAAAACTCGAACCCCGCCCTGAACTGCGCGATTTGTTACACGAACTCGAAGAGGACTGAATCATGGGCAAGAAAGACGAGGACGAGGGGCTGGACAAGAAAAGCCGCGAACGGCTGGAGAAACTCGCTCCCGAATGGTCAGAATCACGCTGTCCGGAAAAACTCACCCTTCCCGATCTTCGCCTGCTGCTGGAACACTTCCCCCCGCTACAAGACCTGATCCGCGCCATTGCCGCCGTGCCGTCGGGTGACGCACCGGGCGCACTGGCTCAGGAAACCACGGCTTTACGCGAGCGCATGGACGAGGCGGAAGCGGCCCAGCGTGCCGCCGAAGAGGAACTGGCCCGCATACGGGTTGAGCTGGGACAGGCGCACAGCGAATGCCGCGACCTGCAAAAAGACCTGGAGCAATGCAGCGCCGCCACCAAGCAACTCCTGCAAACCAAGCAGAGTCTGGAACGGGCGCACAAATCACTGGAGAAACAACTGCAACAGACGCAGCAAGAACTGGGCGACTGTCGGGCACAACTCGCCCGCTCCGGCAGCGCCCCGGCGGAATTGACCCTGTTGCGCAAGGATGCCGAACTGGCGGCGCGTCTGGGGCTGGCCGATCTGCCGGATGACGACCAGCAGGCGCTGGTCCAAGTCGTCGCGGTACTCGCGCAACGCGACAACCTGGAACGTCTGTGGGGTGCGCTCAGGGAGCGTTGCGAGTCGCACAACCGTCCGGCACCGGCGCCGGAACAGGCGCTGTTGAGCGCGGCCCTGGCCTGGCACAACCACAACTGGCGCACGCTCCCCTACCGGCTCATCGACGCCGCGCTGGGCACGGCCTACGACTTCGAGCGGCACCTGCGCAGCCGGCAAACGCCCACCGGCGAGACTGTGGGCGAAACGCGGCTGCCCGGCATTGCCGATGGCAGCGGTAAACCGATCTGTAAAGCCCTGGTGAACACCCATTGACAGCACCCATTGACAGCGAGTGACCGCGATGACGCTTCCCAACGCCTCTTCCCCTCGCGCCTTCGATCTTGAAGCGCGCCACGCCGACAATTTGGCGGAGTTCACCGACAGCCTTGCCCGCAGCCGTTTCTGGCACATCCTGCCCGACGGCGAGAACGATATTCGGAAGGCAAGCGGTCTGTTCGATACGCAAACCCGTCTGCTCTATCCGCCGGCTGCCAATCTGCGGGTCTTTCTCGATCAGCATCCCTTCGTCTTCGTCCATCACTTAAAGGACAACAAACGCCTCGCCACGCTGCACACCAAGACCCGTCTGCTGTGGAACAACGAGACCAGCAATAACGTCTTTTCGCTTGCGGATGGCAAGCAGTTGGTGAGCAAAGGGCGCTGGGCGGGGTTGGAAGGCTGGCGCTTGCCGACAAAAGCACAACTCCAGGCCTTTGCCACCGCCAGCAATAATCCACATCAAAAGGGAAGCGCTTACCGTTTGACCATAGCCGCCGGCAGTGAAACCTATCACTGGCTAACTGTAGAAGGCCACTGCGATGTTGACGATGGCTGCTGGGGTATCAGTTCAGGCGATGCCTACATCTTCGCCTGTAACCTATTCTGGAAGCATGCATCGGATGCCCAGATGCTGGCCGACATGATGACCCGAGCCTGGCGTCTACTCTCCCCGCAGGGGCAAGGTTTTGCTCCCCAAAGCGACTCACGCTGGCAGGGTCTGTCAATCGAGGCACTACTGATGACTATGCTGAACGAGCGGATTGACCTTGGTGCCGTCAACGACACCGGCGATGACAAAAACACGCGCCTCGACCCTCACCGTTTTGTCGCAACCGACCAATTGGAGTATCTCGATTACACGCCCTGCCGTCTGCCCAAACTCGACCGCGCGCAATTGACCGACCCCGAAAAGGGGGTGTGGGAACTCTGGGGAACCGAACCGGCGACGCTCGCGCGCTTCGGACTCGTCGCCCGCGATCCTGGGCGCGACGTGCAGCATCGAGCCGTGGCCATCGACTTCGGCACCAGCAGCACGGTGGTAGCCATGGATACCGCCAGCGGTGCGCGCGAACTCCTGCGCATCGGCGTGCGCGACTTCTACGCGGACGTCAAGGCGCGGCACTTTGAAAACCCGACCGTGCTCGAATGTATCGACTTCACGGCCTTCGAGGCCGCCTGGACGGCGCATGCCTACCGCCCGGCGCTCGATTGGGACTGGGTGCGCGCCGCCCACGAAGCCCAGGAGAGCTATCGCGACAACCCAGGGAAGACCGAGGTGCTGGCCCGTATCCTGCCCCGGCTCAAGCAATGGGCGCTGCGCTCCAGCGAGGATCGGCGCGTGCGCATCACTGACGGCAAGGGGCGGGCCATCGAACTGGCACCGCACAGCGAGCGCAACCCTGTGCGCGGCCAGCCGCTAGAGGCGGGTGCCCAAAATCCTTTCGATCCCATCGAGCTTTATGCCTGGTATCTGGGTATGGCGATCAACTGGCGCGGGCGCGGGCTGTTCCTCAAGTACTACCTCAGCTTTCCGGCCAAATACCCGCGCGAAATCAAGGACCGCACCCTGGCGAGCTTCCGTCGCGGCTTGCAGCGGAGCCTGCCGCACACGCTGATCGAATACCACCCGCAGGTGCTCAACGACTTCGCGGTGTCGGAACTGGCCAGCGAGCCGGCTGCCTATGCCGCCGCGGCCCTGCCGCAATTCGGAGTGGAACCGACCGAGGCCGGAGTGCCTTACGCCGTGTTCGACTTCGGCGGCGGCACCACCGATTTTGACTTCGGTCTCCTGCGCTGGGCCACGCCCGCGGAAGAACAGCAGGGCTACGAGCGGGTGTTCGAACATCTGGCCAGCGGTGGCGATAATTTCCTGGGTGGCGAAAATCTGCTCGAGCACCTGGTTTACATCGCCTTTCAGCACAATCTCGCTGTACTGCGCGAAAAACGCATTCAGTTCACCAAGCCGCTAGATGCCAACCCGTTCACTGGCAGCGAGGCCTTTCTCGCGCCTACCCAGGCGGCGCAGACCAATACCGTCGTATTCGCGGCCACGCTACGCCCGTTCCTCGAAGACGAAGCGCCCAAGCCACTTACGCAAATCAAGCTCGATCTGATCGACGCTGACGGAACCTCAATCAAGCAGTGCGAGCTTAAAATCGACGCCCAGGCACTGAATGCGCTACTGGAAAGCCGGATACGCGGCGGGGTGGAGGCATTCCTCGCCGAGTTGGCCCGACTGCGCGCGGAATTGCCTGACTCGGCGCCGATCCACCTGCTGCTGGCCGGCAACGGCAGCCGTTCGCGCTACATCAAGGGGCTGTTCGACATCGCGGGCGAACATTGGACCAAACTGCTCGACCAAGCCTTCGGCGACGAGCCACCCGAGATCATCGTGCATCCCCCGCTGCCGATGGACGAGAAAAACCCCCATTCGCCCACGGCCAAGACGGGCGTGGCGCTCGGTTTGCTGCGTCTCGTCCCGGGCGAGAACACGCTGCTGATCGACCACCTGCGCACCCGCCACGATGGGCAAGCGCCCTTTGCTTGGTTCGTCGGACGACTGCGTCGCGGGCGTTTCGAGCCGGTACTTTCGCCTAGCACGACCTACGGCCAATGGCAGGAATTGGGGCATTTGCAGCAAGGCGTGTTCAGTCTCTTTGCGACCGCCAGCCCCCGTGCCCATCAGGGTCTCACCGAAGGCGACCCAGAACTCAAAAAACTCCGGCAGGATTTCCCCGCCGCCCCCGTCGGCTCACGGCTCTTTGCGCGCGCCGTCTCGCCACATGCGTTGGAACTGGCCGCCGCGCTGGAGCGGACCGCCCTGGATAGCAGCTCGATCCACCTCACACCGATAAACCTCACTCACACTTGAACACATCTAAACTCCCCGCCGACCAAGACCTTGACCGCTGCCTGATCCGTGACCGCCACGCATTCCGGTCACGTCTGCGCGGCTTGCGCAAACGCGAGCGCGTCGGTCAGCCATTCGACCAAAGTCTGGCCAAGCTCCAGCAGGACATCGCGCTATCTCAGGCGCTGGTGGAACGCCGCGCCGCGTTGGTGCCGCCGATTGATTATCCTGAAGCACTGCCGGTCAGCGAGCGCCGCGCCGAAGTGGCCGAGCTGATCGCACGGCATCAAGTGCTCGTGCTGTGCGGCGAAACCGGTTCAGGTAAATCGACCCAATTGCCGAAAATCTGTCTCGATCTGGGGCGCGGGCGCGTTGGGCGCATCGGTCACACCCAGCCCCGGCGCATCGCGGCGCGGACGCTGGCGAGTCGAGTCGCGCAGGAATTAGCTCCCTCACCCCAACCACTCTCCCCTGATGGGAGAGGGGCAAAAGATCTCGTTGGCAATCTGGTCGGTTACAAGGTGCGGTTCCATGATCGCAGCCGCCCGGAAACCTGCATCAAGCTGATGACCGACGGCATTCTGCTGGCTGAAATTCAGCAGGATCGGCTGCTCACCGAATACGACACGCTGATCATCGACGAGGCGCACGAGCGCAGTCTCAATATTGATTTTCTGCTCGGCTATCTGCACGGGATTCTGCCACGCCGTCCTGATCTCAAGTTGATCGTGACCTCAGCGACCATCGACCCGCAGCGGTTCGCCAGCCATTTTGCCGACGCGCAGGGTCAACCTGCGCCGATCATCGAGATTTCCGGTCGCACCTATCCGGTTGAAGTCCGTTACCGTCCGCTGGAGGAAGAGAGCGCCGCCGAGCGTGATGACGCGATGCAGCAGGCGATTTCATCGGCGGTTGGCGAGCTGGCGCTGCACGGGCGCGGCGACGTGCTGGTGTTTCTGTCCGGCGAGCGTGAAATCCGCGAGACCGCCGACACGCTGCGCCAGCACCATCCGCCGTCCACCGAAATTCTGCCGCTGTTTGCCCGCCAAAGTCCGCAGGAACAGGCGCGAGTTTTCCAGTCGCACAGCACCCGTCGGGTGATTTTGACGACGAATGTGGCTGAAACCTCGCTGACCGTGCCGGGCATTCATTACGTGATTGACCCCGGTTTTGCCCGGATCAGTCGCTACAGCCATCGGACGAAAGTGCAGCGCCTGCCGGTCGAGCGAATTTCACAGGCGTCAGCCAATCAGCGCCAGGGTCGCTGCGGGCGCGTCGCGGCTGGCGTGTGCATCCGTTTGTATAGCGAGGAGAATTTTCAATCCCGCGCCGCATTCACCGAGCCGGAAATTGCTCGCACCAATCTGGCTGCCGTCATCTTGCAGATGAAGCTGCTGGGTTTTGGCGCGATTGAGCATTTCCCGTTTATCGATCCGCCGGACTCGCGGCTGATCTCGGATGGTTATCGCACACTCGAAGAACTGGGCGCAGTCGATGCCAGGGGCGAACTGACGGCGTTGGGCAAACAGCTTGGACGGCTGCCAGTCGATCCGCGCATTGGGCGAATGCTGCTCGCTGCCGTTGAACATGTCTGTCTGGATGAAATGCTCATCATTGCAGCAGCATTGAGCGTGCAAGACCCGCGTGAGCGTCCGCTCGATAAACAGCAGGCGGCGGATGAGATCCATGCCACGTTTCGCCACGAACATTCGGATTTTCTCACATTCGTTAATCTTTGGAATTTTCTTGAGAAACAACGTCACGCGCTGTCACGTAACAAATTTGGCAAGCTGTGCCAGCGGCATTTTCTGTCGGTTAATCGGGTGCAGGAATGGCGCGATATTCACAGCCAGTTGCGCGAGCAAATGCTGGAGATGGGATTTAAGTCTTCGCAGTCTTTGGTAGAAAAAGAGCCAAAGGCGATGTTTGACGCGATCCACCGCGCACTGCTCACCGGTCTGCTCGGCAACATCGGTTTCAAGGGCGCGGAGCGTGACTATCTCGGCGCTCGCAGCAGCCGGTTTCAGATTCATCCGAGTTCGGGGCTGGCGGCAAAACCGCCGAAATGGGTGATCGTCGCCGAACGGGTGGAGACCACGCGCCAATATGGGCGCATCGCCGCAGCGGTGCAGCCCGCGTGGATTGAAGACGCTGGCAAACATCTGATTCAGCGTAGCTATTTTGAACCGCACTGGGAAGCCAAATCCGGTCAGGTCGCCGCGTTTGAACGGGTGACGCTGTTTGGTGTCGTGCTGGTCGCCAAACGCCGTGTCAATTACGGCTCGCTCAATCCCGCCGAATCCCGCGAGATTTTTTTACGCTTCGCGTTGACCGAGGGTGATTTCAAAACGCGCGCCCCGTTCTGGCGGCACAACCGCGAGCTGATTGAATCGGTCGATCAGCTCGAAGCGAAATCGCGCCGGCGCGACATTCTGGTCGATGACGAAGCGGTGTACCGCTTTTATGCTGAGCGCATACCGTCCGGGATTTATTCCACACCACAATTCGAGCAATGGCTGCGTCACGCCACGCGCACCAACCCCAAAATCCTGCATCTGCGTTTGGCCGATCTGATGCGCCATGACGCCGCAGACATCACTGAAACGACCTTTCCCGACAGTCTGCGCGTTGGCGCAAGCGTGCTGCCGCTGGAATACCGTTTTGATCCAGGCGCGGCGAGCGACGGCGTGACCTTGACCGTACCGCTGCCGCTGATTAACCAGATTTCAGCAGATCGGCTGGATTGGCTGGTGCCGGGACTGATTGAGGAACGCATCACCGCCCTGCTACGCAGCCTGCCGAAATCACTGCGCAAACAGTTGGTGCCGATCCCGGACACAGCCGCTCGCCTGGTCATCCGCCTGAAACCGTCTGAGCGCCCGTTGATTCAGGCGCTCGCTGAAGAATTGAAAGCCATGACCGGCATCCAGATCCCCGAAGACGCCTGGGATTTGAACGCCGTCCCTGAACATTTGCGGATGAAGGTCAAGTTGATCGACGACAGCGGTCAATCGCTGGCAGTTGACGCCGATCCGCTGCGGCTCAAGCGCGAGTTTGGCGGGCAGGGGCAACAGGGTTTCGCGCATCTGCCAAGCAGCGATCTGGAACGCGACGGCCTCACCCGCTGGAATTTCGGTGATTTACCGGAAGCGGTTGATTTGACTCGCACCGGGATCACGCTGCGCGGCTATCCGGCGCTGATCGATGGCGGTGACAGCGTGTCAATCCGGGTACTCGATTCGGCGGAAAATGCCGCCACTGCCCAGCGCGACGGATTACGCCGATTGTTGATGCTGCATTTGGGCGCTGACCTGCGCCAGCTTCGCAAACATCTGACTGATCTAGATCGAATGCGGCTGTACTACGCCAAAGCGCCGCTCGCGCCGGATGCGGAAAAACAGGCCGCCAAACAACCGGATCTCGCCGATGAACTGATTGCGTTGATCCTCGATCTGACCTTTATCGAAGACCGCCCTCCGCTGCGCGCCCAAGCCAGCTTTGAGCAACGTCTGAGCGAGTGCAAAGGCCAACTTCTGCCCACGACGTCCGAAGTATGCAGGCTGATCGGCGGCATTCTGGCGACCTATCACGACTTGCGAAAACGCATCGCCAACATCACTCAAAGCAACTGGCTCACGTCGGTAATCGACATCCGTGCACAGCTTGACGCCCTGATCTTTCGCGGCTTTCCGCAGCGCATTCCGCTTGCGCAACTCAAGCATTACCCGCGTTATCTCAAAGCGATTGATCAGCGCATTGAACGGCTCGCCCACGCGCCCGGTCGGGATCAGCAGTGGATGCACGAGATGGCGGAGATGCAGACCCGCTGGCGCGAGCGGGCTGAAGCAGCCGCTGCCGCCGGGCGTCACGACCCGCGCTTAGAAGACATTCGCTGGTTAATCGAAGAATTGCGGGTAGCGCTGTTTGCCCAGCAACTCGGCACCATCTGTCCGGTGTCGGTCAAACGCATTCAGGCGCGGTGGCGTGAATTGGGTCTGTAACCAAAACGTACCGAGTGGCGATCAGTGCTTGCAAGCCGTGATCACGCATCACAACGATGCACCAGCGGGCAAGGCAACAGATCTTTTGCTTAATGGCGATGCTCCGCCACATTGATATTGGAAACAGATGCCATGTCCAGCAATCCGCGCATCAAGGCGGCGCGATCCGTCGTCGAGATGGTTTCGATCAATGCCTGTTTGTCCTCTGGGCTCAGCGGGAGATGGGCGCACAGCAGATTAGTGAGATCAGCATCGGCCATGTGCTCGATGTCGTCCCAGGGCACTTCGACCCCACGCAACCTGCAATAGGACTTGAGTGATGTCAGAAAGCCACCGCGATCCGCAATCACCTCCTGATTCTCGTGACAGTCTGCCGCGAACCGCTCCCAGTCAACGGCCAGACGCCGATAACCCTTGCGGCCATCGACCTCATGCTTAACCTGAAAACGGCAGATACCGGTCAGCACCAGAATGATCCGTCCATCACTGGTCTCGCTATATGATGTGATCCGCCCCACGCAGCCGATCCGATGGAGTTCCGGGATATCGTTCAACAGCGTCTCGCTGGTTGGTTGAGCCAGTCCCAGCAGATGATCGGCAGCCAGGGCATCGAGCACCATGTCCAGATAGCGTGGCTCGAAGACATTGAGCGGAAGCTGAACGCCTGGCATCACCACCGCCCCCGCGAGCGGAAAGACCGGAATCTCGGCAGGCAGATCGGAAAATTTGGGTAAAAAGGGATTTTGCGCCATGGGGTCACTCCAGGGTTCAACGTCTGGTTCTGGCTAAATGGGGCGTGCGACGCGGTTCTCCAGCAGAACTGAATGGTGACACAGCCCTTATTGTTGGCCAAGACCAGTACGATCCTTGCTGCCATGGTCTAATCAGATGTGGTTCGGTGATCTGTCGCGTTATTTGCAAAAATGACATGGGTTGACCATGTCCGCTTTGATCACCTCGTCGGTCACTTGGCTGCTGCGGCAAAAGTGGCCACATGCTTAGACATGCCGTCCCCAGCACCGTTTGCGGATCTCCGAACCGGATAACTATTGGGCACCACATCCATGATGAAAGGCTCCACTCCCACCTGTCTGCTCGCCGCCTGGTCAATCCATGAAGCCGAACTGCGCCGCTACCTCCAGCACCGACTGGATCAACCCGAAGACGCCGAGGACCTGTTGCACGATGCGTTCCTCAAGGTATTGCGGCAAGGCCGGCGTTTTTGCGGCGTTCAGAACCCCCGCGCCTGGCTGTTCCAGGTAACGCGCAACACGCTGACTGATCGGCTGCGAGCACACCGCGCACATCTCAGTCTGCCGGACGATCTCCCTGCACCAGCCAGCACGACGCCTGCCCCAGTGGACGAGCTCAACCAGTGTCTGCCAAGAGTGCTTGCGGAATTGTCCGAGGCCGACCGGTTCGCCCTGACCCTGTGCGACATCGAGGGTCAGTCCCAGCGCGTCCTGGCCGACCGGCTGGGGATCTCGCTACCCGGCGCTAAATCGCGCGTTCAGCGTGCCCGCGCCCGCTTGCAGCAACGCCTGGTGGATGCCTGTCAGGTGCGCTTCGATGAGGAAGGGCGGGTCTGCTGTTTCACGCCGCGTGAGCCGGAGCCGATCAGCAGCGAGGTTCGCCGTGAGGCATCCTGACCTCTATGGACGCCTTGTGACCAATCGCATGACATCCAAGTGGAGAGGGCATTCCTCCCCTAACCGCCGTTCACCGGCTGATGATGCCTACCCGATCAACCCGGATGGGGAAGGTAGGCTCGCGCACGTCGCGTCCGCTATCACGCACTCTCCGATGACCCTGTCTGTCCGAGGGAACGCATGACTCTTCTTTCTGCTTTTGCCGTCTTCGTTGGCGCCGGTCTGGGCGCCCTGCTGCGCTGGCTGCTCGGCAGTCGTCTCAACCCTGTCTTTCCAACGATCCCTCTCGGAACCCTGGCCGCCAATCTACTCGGCGGGCTGCTGATCGGGTTTGCCATCACCTGGCTCGCGCGCCATCCGAATGTGCCGCCGGAGATCCGGCTGCTGATTATCACTGGCTTTCTCGGCGGGCTGACCACCTTCTCGACCTTTTCGGCGGAGGTCGTCAATCTGCTGTTGCGGGGAGAAATTCTCTGGGGGCTGGGTGCGATCGGAGCGCACCTGGCCGGCTCGCTGGCCATGACGGCGCTCGGTATCGCCTTGATCCATTTACTGCTGACACGCGGTTGAACCGCCGCTTTATCTTTTCAGGGGAGCACGACCATGCAGGGGTGTTTTCTCAAGTTCTACGTAGCGGAGAACCGCCGCCATCATCACAAACTGGCCTATGAATGGCTGCTGGAAGAGGCCAAGACGTTTGGCCTGCACGGCGGTTCGGCCTTTCGCGCCCTGGCCGGATTCGGTCGCCATGGACGCCTGCACGAGGAGTATTTCTTCGAGCTGGCCGGCGATCTGCCGGTGGAGGTCGGCTTCGTGGCCACCCAGGATGAGGCGGATCGCTTTCTGGCTCATCTTGCCAAGGAAAAGCTGAATCTCTTCTATCTGCGCGTGCCGGTTGAGTCGGGCTTTACCAACGGGAGTCAGTCATGACGGAAATCTGGACTCAGGCGGCCATCTGGTTGAGTCTGGCGTTGCTGGCAAGTTTGTTGTCGATCTGGCTGCGCATTGCCACGGCCTTGTCGGAGAGCGTGGTGGGCGCCATCGCCCCGCCCAGTTGTTCATCGGCGCGTTCGTGGGTGCGTCCGTCCTCGGAGCGGGTGAATCCTGGGTCAAGTAGCGTTAACACGACCTAGTTCTCGGTAGGCGTCGGTGCGGGCGTCGCGCCGCAGTGGCCAAGGAGCCAGGCGGCGACGCAAAGCGCATCCAACACGCCGTCGAGCCATTCGCGGAGGGGGTGGCAAAATCCGAGTGCGCCATCAGGCGCCTCGCGTGACGTCGCCGTCCCCGGAAGAGTAGGGTGAGCCGGGGCTGAAAGCTACGAATGTTGGGGGTCACTTTCGTTCACCCCAATCTACGCGGGCTGAACACCATGCAGTTGCGCATGGTCGGCTTGCTCGGATTTCCAGAGGCCATTTATCAAGGCATGAGCGCGTCATCCGGGGAAGCGCCCTTCAAAATGAGCGAACCGTGAGTAACAGGAATGGGCAGATTTATGTACCAACGCCACTCACGCCATTCAATCTTGAATGCCGGTCTGTGAGTCGCGTCTTCCGGATGATGATGGTCTGACCCGCCTGGTTTCGGGCAAGACATAAACAATGCCGTCCGTCCCGGAAAACATGCCATGTATCACGTTCTCGAAGAATTTCACTGGAACATTGATGCAGCCATACGAAATACGGTTATCAAGCGGCGATGGCGTGTCCAGGCGTTCCGCCCGGCGCTCTTTGGGTCGACTCGTAATGACCGGATGCATGGAGATGGCATTTTTGTAGTCCACCCAGAGGATTTCCTTGCCATGTGAATTGCGACCCATGGTCGCCACGAAACGACCCGCCGGCGTCGTCCGCTCCGCAGGGGAGATCCGTGACATCCGCATGTCACCAATGCCGGGGGTGGCGTCATCACCTTGCGCCAGTCCAAGGAGCACGGGCGCTGCTCCGCGTAGCTGTCCGTCCACGCCAAAGACATAAACCTTAGCGTTGACTTTATCGACAATCGCGAACGGCATGTTGAGATTGTCTCGTGAACTGACCACCCAATCGGCCATCTCCCGTGTCCTGCGCGATGCGCTCTCTGACGCAAAGTTGGCCTGCCTGGCACCCTCTGCCATGTCCGTTTTTTGTTCCATCACGAACGGAACATCTGCGTCTTCAGCATCGTTTGCATTGAGCATCGGGTTGGGCAGATGCGCGGCATTGTCCGCCTTCGTTGCCAGGCGCGAGCCGCAACCGGCACCCAACAGACTAAGGCACAGGCAGAGAGCCATGCGGGTCATGTTTGAGTGCAAGGATGCGGAGAGTCGACGCCGCGCACAAATGGGGTCAGCTAAATGGTGCCCCTTTCCTGGGGTGGCAGCGAGGTTCAAGTGATCGAGTTGTTTGAACAAAGCAATCCTGGGGAGTCGGCGTTGATCGTCTCGTCGAAGCGCACCACCGGGCGATCGAGATCAATGGTGCCGTTGATGTTGAGCCGCCGCCGCCCGGTGGCGGCCGTGTTCATCATTATCGTCAAGGGATTCTGAGATTTCCTGTGAAATACAGTGAGCGACAACACTTGGCGCTCAATCAAGCTCAAGCCAGATCTCATTGCGTCGCAAGAACCAGGGTTTCCAGGGAGGATCATAGCGAGCCCACACGGGTTCGCCATGCCACGTCTGGCCGCGCTGTGCGAGGGCGTCTTTCAGCGTCTTCAGGTGATCCTCGTAGCGGCTCTGCGACCAGAAGCCGGAGTAGCGGATGACGGCGATGGTTCGCGCCGGCATCGCACGGAGCGTCACGCGCGGATCGGTTGGCACCGGTAGGGTCTCCAGCGTCCATTTTCGGGGCATTGCGAACTGAATGAGGTATCCGCCGGCGCTTGCGCGTTGCGCCACCGGCGCCGTCATTGCGATCTTGGTGGGCGTTAGGGCGACGGGCGCGGTCATCTCGATGCGCTGTGCCCCGTTGTTTCCACCGAAGATGTATCCGGCCAGGATGCGAAAGCCCTGGTTTCCGGCCTCGTCGGCCGACGCGTCGACCAGGGTTTCCGCCACCAGGTAGGGCTCATAGTGACGCACTTCGAGGGTATCGTCCGCGCGGACGACGGTGTACGGGGGTTCATCAATGGCCATGACATGACTCCAGACCAGGAACAGGATGAAGGCGGTAAGAAATTGGAAGCGAGTCATTGAGGTGACCTCGGCGAACGATCAAACGGAGCCACCGAACACTGAACCCACACCGGCGGTGATGGCCATCGCCAGCGCTCCCCAGAAGGTGACCCGCCAGGCGCCGATCAGCATGCTAGCACCACCAACCCGTGCGGCGATGGCGCCCAACATGGCCAGAGAGGCGAGCGAGGCGCCCGACACCCAGGGAATCAGGACGTGCTCGGGCGTCAGTGCCGTGACGGCCAGCGGCAGCGCCGCGCCGACCGCGAAGCTGGCGGCCGACGCCAGTGCGGCCTGAATCGGGCGCGCGCTGAGGGTCGCGGAGATGCCGAGCTCGTCGCGCGCATGGGCACCGAGGGCATCGTGCGCCATCAGTTGCTCCGCCACCTGCTCGGCGAGACTCGGCTCAAGCCCTCGGGCGACATAGATCGCCGCGAGTTCACGGCGTTCGGCGGGAGGATTCTGTTCGAGCTCGGTGCGCTCGCGTGCCAGGTCGGCGTTCTCGGTATCGGCCTGCGAATGGACTGAGACATACTCGCCGGCGGCCATCGCCATGGCGCCGGCCACCAGGCCCGCGACCCCGGTCAGCAGAAGATTGTCGTGACTGGCACCCGCCGCCGCCACGCCGAGCACAAGACTGGCGGTCGAGACGATGCCATCGTTCGCGCCGAGCACGGCGGCCCGCAGCCAGCCGATGCGGTCTGTGCGGTGGTGTTCCCTGTGACGTCGCAACCCTGTCATGGTGTCGCGATCAGGCCGCGTGCCTGGTGACCCAGGCGATATAGCGATCCATCCAGCCCTGCAGGAAATCCCGGCTGTCCGCGCCGATGTTGCCGGCCTCATCGAACAACCCGTCTTTGGCCTGGATGAAGGCTTCCGGTTGGCACAGGGTTGGGACGTCCAGATACGCGAGAATGTTGCGCAGATGCTGTTGCGCTAGAGCCGTGCCGATGGCGCCGACCGAAACGCCCAGCACCCCAGCGGGCTTGCCCGCCCAGGCGCTCTGACCATAGGGACGCGAGGCATGATCGATCGCGTTCTTGAGCACGCCGGGGATCGAACGGTTGTATTCGGGCGTGACGAACAGCAGACCCTGAGCCCCCGCGATGTCAGCCTTCAGCCGCGTGACGGACGCGGCCGGGCTCGCGTCATCGTCCTGGTTGTAGAGCGGCAGGTCGCCGATCTGCACCTGGCTGAACGCGAATGCCGGGGGCGCCAGTTTCGCGATGGCCTCCGCCAGCTTGCGGTTGAAGGAATCGTGGCGAAGGCTGCCGACAATGACGGCGATCTGATAGTGGCTCATGAAAGTCATTCCCCGTTGCAGTGTGGAAACGCATAACCCCGGACATCCGAGGTCATCATAGTCTAATTGACCCCGCGCACCGAATGCCGTGCGGGATCGATCCGCTACCTACGCGGCTTCCAATTCCCTGGAGCTGGCAAGCACTGAGCGTGCGTTCGCCACCTCTTCGGCGTTGCCATGCACCATGAGCACAAACTTGTCGGCTTTGACGGCCGTCTCGTACTTGATCATTTCGTCCTTCGAAGCTCCGATCTCAGTCAGTGCCGCGCCCAAGGCCGACACCCCACCCACGACCACCGCACCCTCCAGTGCGCTCACCAATATGGCGACCACCGGCCCCGCCATTGCCACCAAACCCACGCCGGGCAGTAGAAACACCGCTGGCGCGAACAGCATGCCCCAGAGGCCGCCCCAGAAGGCGCCGGTGCCGCCCCATGACTTGATCCGGTCACCCGAAGTATAGAACCCGACCGGGTGCTCCTCGGTGTGATAGCCCTTGCCGACCAGCGACAGATGCTTGACGTCGAAGCCGGCTTGGCTCAATGAGCGAATGGCCACTTCTGCTTCGAGATGCGTGTTGAAAACATAGACAGACGAACCTTGATTTTCCATGATCTTTCCTTTGGTGAGTGGCGACAGAGAGACAGAAGACCAAAATAGTCCGGCCCATCTGAGTAATTGAGGAGCCTCAGCCTGCGTGTCACGTGCACTCCGGTCTGTACGGCAGCCCGCTTAGGGAGACGCTGATTCAATCGAGTTTTCCGCCGTGACGCATTCGGTGTGCGCGATTTTTTCGCCGAGACCGATAAATCGAGCGATGTTGCGGTACGAATCGTCTTGGTTGAGGGTGGTGATGGCATCCTTCGGCGTTTTGCTCCGTTCCCGAGGCGCCCGGTGGCGGCTTTAGGCCAAGAGCGCCTGCTTCACGCGCACCCGACTCGCCAGGGCGAAAAGGGTGTGCAATTGAGCGACGTTCTTCGCCAGCCCTTGATACCGAGCCTTGCGATGGCCGACCAGATTCGTGACGACGTGGAACGGATGCGCCACGGGGGCGCCGGTCTAGCTGGCATCGGCGAACACGAACGTCTCCTGGCCGTGCAACAGATGTGAGGACACCGCTACGCCCAGCGGCTCAACAGAATTAACCGGATCGCAATCGCGGCGACCGTCGCAGGGTCTCCAGCGGCCGCTCGCCGAACAGCAGCCGGTACTCCGCAGCGAAACGCCCTAGTTGATAGAAGCCCTCGCTGTAAGCGGCCTGCGTGATGGTCAGGCCACCGGCTGGTGGACACATGAGCTGGCGGCGCACGGCATGGAGCCGCCAGCGCCGCAGGAACGCCAATGGCGTCATGCCGTAGGTCTCGAGGAAGGCGTACTCCAGGGTGCGCTGACTGACGCCGGATGCGCCGCAGAGCTGTGGGACGCTGAGGCCGGCCAGGTCGGCGTCGCGCAGAAACTCCAGCGCCCGATCGAGGCCCCGTTGCCGCTTGACGGGCGCTGGACGGTGACCGGCGCGCAAGCCGGGCAACGCGATCGTGTCCAGCAGGCGCGCAAGCAGGTTTGTCTCCAGGGCGCGCAAGACGGCGGGGTACTCCAGCATCATCGGCCTGCGGTGGGTCTGCCGCAGCGTGCACAGGAGCAGGCGCTTCAATCTATCGATCTTGATGTCCGAGGCCGGCAGCAAGCGGGTCATGGCAGCGGACACCAGCGCCGATGCCACGTCGGGGGCGAGCGTCCGATAGATGAAATCCAGGCTGATGAGGACGATGAGATGGCTCTGCCCGGCGCCGATATTCGCGTCCAGTGCACCGGGGAGCGAGGCGGGAAGCCCACGTTCGTGCAGCGGGGCGTTCCAGAAGGTGCTGCGTCGATCGAGGCGAATCGGGACAGCGAATCCGAGCAGTCCGGGTGGCGTCATCCCAAAAACGCGGAAGGGGCACTGGAATGACTCCTCTTGCAGGACGAAGGCGGGCGTGAGCAGGAACGTCTTGCGATGGAGGAACAGACCCGCTGTCGTCGGCGTGACGCACAAGTCCCACGGCCTGGCGAACTCCTCGTAGAGGACCGGATCGTCCACTTCCAGCGAGCCGATTAGCGGTGGGGCGCTCGGCTGTATCTTGGGCGGTATGATGCGATCATCACGGGCCATCATCAACCAACCGATTTTGCGAAAACTGCATATTCAAGACCTTCATGGCTGCGCTAGTCTTAGGTGATAGGTGTTGGCCTGCTTCAGATCTCTTTAGTATTTGACAACGAAGATTTTTGTGATCTCTGCCTTTCAAGATGCTTGCGGGGCAAAAACAACCACATGGCAGAAGTAAGCACAAACTGGGCACGCTGAGCGCGGCTTAAGGTCGTCATGGATTTTTATCACACAGGACACTTGAGACATGCAACGCTACATTTTAACCGACTATAACGACGCCTCTTCCGAAACACGCGAAGTCTATGACGACTTCATGCGCACGACCGGAGAGAGCGCCGTCCCGATCTGGATGCAAAGCCTTGGGCACAGCGCACCGCTCGCCCGCGCCTATTGGGAACGCGCCAAGGGGACGCTCTTCAGTGGAAGCCTGCCATTACCCCTGAAGGAGATGATCGTCTTTGTCGTATCGGCCAGACACGGTGCGCGCTACTGCTCGGCGTGCCATGCCCAGAACGTCCTGAGTCTGGACAAGGCGCTGACATTCGAGGATTTGGGCTCATTCGTCAAAGCGGGCACGGAAAGCAATCTGCCGCCCTATTACGCACACGTCGTCGCCTTCGCTGAAAAAGTCGTTGCCGATGCCAATCAGGTCACCGACGAGGACTTCGAGGCGCTGATGGACGAGGGCTTCAGCCGGGAGGAGATCTGCGAAATCATCGCGGTCATCGATCTGGCGTCCATGTTCAACATCTACACCAGCGCCTTGAAGTTGGATCTGGATCCAAACTATCGGGCGATTCTCTGAGGCCTGTCCCAAGATCAGATCATGGATACGAATCTGACCTCGCCCTGGCAGGAGCGCACCACGCAGCAGCTCGTGCGGTACGAGGCCGTCTTCAAGCTGCTCGACGAGATTCAGCAGACCGAGAGCATTGAGGAGATCGCGCGCCGGGTCGCGCGGCATTGGAAATACTTTGCCAATGTCACCTGCTGGCGGCTCCTGCTACCCAAGGATGAGGGCTTCCAGGTCATCGACGGCGCTCGCGGGGAGGCGCACCTGGCGAACGTCCGAACGCTCGACGCCTGGGACGCCTGGCACCTGTCCCACCAGAAACCACGCCTGGTCAGGCCGGCGGAGTTGATCGAGCCACCATTCCCACCCGAGCACCTGGCGGGCAAAGCGATCACCGATATCCAGGTGCTGCCCTTTGTCCGTCTGGGGCAGTGCACAGGGCTTCTCAGCGCCGCCGCACGCCACGAGCCGTTCAACGAGCTGGACGTCAAGTTCATCCGACTCTTCGGCAGCCACTTGACCGATCGCCTGTCCAGTATTGAGCTGCGCCGACAGGCCATGAACGCCCTCGTCGACAAGGCGAGCCGCGATGCCCTGACCGGACTTCTGAACCGTGGCGCCATCATCGAGCGTCTCGACACGCAGCTCGCGCATGCGGCCGCTTGCGGCGAGCCGCTCAGCATCATCCTGGCCGACATCGATTTCTTTAAGGTCATCAACGACAGCCATGGCCACCTCACCGGTGATGAGGTGCTGCGTGAGGTGTCGCGCAGGCTACGTGCGCACACCTTCTCCAGCGACAGCCTGGGACGCTATGGCGGAGAAGAGTTCCTGTTCGTCCTCTATCCGTGCGGCGCGGAAGACGTCGAACAAGCGGCTGAGCGCCTGCGTCGGATCATCGCCGAAAACCCGATCAAGATCGGCGCGGAACCGCCCCAAGCCCTCACCGTCACCATCAGCCTGGGGACAGCCAGCATACGTGGACATGCGCGTCCCAGGCTCGAGGAGCTGATCAAGCGCGCTGACGACGCGCTCTACCAGTCTAAGGGGGCCGGACGTAACCGGGTGACGATCGGATGAACGGCAGCCCCTTCTCGTGTGCGGCCAGTCTTACGCGAGCGCGTTGGGACTCCCGGCAGGCGGTGTTGGATCTGCTCATCGAATCGGGCAATCAACCGCTGTTTCTGGCCATTCAACGCGGACTGGTACTGGTTCTGCCGCTGATCATGGTCGGTGCCCTCGCTATCCTGATCCGGGACTTCCCGTCCGCCAGCGTCCAGCAGATGCTCGACGCCGCCTTCGGTCCGCAGTGGCGGATCCGGTGCGGCAACCTGATCGACGGCTCGTTCGGCATCGCCTCGCTCGCGTTGCTGTGCGCACTGAGCGGAACCATGGCGACGCTCTACAACCAACGCCATTCTGGCCCCCTTGTCAGCCCGATCATGGCGGCGGTCGTGGTGTTGTCGTGCTTTTTCGTGATCACTGCGCCGGGTGATACGGCGATATGGCGCGAGCACTTTTCGCTGAACCGCGGATTGCTGGTGGCAATGGGCGTTGCCACGCTCGGTTCCTGGATCTTCCTGCGTCTGGCTCGGATCGAGTGGCTGCAGCTGCCGTTCCGGATGATGGGCAGCGATCCGGTGGTGCGCGATGTCATGACGGTCATGCCGGCGGGCATGCTTACGATCCTCTGCTTTGGCGGCCTGCAATGGGCGCTCACGGCGGCTGGAGTGGGTGATCTGTATGCGAGTACGCGCGAGTGGGTGGGACATCCGTTCACGGAGGCCGGCAGCAGTCTTGGCACCGGACTTGCTTATGTGAGCCTGTCCCAGATCCTGTGGTTCTTTGGCGCCCATGGCCCCAACCTGCTCTTTGCCGTCGAGGAGCATCTGCTCATCCCGGCTGGGCTTGTGAATGCCGCCGCGCTGCAGTCGGGCGGCGAGCCAGTCTTCATCGTCACCAAGTCCTTCATCGATGCCTTTGCACGACTCGGTGGCTCGGGCAGCTCGCTCTGCCTCATCATCGCCATCCTCTTCGCCAGTCGTGACGTCGGCAGCCGTAAGCTCGCGGTCTTCGCACTCTTCCCGGCACTCTTCAATGTGAACGAGCCGCTCCTGTTCGGCATTCCGCTGATTCTGAATCCGAGCTACCTCATTCCCTTCCTCCTCACGCCCGTGATCCAGACCTTAACGGCGTTTGGCGCGACAGCGCTCAATCTGGTTCCCCATACGACGACCGTGATGCCCTGGACGACACCGCCCCTGATTAGCGGATTCGTCGCGACCGGCTCCGCCTCTGGAGTGGTCATGCAGCTGATCAATCTCGCATTGGGGACGATCATCTACATCCCCTTTGTGCGCCTCTCCGACCGCGTACGCGAGCACCGTGGCAAGCGTGTTCTGAGCGGGCTCCTGCGCGCCGCAGAAAGCAGCGAGACCGGGATCGGCGGCCGCAAGTGCCTCGATCGACCAGGGGACGAAGGTCGGCTGGCGAAGGCATTGGCCGAAGATCTTGCCCTCGCGCTCAAGGGAAACCTCCAGCTCTTCCTCGAATACCAGCCGCAGATCGGCGCCAAGGAAGACGCCGTGCACGGGGTCGAGGCGCTGTTGCGTTGGAGCCATCCCATCTATGGACGCGTCCCGCCGCCGGTGACCGTGGCCATCGCAGAGGACATGGGCCTGATCGACCGGCTCGGCGCCTTCGTCCTCGCCGCTGCCTGCGCTCAGCGGGCGGCCTGGCGTGGACAGGTGCCGGACGCGCTGATCCTCTCGGTCAACGTGTCGCCACGACAACTGTTGAGCCCGACCTTCGCACGCACCGTGATCGCGGTCCTGGAGCAGAGTGGGCTTGCCCCGCATCTGCTCGAACTCGAAATCACCGAATCGACGGTGCTCATCCCGGACAGGCTCGCGCTGGACTCCCTGCGACAGTTGCGCGGGATGGGTATTCGCATCGCGATTGACGACTTCGGCATGGGGCATGCCTCACTGCGTTATCTGCAAGAGCTACCGATCGATACGGTCAAGATCGATCGCTCCCTGACATGCGGCGGCCCGGGCGGCCTCAACGAACACATCGTGCGCAGCATTAACGAGTTGAGCCGATCCCTCGGGATCCTTACCATCGTCGAGGGCGTCGAGCTCGACACCCAATTGACGCGATTTCTCGCGCTGGGGTGTGACACCTTTCAGGGCTATCTCTTCAGCCGACCGCTCGCGCCTGGCGATTGTCTGAGATTCATTGGCGCAAGGCAGAAGAACACGCAGCCGATAGGCGTCCCCAGCGCTGGTGATCGCTCAGTCATGGTCTCGCGAGAGACCGTTTGAAGGCGCATTGCTGACACTAAACCACGCAAACCAATCGCCCGTGGCGGCTACAACGCTGGGAAAGCTGCAAAACGACGTTTTCACTCTGGGCGCGGCTAAGACCCCACACGAATGAAGAGGAGCAAACAGTCATGAAGGTTCGAGCCGGAACCGGTGCAAGCACTGCCGACGAGGCGGATGAGGCAGGCAGAGCCGCCGCCAGGGAGGCGGTCGCTGCCCTCGCGGGCGACGCGCCCGCGCTCCTCATTGTGTTCACGACGCCCAGGTACGATCTGCCGGCGCTGCTGGCTGGAATTCGCTCTGTCACCGGTGAGGCCCACCTGATCGGTGCCACCACCTCCGGCGAGATGGTGCAGGGTCAGTTTATGGGATACGGCGCCGGGGTCGTGGTGCTGGCGCTCAGCGGCGGTGGGTACCGCTTCGGTGTCGCCTCAGCAAGCCACATCAAGGATCGGATGGATCAGGCCGGGCAAGAGATCGCCCGCGCGAGCCGGGCGGAGGCGGGCGCCAGCCCGCATGCGGCGGTGCTCCTGCTCGCCGACGCACTGCTTGGTGATCTGCAGCAGCTTGCGCAGGGTGTCTATCGCATTACGGGTCCCAAGGTCGGGATCGTCGGCGGAGCTGCCGGAGACGAGCTGAAATTCATCGCGACCTACGTCTTCCATGACGACCAGGTGGTCGAGGAAGGCGCCGTCGCCCTCTGGATTGCCAGCGACCATCCCATACCCGTGGTCACCCGCCATGGCTGGGAGCCGGTCGGTGTGCCGCTGCTGGTGACGCGCGCCGAGGGCACGACCGTGATGGAGCTTGGCGGACGCCCGGCCGTCACGGCGTATGAAGAACAGCTCGGACTTGGTCTCGGCGAGTTGAGCACCGAAGATTTCTGGGGCACTTCGATCAATCACCCCTTCGGGTTGCTCCAATGCGACGGTTCGACCGTGATTCGGGTCGCGCGCGCGAAAACGCAGGAAGGCACGCTGCGGATTCAGGGTTGCGTCCCCCCAGCCGGCAGCGCCGTGCAGGTGATGACAGGGAACGCGGATACCCTGCTCGCGGTCGTCGATGAGGTCGTGCACACCGCCCTTGAGGGACATCCTGAGCCCGGCGTCTTGCTGGCCTTCAGTTGTGCCGCCCGCGCCCAGATCTTCCACGATCGCACGCCAGAGGAGGCCGAGCGGCTGCAGGCGGCAGCCGGCGCTGTGCCGACCCTTGGCTTCTATTGCTGTGGGGAATTTGCGCGAACGGTCGGCGTACTCGCCACCCACAATGCCACGCTGACCGCGTTGGCTCTGTAAACAAAACCGGAACCGGGCATGTCTGAGCGGAGACTCCAAGGCGGCGATCTTGTCAATCACCATCCAAAAGTTACCAGGCATCAACATCGAATTTTTTCCAGTTGAACGAGCGACTCAGAGGGTCTGATTGGCCTTTTTGCGTTGCTTGAACCGGTAAGAGTCGTTGCCGGTTTCGAGGATGT
>CAIUAY010000095.1 GCA_903897335.1 uncultured Chromatium sp. | reverse complement strand
GGGTCCCGTCAGGTCGGTGATGGCGTCGTCGGCAGTAAGCGCTTGGTCGTCCTCAGCTCATCGCGGAGTGTGCGCAGCGCCTCGCGAGCCTGGAACAAAGGATAGCTCCTTTTCGGGATATAATCCCACGGGACGGAACACTTAATCAATATTTCAATCCACTAAGCGGTTTGAAAGCAGAATACGGGATAGCGGAACATGCGATTCAGTGAGGCGTGGCTGCGCGAATGGGTGAATCCGCCGGTCGATACCCAGCAATTAGCCGATCAACTCAGCATGGCGGGGCTGGAAGTGGACGCCGTCGAAGTGGCAGCGCCTACATTCAGCGGCGTCATGATTGGTCTGGTTCAGCAGATTGTGCCGCACCCGGACGCGGCTAAATTGCGCATCTGTACCGTCGATCTCGGCGATGACGCGCCGCTGCAAATCATCTGTGGCGCGGCCAATGTCGCCGCAGGGATGCGGGTTGCGGTCGCCACTGTTGGCGCAGTGTTACCCAATAATTTCAAGATCAAAAAGGCTAAACTGCGCGGCGTTGAATCGTTCGGCATGATCTGCTCCGCCACCGAGTTGGGGTTGGCTGAATCCTCGAATGGCATCTTGCCGCTGCCGGCGGATGCGCCGATTGGCGAGGATTTCCGCGCCTGGATGGCGCTCGACGATCATTGCATCGAGGTCGATTTAACCCCGGATCGCGGCGACTGCCTCAGCATTGCCGGACTCGCCCGCGAAGTCTCCGTCATCAACCGAGTACCGCTCACTGCTCCAGTGATTCCACCGGTACTGCCGACATGCGACGACCAAATGCCGGTGCAACTCGCCGCGTCAGCCGCCTGCCCGCGTTATGTCTGTCGCGTGATCCGCAACATCGATCCAATGGCCACCACGCCAATCTGGATGCAGGAACGTTTGCGCCGTAGCGGATTACGTTCGATCAGCCCGGTGGTCGATGTCACCAATTACGTTCTGCTCGAACTTGGCCAGCCGCTGCACGGCTTTGATTTAGCAAAACTGAATGGCGGAATTCAGGTACGGCTGGCGTGCGACGGCGAACAGCTTGTACTGCTGAACGGCGACACGCTGACGCTGTGCCCGGAGACGCTCGTCATCGCCGATGCCAATCAAGCCGTTGCGCTGGCTGGAATCATGGGCGGCGCAGCCACGGCGGTTACTGTTGACACCTGCGATATTTTGCTGGAAAGCGCCTTTTTTGCGCCTCAAACAATCAGCGGCAAGGCGCGCCGTTACGGGCTGCACACCGATTCATCGCATCGTTTCGAGCGCGGCGTTGATCCGCAGCTTCAGGTGCGCGCCATCGAACGGGCGACCCGGCTGTTGTTGACCATCGTGGGCGGCGATGCAGGATCTGTGGTTGACGTGGTCGCTGATGAACATTTGCCCCAGCCGCAATCGTTGCATCTGCACGAGCGGCGGATTGCGCAAATTCTCGGCCTAACCCTGCCTGCAGTGGTCATTGCCGACGTGCTGGAACGGTTAGGCATGACTGTCGAGCGCGTCGCTGACGGCTGGCACGTCACACCGCTGAGCGCCCGTTTCGATCTGGTGAACGAAGTCGATCTGATTGCTGACATCGGGCGCATTCACGGTTACGACAATATTCCGGTCAGCCATGCCAGCGCCACCGCCGTCACCGCCGCGACCCCGGAAGCCGGTTTTGAACTGGATCGGGCGCGGCTAGCGCTGGTGGATCGCGGTTTCCACGAAGTCATCACGTACAGCTTTATCAGCCCGGACATGCAAGCACTGATTGAACCGGAGGCGCAACCACTACGACTGGCCAATCCGATTAGCGCCGAGCTGTCAGTGATGCGCACCAGCCTGTGGATGGGGTTGCTGCAAACGGCTCGTTATAATCAAACCCGCCAGATCGAACGGGTGCGGATTTTCGAGTCTGGGCTGCGGTTCCGACTCGGCGCGGACGGGCTGCGGCAGGAGCCGGGCATTGCGGGACTAGTGACTGGCAGCGCATCCCCGGAGCAGTGGGGGCAGCAGGCGCAGACAGTCGATTTTTATGATCTCAAGGCTGACGTGGAAGCCATGCTGGCGCTGACCGGCGCGGCAGGGCAATTCCGCTTCGTCGCGGGTGAACATCCGGCGCTGCATCCGGGGCAAACGGCGCAGATCGAGCGCAACGGCAAAACGGTCGGGCTGATGGGGATGCTGCATCCGTCGCTGGCCGCGACGCTCGATCTCACCGGCGACGCCTTTCTGTTCGAGCTGGATTTAGTCCCGCTGACTGTCGGTATACTGCCCGCTTATGCGCCAATTTCACGCTTTCCTGGCATTCGCCGTGATCTTGCGATCATCATCGATGCGACGATCTGTTACGAGGCGGTCGCTAACTGTATTCGTGCGGCGGCGACAGATCTCCTGCGCGAGGTCATCCTGTTTGATGTTTACACCGGCCAGAATATCGATTCTGGACGAAAAAGCCTCGCTTTAGGATTGATTTTACAGTCTTCTTCCCAGACACTGACGGAAGAAATCATTGAAGTCTCGGTAGGGCAGATCCTGGATCGCCTTGCCTCTGAACTTGGCGCTCGATTGAGGGATTGATGGTATGGCGTTGACCAAAGCCGACATGGCAGAACATTTGTTCGATGAGCTTGGCCTGAACAAACGCGAGGCTAAAGACATCGTTGAGATGTTTTTTGAGGAGATTCGCACAGCTTTGGAGCGTGGCGAACAGGTCAAGCTGTCCGGTTTCGGCAACTTCGACCTCCGCGAAAAAAACCAGCGGCCGGGTCGGAATCCAAAAACGGGCGAAGAAATTCCGATTACTGCCCGACGGGTTGTCACGTTCCGTCCCGGACAGAAGCTCAAGTCACGGGTGGAAGCCTATGCTGGAACCGAAGGCGAATAATGACGCGCCAGGTGACGGCGAACTCCCGCCGATTCCAGGCAAGCGTTATTTCACCATTGGTGAAGTGAGTGAACTCTGCGGCGTCAAGCCACACGTTCTGCGCTACTGGGAACAGGAATTTCCCCAACTGAAACCGGTTAAGCGCCGTGGCAACCGGCGCTATTACCAGCGTCACGATGTCCTGATGGTGCGCCAAATCCGTAATCTTCTATATGATCAAGGCTTTACCATTGGCGGTGCGCGCCAGCAACTGAGCGGCGAAACAGCCAGGCACGACATGAACCAGACTCACCAAATCCTGCGCCAGTTCCGCATTGAACTCGAAGACATCCTCCAACTACTGCGACATTGACGCTAACTTGCCAAGGCTTTAGTATGGCGAGTCTTTCCGGGGCGTAGCGCAGCCTGGTAGCGCACCTGAATGGGGTTCAGGTGGTCGGAGGTTCAAATCCTCTCGCCCCGACCAATTAAAACAACGGCTTAGGCTTTATCCGTCTAAGCCGTTTTTCTTTGAGTCACCATTGAGTCACCACGCGGAAGGGTTTCGCGGAGACGCGGCGGCGCTTCGCCCTCCCGAATCCGGCGCTTTCATCGCGGCCACGCAACTTCGTTGTCGATCATGTTCCGCGTTCTCGACGGACACGGGCAAGCTTGGGTGGCCGCCCGCCTCGGTTGGACGTTGTCGGTGGGGTGTCGCGTGGTAAATCGGGTCGCGGCGAGATCCAGGAACCGCGCAGGTGCGGCTCCCAGTCGGGCCAGTGGCCCAGAATGGCGGCGAGCGCCCGCGCGGTGCGCCAGTAGTCGTACCTCGAACTGGGCGCGAGTTCGGCGGTGCCATGTTCCAGCACCCAGCGCAGGTGCTTGGCTTTGAATTGATAGGGTTCGCGGACGCCGAACCGCTCGGCAATGAGCGTCTGCATCCGGGTCGCGCGTTTGAGGTGCCCTTGGATGTCAATCACCATCCAAAAGTTACCAGGCATCAACATCGAATTTTTTCCAGTTGAACGAGCGACTCAGAGGGTCTGATTGGCCTTTTTGCGTTGCTTGAACCGGTAAGAGTCG
>CAIUAY010000094.1 GCA_903897335.1 uncultured Chromatium sp. | reverse complement strand
TTTGGGAAGAGCGTGGCCTCCAGCGCCCACGCTCAACTTCGCACGATGCTGGCCTACAAGAGCCCTACCGGCGGTACGCAGTATCTCGAAGTCGCTTCCCGCCATTCCACCAGGATCTGCTCGGCCTGTGGGTGCCTGTCTGGCCCGACCGGACTGGCAGGACTCAAAGTAAGGACGTGGGTGTGTGCGGCGTGTGGAACGCCTCATGATCGCGACATCAATGCCGCGATCAACACGCTCATGGCCGGGGTCGGAACGACCCTCGAACGGGACATGCGCCATGCCGCTTGATCCCTCCTCCCGGAATCCCCTGGCTTTCGCCATGGGGAGGTTCAATCAGACTTGCTTTAACCCACAGCCATAGCGATCAATCCCGATCTCAGCGGCGGTCACTGCGCGGAAAATGGCGCGGCCTTTGTTCATGGTTTCCTGCCATTCCATGTCGGGCACCGAATCGGCAACGATCCCGGCACCGGCCTGAATATGCAGCATTCCGTTCTGAATGACGGCAGTGCGGATCGCAATCGCTGTGTCCATATTACCGTTCCACGACAGATAGCCGACCGCGCCGGAGTAGATACCGCGTTTAACCGGTTCCAGTTCGTCGATGATTTCCATCGCACGGATCTTCGGCGCACCTGAGACCGTCCCGGCAGGAAAGGTGGCGCGCAGGACGTCAATCGCGCTCATGCCGTCTTTCAGCGTCCCGACCACGTTGGACACGATGTGCATGACGTGCGAATAACGCTCGACGATCATCTTGTCGGTTAAACGCACACTGCCGATCTTGGCGACCCGGCCAGCGTCATTGCGACCCAGATCGATCAGCATCAGATGCTCGGCGAGTTCTTTGGGGTCGGCCAGCAGTTCGGCCTCCAGCGCCTGATCTTCCGCCTCGGTATGACCACGCCGCCGCGTACCGGCGATGGGTCGCACCGTGATTACGCCATTTTCCAGCCGAGTGAGGATCTCCGGCGAGGAGCCGACGATCTGGAACGCGCCGAGATCGAGAAAATACATGTAGGGCGAGGGATTGAGTCCACGCAATGCACGGTAGAGATCGAGCGGCGGTGCTTCAAAGGGAATCGAGAGACGCTGCGACAGCACCACCTGCATACAGTCACCGGCGAAGATATAGTCTTTGATCCGCCCCACCGCCTGCTTGAAGCCGTCTTCAGTAAATCCAGAGATGAAATCGGCCTCGCTGACCTGGCGTTCGCTGGTGCTGCTGCGATGAGGGACAGCCTGGCGCATTCGCTCGGTGAGTTCGGCAATCCGCGCCTCGCCCGCTTCCAGCGTATCGCCCGCCGTGGGGTCGAGATGCAGGATGATGGACAGACGCCCGCTGAGATTGTCGAAGACGACGACCTCATCCGAAACCATCAGGAGAATATCCGGGTTGCCCAACGGATCGGGATTGGGGCAGTGCGCCAGACGCGGTTCAATGTAACGGATGGTGTCATAGCCAAAATAACCGACCAGCCCGCCGGTGAAGCGCGGCAGCCCGGCAACTTCGGCGACCTGAAACCGCTGTTGATAGGCATCGATCCAAGCCAGCGGGTCGGCTGTCTCAACATCCTCGATGACCTGCCCGTCACGCTCAACGCGAATCCGCTGCCCGCTGATTCGGATCAGAGTGCGACAGGGCAGACCGATGATCGAATAACGTCCCCATTTTTCGCCACCCTGCACCGATTCAAAGAGATAGGAATAGGCACCGCCAGCGAGCTTGAGATAGACACTCAAGGGTGTGTCGAGATCAGCCAGCACTTCGCAGGTGACGGGGATGCGGTTATAGCCCTGAGCGGCAAGGGCTTGAAAGATCTTGGAGGTCATTGTTTGATGTTCCTGAAAAACGATGCAGGATGGTGCGGTTTTTCTGCTTTTTATGTTTTTAACATTGTTACCGACTTTTTTAGAAATAAAGCTTTCCACAACTTTTCTTTAGGTGGCGGCGCACCAATTTTAACGATATCAATAAATCCTGCATTATTTGTCTGAGCATTGGATATTAGTCCAGCATAAAATTTTGAATCTGTCAGTTCAATTATTTGTTCTTTTTGTTTTGTGGGATCAGATTTAATTCCATAGCCAAAAGCAAGAATATTAACCTCGCTTGCCTGCTCACTGAGATAATTTTCAAGATTCAGCGCAGTACTTTGAGAAATGTAATTAACGAGAACATCCTGTAGTAACCAAATTGTTTTCCCACCCCAAGCGATACCAACCTGTGATTTTACGATGAGCTGACTCACCATTCTTGCCCAGACTTGTCTGTAGTTAATGCCTGGGCCGTTATGTTGATTTCCGTTTTTTACAGCATCTTCAAATGCCATCGAAATTTGAGTCCGTTTTTTCTTGTCTCCTCCAGATGTACTTGAAGTCATGATTTCAACAATCAAAATAGGATCAGATGGAAAATCATCAACCCACATAGTGCCGTTACGCTGAGCTAGTGTATATCCATTCACTTGAGCAATTTTCTGAGTCATAGCCTCTGATCTATCAATGAGAGTAGCAATTTGCGCAATAGATTTTCGAGTAAATCCTGATAAAACATAGTCAAAAGTATAATCGAATGACTTTATTTCTTCTTCTTCGTTTTCGCCAGAAACCTTCATCTTGACTTCCGACCATGCACGGAAGACAGAATTTTTTGGGAGATTCGATGTCTGGATAAGTTTGATGATGGTCGCATCTTGATGATGCGCATTCCCTTTTTTAAGCGAAAGAAGGCGACGAGGACAGACAATCCAAGGTTGTTCTCCGGTTTTTGGCCTCAAAGAACAGATGCCAGATTGCACCGATGATTTATTAGGGAAATACTGTTGTAAATCTTTACGATTTTCAAGATCTATCCCTGATAGATAGCGATTTCCACCCCCATCACATTCGCTATCCATAAATGGACAGTGTGCATTTTGACAATTCTTTCGCGCTTGCTCATTCCATGTTTCAAGCGGATAACCAAACAATTCAAATATTTTACTCATTTAAATAAATCTTGATTGTGTGCGATAGAATCTTTGCAAGTGGCGGGGGAACTGAGTTGGCAACCTGGCGATGCTGATCCAGGTTTCTGACTGTGCCAGTGCGGGAACGAATTGGGCCTTTTAACATATAATGATCTGGATAACCATGGATGCGCATATATTCACGCGGAGTGAGATAACGGTTTTCGATAGGGTGATAAAAAATTTCTCCACATCGCAACGTGTTTGCGGGTTTTAATCTATGCATGCGCAAGTATTTCGTGGTGTCTTTGGAGGATAAACTGCAACGTAGATCTTCTCCAAGATGTGCTTGTGCTGCAAGATAAGATCCTTCTGGAACCTGTGCAATGCGCTCCCGGTCACGTTCAGGCGTTACATCGACATGGCTATCTTTGCGATTATAAATTGTTTGCCCTTTAACTTTTTTATCGGGCTGTCCAAGGCCATCTATCGCATCGCCAACAGTTGCATAGGGAATCGCTGAGAATAATCCGTTGCATTCTTTCAGCGGCAAATGTGTCGGTTCAGGAAAAATAACGTCATTTTGATCACGGGTAGCAATGACAAAAAGCCTTTCTCTTAGCTGAGGGACACCAAAATCTGCGGCTAAAATAACCTTCCATTTGGAACGATAGCCAGCATCTTCCATTTGAGACAGAAAACGTTCAAAGACGCCGCCTTTCTTTCCTTTCTCATCTTTTGCAGACAGAAGACCCTTTACTTGTTCAAGTAGTATGACATCAGGCTCAAAAAATTTTGCGAAGCGGATGATTTCAAAGAGCAGTAGACCTCTTTCATCGTCAAGTCCAAGTTGCTTGCCTGCCAATGAAAACGACTGACAAGGAGGGCCTCCAAACAGCAGCGACAGTTGCCTTTTTTTTATTCCTAAATGGCTTGAAACTGTTTCTGGTGACAGATGCTGGATGTTTGCCTCAATAATTTTTGTGTATTCCCCGTTTTTTTCGATGTTTGACCGGAGTGTGTCGCAGGCAAACGGGTCAATTTCAATGCAACCTTTAATATCGAATCCAGCATGTTTGACGCCGATGTCCATTCCCCCAGCACCAGAGAATAATGAGATTGCTTTAAGCCGCGTTGACATGATTTCTTGTTTTTCCCAGATGACTCACCACAAACCATGCAGAGTATACAAGGCATACTCTGCAACACTTTCCTTGATTCACATTCAATTCAAGCCTCAGCCGCCACCAACCCCCGCAATTCATCCAACCGATCAATCACCGCATCCGGGTTCGAGTCGCGGATATTCTGGCCGTGGTTATAGCCATAGCTCATGCAGATGATGCCGAAGCCCGCCGACCGTGCCGCTTTGACGTCAGTCTCCGAGTCGCCGATCATCAGCGCCTCAGTAGGCGTGACGCCAAAATGCTCTGCGGCATGGAGCAACGGCAGCGGATCGGGCTTTTTGCGTGGCAGGCTGTCACCGCTGACGACCAGCCCGAAGCAATCACGAATCCCCAGATAGTCGAGTAGCGGCTCGGTGAATTGCGCGGCCTTATTCGTCACGCAACCCAGCGGATAACCAGCCACCTGCAGAAAATCGAGACCCTCACGCACCCCTGGATAGAGTGCTGAGCGGGTGTAAGTATTTTCGGCATAGAGTTCGAGAAAGATCGGATACGCCCGTGCATAGTCGGCGGCATCCGGCTCGCCATCGAGCTGCCCGATCAGCGCACGACTGACCAGCCGTTCGACCCCGTTGCCAACCCAGGTACGCACCGCCGCCTCGCCACAGGGCGGGCGACCCAGCCGCGCCATCATGGCATCCACGCAAAAGCTCAAATCGGGAACGCTATCCACGAGCGTTCCGTCCAAGTCACACAGAATCATCTTGGGTTGCAGCATGACAGGCAAGCCGGGTTAGCGGCTGACACCAGCCATCGCGGCTCGCATCTCGCGGATGATGCTGTCGTAGCGGTGTGGATCGCTGTCTTTGGGCTTGCTGAAGATCCCGGAGCCGGAGACAAAGGTATCGGCTCCCGCTGCCTTAACCTCGGCAATGTTGTCCGCCTTCACGCCGCCGTCGATCTCAAGGCGGATGTCGAACCCGGAGGCATTGATCAACCGGCGCGCCTGACGTAGTTTCTCAAAAGTTGCCGGGATGAAACTCTGCCCGCCGAAGCCAGGGTTGACCGACATCAGCAGAATCATGTCGACCTTGTCCATCACATAATCCAGATAGCTCAGTGGTGTCGCCGGATTGAACACCAGCCCAGACTTGCAACCCTCGCTGCGGATCAGTTGCAGGGTGCGGTCGATGTGCTCGCTCGCTTCCGGGTGAAAGGTGATATAGCTCGCGCCAGCGGCGGCAAAGTCGGGGATGATCCGATCGACCGGCTTGACCATCAGATGCACGTCGATGGGCGCGGTGACGCCGTGCTTGCGCAGTGCCTCGCAGACCAAAGGCCCAATAGTCAGGTTCGGCACATAGTGATTGTCCATCACATCGAAATGGACGATGTCGGCTCCGGCAGCCAGGACATTGTCCACTTCCTCGCCAAGCCGGGCGAAATCTGCCGACAGAATGGACGGTGCAATCAGATCAGAAGCCATCGTGGTGTTCCTCTGGAGGATCATGACCCGGCGCAAAGGCGGCGGTCAGAATCAGGATTGAGTGTGATGTTGAAAGCGGGGAACTCTAACCCAAGCGGGCGGGATTTTCACTCGACCTTGCGTCAAGGCCGTGCTGATGCTTTGCCCATCGCGACGCATCATTGTAATCTTGCGCGTTATTTTTGTCTGAGAGAGCCTTATGGCCATCAAATCCGACCGCTGGATCCGCCGCATGGCCGAACAGGGGATGATCGAACCCTTTGAGCCGTATCAGGTGCGCGAAGGCGACAACGGGCGTGTGATCTCTTACGGCACGTCGAGCTATGGCTACGATGTCCGCTGCGCCGACGAGTTTAAGATCTTCACCAACATCAATTCGGTGATCGTCGATCCCAAAAACTTCGACTCCAGCGGTTTTGTTGATCTCCAATCGGATGTCTGCATCATTCCACCGAATTCTTTTGCCCTCGCGCGGACGGTGGAATATTTCCGTATCCCACGGAATATATTAACGATTTGTCTCGGGAAATGTTTGACGGCAGAAACGCGGGTCGTTGACGCTGAATCTGGTGCGTACCTGCCCATCATTGATTTCGCTTTTGGACGCATGACGCTGGGGATGCAGGACTGGCGTTTGAAGCCGGTTAAAGTTGGGGCTTTTTTGCCGCAGGGAATCAAGCCGGTCTATGAACTGACGACAAAAACGGGTCTAAAAATACAGGCAACAGCCAATCATCCATTCAGACAACTGCATGGCTGGACGGCATTAAGCGATTTGAAACCAGGCGACAGAATTGCTGTCGCACGCGACATTCCTGTCTTTGGAAAAACACCATTGCCAGATTGGGAATCGATTCTGCTTGGCCTGATGATTGCTGAAGGACAGTGCAAGACACCCGGCTATAGCCCGACATTTAGCAGTGGTGATGCGATATTGGTTGAATTGCTGAAACGATGTATTCAGGAAGGAGGTCTCGGCGAAGTCATATTTAACGGAAAATATGGCTATCGCTTAGTGAATAAGGCTGGAAGAGGAGGAAAACAAGACTGCAATCGCGCTAATCAATGGCTTATTCGCTATGGTTTGAATGTCACCGCTGAGAGTAAATTCGTTCCTCAAGCGATCTTCATGTCGTCAAAAGAAACCACCCGTCTGTTTTTGTGTGCACTTTTTTCTGGTGATGGTGGGGTTTATCGTTCAGATGCAAGTTTCTTTGTCGAATATTATTCAAAATCGCGCCGCCTGATCGAAGATGCTCATCATTTGCTGCTGCGATTCGGCATATTTTCACTGATCCGTGAAAAGATAACTGCAATTGGAACTGACGCTTATCGTATCCAGATAACAGACAGAGAACAAATACAGCGTTTCGCCAGTGAAATTGGCTTTTGGCCTGAATCAATCAAGCAGAGACGCCTGGAACAAGAAATACTGCCCGCATTTAAAGAAGCCCGCGCTCGCCTGCGCAGCAACTTTGACACACTACCTAAAGCGGCCTGGGAACTTATGAAAACAGCCGTCGCACACACCGGTACCTGCCTGAACAAAATGGGAGTCAGCACGAATTCAGCGCAGTCCTTACCTTATAAGTTAGCATGTCAGGTTGCTTTGGCGACCGGAGATGAAGACCTTTCCAATTTAATGAACTGGCCAGTCTGGGATGTCGTCGTTGATATTCAATTTTCAGGTGAAAAAGAAGTCTTTGATTTAAGCATTCCAAATGTTCATAACTTCATTGCAAACGATATTGTCGTACACAATTCGACTTATGCGAGATGCGGTTTGATCGTCAATGTCACGCCTTTAGAACCTGAATGGGAAGGCCATGTGACGCTGGAGTTTTCCAATACCACGCCATTACCTGCCAAGATTTATGCGAATGAAGGCATAGCCCAGATGCTATTCCTTGAATCTGATGAAGTCTGTGAAACATCCTATAAAGATCGGGGCGGCAAATATCAGGGGCAGCGCGGCGTGACCCTGCCGAAATCGTGATTAGTATCATCCTGTCAGCGCACATTTGTAGTCCGCATGGTCTAATATTTAAGTCAGGATCAGAACATCAGGAGCGCGATCAATGATGCTTTCAAGTGTTGGTCAATCAGGTCTGACAGGCATCCAGACGGGCATGAATGGTCTGAGTGAGAATGCCGCCGAGCTTGCCAGCGCACGGCAGATGGACGGGAGCGCCGAGCGCGACATCAGCAAGCCGCTGGTCGATCTGACACAGAATGTCTTACAGGTCGAGGCATCGGCCAAGGTGCTCAGCGCCAGCGATGAGATGATCGGGCGCCTGATCAACGAGATGGCCTAGCTCGCCTCGCTCAGGGCGCTTGCTGCGGTGGATGACACGTAAGCTTTCCCGGACACCTGGCTGTAGAGTTGCAGCATCCGTTCAGCGAGGATCGGTGCTGACCATGACCGTGCGTGTTGCACCGCCTCGCTGGACAGCCGCTCGCGTAATACTGGATCAGTCAGCAGACGCACCGCTTTAGCGGCAAAATCCTGTTCATCCTCTTCGGCAATTAGCGATCCCAAGCCCCCTGCCAGCACTTCCCGGGTGCCCATCACGGCGGTTGACACGACCGGAACGCCAAGCGCCATCGCTTCCAACAGAACCAGCCCCTGAGTCTCGGTGCGCGATGCAAAGACCAGTGCCGCACCGGCGCTGTAACAGTCCTCCAGACGGCCATCGCGGCTGAGATAGTCCGTAAACAGCGTGTTGTGTGTCAGTTCCAGCGTCTGAATCTGCGCTGAGAGCTGTGATCTAGCAGGTCCTTCTCCGACAATCACCAGCAAGACATCAGGCACCTGCGTCTTGATGCGCGCCAGTGTGCGCAGAATGAAATCAATGTTCTTCTCGAAAGCAAGCCGGCTGACATGCACCAGCAACGGGCGTTCGGGTGGAATCCCATAACGCGCCCGAAAGCGCATCCCGTCTCCCCGGCTAAACTGCTCCAGCTCGATCCCTGTCGGAATCACCCGTGCCGGGGTTTTGACGCCATAGCGGATCAGGATATCCAGCATCGCCTGCGATGGCACTGCCAAGGCATCGACATCATTGCATTGCGCTGCCGAGAAATAACGCGCCGCCCGTCGCAGCCAGGAAGATGGAATGAAGGAAACGTAATGGTGAAGATATTGCTCGAAAAAGGTGTGATAACTTTCAACCACTGGGACGCCCAGCCGCCGGGCGAGCCTCAGACCCGCGTAGTGGGCGACAAAAGGCGTATGGATATGCACCAAGTCGAACCCGCGCCGGGCGAGATCGGCATCATAGCGGCGAAGCTGGCGCGGGCGCAGCATCCGGTCTTCAGGGTCGATGGGGAGATAACGCGAAGGAATGCGCAAGATTTCAAAGGGTTCCGGGGTGCTGGGACCATAATCTGGCGCGATCAGCGTGACCTCATGGCCGGTCTCGACAAATTCCCGTGCGAAGGTCTGGATCGAGGTGGACACACCGGTAATACGAGGGAAATAGACATCCGAGATCATCAAAACGCGCATAGGAAATTCGTGGGCAACCGACAAATTCTGCGATGATACCCTTAGCCAAACCGGATTCGCATCTCAGATTGCGGTTTTGGCTGCTCCCTAAAGAGACACGCGACGCCAATCGTCGTGCCGTGTCAAGGTTTCCACGCCCGCCTAACCGATTGCGTCCAGCATGGAGAAAGCCGGGTTTTCTCGCGGAGAAACGGATGAATGCAAAATCAACCCTGATAGGCATGATCTGTGCCCTGCTGGCCTGTCTGCTGACAGATGCCCTGGCGGACACTAAAGCCGCAGCGGCACCAACCGTTCCGAAAACACCATCACCTTCGGCACCGGCACTCTGGGGCTATGGCGTTAAGCCATGCTCCAGCTTTCTTTTGACCGTGCCGCCGGACGATGCCGCGCAGTCGCTTGCCGACACCGACTATTTGCGTTATCGCGAGTGGCTGGCGGGACTGGTAAGCGGGTTGAACCTTGCAACCGGTCGTGACGTGCTGCGTGATGCAGAACTGGATGCAGCGATGCTGCGCATTCGCGGACTCTGCAAGAATCATCCAAAAGATGATTTTTTTAACGCCAGTCTGCGGCTGGTGCGATCACTCGGGCAGCTAAAGACCAAATAACCGTGAAACGTGTCGCATTCGTTCTGAATGGCTTGATCTTTTTTAAAAACACTCGATTAGATTGTCAAGACCCGTGTAATTATGTACCGATAAGGAGCTATCCTTTGTTCCAGGCCCGCGAGGCGCTGCGCACACTCCGCGATGAGATGAGAGTGACCAAGCGCCCCCAGTCAACGACGCCTTCATCGATCTGACGGGACAAACTGACCATGAATCTGAACTTGCATCGCAACGCTCGCACCACACCCGCGATTCGTCAGGAATTGCGCGCCTCGACGAAATCGGAGCGCGAACTGGCGCGCGAATACAACCTGAATCGCGCCACCGTGCGGAAATG
>CAIUAY010000093.1 GCA_903897335.1 uncultured Chromatium sp. | reverse complement strand
GGTCAACCACCGACGCCTCCTGGAGCCGATCGGTCACGTCCCACCTGCCGAGGCGCAAGCCGCTTATATCGACCACTCGACGAGTCTGCCTTGACGGGATGACTCACACCAATGAGCCTCCGAGATTCCCGGAGCGGTTCAATCACGCAGAACAGAACGGCGGCGGTTTTATCAGCGCTGTCTCGGAAGCTTGACGCGCAAGACGGTATCTACGCAGCTATTGATTTTCAGTGCTACGACAGGATAACGGAAGCAGCGTTGGCCTGATGCCTTCACCATTTCGACAATTCCAGACAACATTGTCCTGATCATCGATTCTTGGCGTGAAAATGATTTCTCCTTTCTGAGTGCTGACAGTGAGTGTCATGTCAGTCGGATCGAGTGATAGGTGTGCACCATTGTTTAATTCAGGATTGATGCCAGCCTTTTCCAGTGATCCAGGAACCTCGTGATTGCCCTGATAATACTCGCCCAGAGTGTGACGTGCGCCCTGCGACTCCTGGATCACGGCACTGAACTGTGCTCTTGCAGTAAACTCCTGATACGCCGGAATGGCTATCGCGGCGATCACTCCGATGATATAGATCAGTATCAGGATGCCAAAGCCCCCGCCCAGACGCCCGGCATAGGGAATGAATACGGCAAGCAGATAGGCGAAGGCATTGCGCTTCGGTATCTGGGCGTTAACATCCATCACGCGGGCGATGCGCTTGGTCAGCCAGGGATAGCCTGAAGTGAGTTCGTGGAATGACATCCAAAAGCCGGATGAATGTTTGGTTTGGTTGATATAGGCCGCTATATCAAGCTGTTTCCAGCGTTCGGTGCCGGCTGACAGTGCAGCCAGCGCACGTGCGGCACTCTCAGGCGATCCGCTGCACGCCAGTCCGTGACGATCACACGTGATCTCACAGGCGCGGGAATAGGCTGCTCCAAGCAGTGGCAGCCAGAGTACCGGCCAGCGCAGTAGATGTCTGCTGAGATGCTTCATCCGCAAATGACCGAGTTCGTGACCAATATAAAAACGCACCCCATCGACATGTTTATCCATTGCATCAACGATATCTGACATCAGCACAATGTATGGCCTTCCAAGGAATTTGGTGGCAAACGCATTGAGACCTCCATTGCCATTCAAAATATATGCTTGAGGATATTTCTCCATGCCCAGTTGTTTGCAACAGGCGATAAACTGCGAATACAGATCTGGAAACTGGGATTCCGAAAGTTCGACGCCATTACCCTTGATGGATGAAATGAGCGTTGACTGAATAAACAGATACAGGATGAATCCAATTGCTAGGACGATCAATGCAACACCAAAAGTGCCGACGATCAGAGCGATCCAGATCACGATGCCGAATATAAGCGTCATGGCGCCAAGTGTCCGTTCATGCGGATAAACAAGTTCATTCATGGTTTAAAATTTCCTATTTAAGCTGGATTAAAAAGATCGCTGTGAAATGTCTCTTGACACGTTAACTCAAAAAACTGTCGATGATTGTCATCGCGCTGTCGATGACCTCAAAAGACGTATAACAATGCGGTGAAAAACGGATGCCGCCACCGCGCTGGGCACAGAGTACCCGGTGCGCCATCAGCTCGCGGTAGATCTGATCAGCAGGGAAATCGGGGACACAGAAAGTGATGATCCCGGCACGACGAGCGGGGTCGCGTGGGGTCAGCAATTCAAATCCGCGCTGGTCGATCTGTTCGATCAGATGACTGGTTCGCGCCTGAAGCTGAACCCAGATTTGCTCCAGTCCGATCTCTTCAAGCCATGACAGACTGGCCTCCAGCCCGTGAATCCCTAACAGATTGGGGCTGCCGCACTCGAAACGCCGTGCATTGGCGGCAGGTTGCCAGTCGTGTCGGTCGAAGTCGCCAGGGTTCTCGATCATGCGCCAGCCGAACTGACGCAGTGTCAGCGTGTCGCGCAGCGTGGGACGGACATAAAGCAGCGCGACGCCTTCAGGCCCCAGCAGCCATTTATGGCCATCGGCGACCACAAAATCTGCCTGAACGGTCCTGAGATCGAAAGGCAGGGCACCGAGACCCTGGATGCCGTCGATGCAGAACAGGATGCCCTGAGACTGACAGAAGACACCGAGCCGCGCCAGGTCGAGCCGCATACCACGGGCATACTGCACCCAGCTCACGGCAATCATCCGCGTGTGCTGATCGCACAGCGCGATCAGGTCGGCCTCTGGATCGCTGGACTGTTCCAGATCCAGCGCCCGCCAGGTGACGCCCTGACTGGCCAATGACTCCCAGACGATGCGGTTGGACGGAAATTCCTGCGCGATCCCGACGATGTTGTCATCCGCTTGCCACAGCAGCCCATAGGCGATCATCGAGAGCGCCTCCGAGGTATTTTTGACCAGCGCGATGTCGTCTGGCGCATCGGCTCCGATCAATCGCGTCAGACGCTCGCGCAGACGTTGCTCGGTGGCAAGCCACAGCGGATAGTCCAGCGAGCCCTGTCGGGCATTTGCCTCGGCAAACCGGGCGACGGCATCCGCCGTGCAGCGAGGCCAAGGGCCAACGGCGGCGTGGTTCAGGTGATGAAGTTCTGGATCGAGCTGAAAGCCTGCATTCATCTGATGTGATCCGGCAATACGCCATCTGACCGGATGGGTCGATGTGCTGGGTTAATCATTCCTGCGGTGTTCCGGCAGCCATTTCAACAGCGCCTGATACAGCATGACTGGATCAACCGGTTTGGTGAGCGCGTCGTTCATGCCCGCATTGAGACACTGCTGAATGTCCGTATCGAGATCGCTGGCGGTCAGTGCCAGGATCGGCATGACTTGACAGCCGGGTAACTGACGGATGAGCACCGTCGCGTCCACGCCGTCCATGACCGGCATCTGCATATCCATCAGGATCAGGTCATAGATGCTGGCGCGCGCCAGCTCGACCGCCATTTGACCGTTTCCAGCCACCTCGACCTGTAGCCCCGCCCCCTCGCACAGCAGATGCAGCGTCACTTCCTGATTGATCAGATCATCCTCAACGAGCAGCAGGCGACAGTCCTTACGTGTCTGGCGCAGCGCGAGTTCGAGGTTGGCGGCATCCGCTCCCGCTGCCTTTGTCCCAACAGACGGTGGGCGATGGCGCAGAATCATAGCCACCAGTTGTTCATGGTCGAGCGGCTTAGTTAAGGTATCGACCATTCCAGCCTGTCGGCATTTCTCGCGTTCTTCGGTCAACGCATGGGCGGTCTGTCCGATCACCGGCAGGTCTGGCGCGATAACGCGAATCTGCTGCGTGGCCGTCAGGCCATCCATCTCTGGCATTTGCACATCCATCAGCACCAGGTCGAATGCTGCGCGCAGGCGCGTGATTGCATCGACGGCCAACCGGCCATCGCCGACCAGCGTGAGCCTTGCCCCTTCGCCTATCAGCATATCTTCCAGAACCAGTTGGTTGACCGAGTTGTCCTCGGCGGCAAGGATGCGCAGACCGGCCAGTCGCCGCGCTGGCGCGACTCTCTGCAAACTGCCGGTCAGCATGGAATCCAGCGGTGCATCCGTCTGGATGCACGGCAGCCAGACTTCAAAGCAAGAGCCGCTGCCCAGCGTGCTCATGACGCGAATCTCGCCGCCCATCAGCACTGCCAGACGCTGGCTGATCGACAGCCCCAGACCGGTGCCACCGTAGTTGCGGGTGATGCTGGAATCCGCCTGTTCAAACGGCGTGAACAGACGCCTGATCTGTTCTGGCGTCATGCCAATGCCGGTGTCGGTGATGGCGCAAACCAGCGTGTCGTTCTGCCGTCGGGCGTCCAGCGTGATGGTGCCGCGCTCGGTGAATTTGATGGCATTCGCAAGCAGATTGATGAGGATCTGGGACAGACGGGTCGGGTCGCCCAGGCAGGCGGCGGGCAGACTGGCGTCAAGGCGTGACTGCACCGACAGGCTTTTGGCAGCAGCCGATTCGCGGATCACGGCGAGTGCCTCTTCGATGAGTTGCCGAGGATCGAACGGCAGTGATTCGATGATGAGCTTGTCGGCCTCGATCTTGGAAAAATCCAGGATGTCGTTGATGATGCCGAGCAGCAGTCGACCCGAAGTAAGGATGCGTGAAAAATACTCCTGGCATTTGCCGCGTCCGTCACTCTCGCGGTAGCCGATCTGCGCCATCCCAAGCACGCCGTTGAGCGGGGTGCGGATCTCGTGGCTCATATTGGCCAGAAATTCACTTTTGACACGGCTACTGGTCTCGGCGATCTGCTTGGCTTGCGCCAGTTCGTGATTGGCCGCTTCCAGTTGTGCCGTGCGCTGTCCCACCATCTCCTCCAGTTGGTGCTGATAACGTGCCAGTTCGTCAGCAAGTCGCTGATGCTCGGTGATGTCCTTGTCAGAACCACGATAGCCCGTGAGGACGCCGGTCTCAGAGAGGATCGGAACGCCACTGGTTCGCAGGACGCGCTCGCTACCATCCTGATGTCGATAACGGTTTTCCAGATCCCTGAAGGACGCACGCTGGGTCGCAAGGTCATGAAAAATAGCGCTGACCCGCGCGGCCTCGTCGGGTGGCATGAACTCACACGGGGCATGGCCAAGCAGCGCCTGCGGTGGATAGCCGAGCGCAGACTCGACCTGTTCCGAGACATAGGTGTCAAGACCCGTGTAATTATGTACCGAAAAGGAGCTATCCTTTGTTCCAGGCTCGCGAGGCGCTGCGCACACTCCGCGATGAGCTGAGGACGACCAAGCGCTTACTGCCGACGACGCCATCACCGACCTGACGGGACCC
>CAIUAY010000092.1 GCA_903897335.1 uncultured Chromatium sp. | reverse complement strand
CAACGACTCTTACCGGTTCAAGCAACGCAAAAAGGCCAATCAGACCCTCTGAGTCGCTCGTTCAACTGGAAAAAATTCGATGTTGATGCCTGGTAACTTTTGGATGGTGATTGACAATCCTTGGCCTCGGTCTTGGTGCGGAAGTATTCGGGTGAGAGGGTTTGCCCCTTGCGGGTGATGCGGACCTGCCAGGGTTTCGCCCTGCCGTCTGTCAGCTTGCGGATGGATGCCATGGAACCGGACTCCCGAAGTCCGGTCGGCTACAATCAGATGAAGCCATTGCCGAACCTCTGCAACAGGTTGGTCGTGGTCAGAAGCCTCGGGTGTTCTCAGCACCTCGGGGCTTCGTCGTTTGTGGGCTCAGAACAGCACCACACGACACAAGTTTAGCGCAGTTTTTGGAAGGTCTTGGCTCAAATTTGGCTCAGGAGATGGTTTTGAACCATGCGGAATTCAGAGGCGATCAACGCAAGAGATTGATTTTCAAGGTGGTGCCCGGAGCCGGGGTCGAACCGGCACGACCGAAGTCGAGGGATTTTAAGTCCCTTGCGTCTACCAATTTCGCCATCCGGGCGGATGCGACGCTGTTATGAGGGAGGAAACTATACTGGCTCCCCCTGTCGATTGCCAGATCCTGGTGTTGTTTGCCGATGTCGTGGCGTTCGGTCAGGCAGTGAGGCGCTTCAGCCAGTCCAGAATGCCCGGTTCGGCTGCCCAAACATCGCGCATCTCCTCTCGATAGAGCCACGCCTGATCATCGCCGCCGGGTGTTATCCCGAGTGGGTTGAGACGGGGTTGCTTGATGCGTTTACGGGTGAGATAACCGGGGATGCGCGGCAGGCGACGCATCGCGGAATTCAGGACTGAACGTGCCCGGTCTTCGCGTCCCAGGCGGTAAAGTGCCAGCACTTCACCATAAACAAGATCTGCCAGCAGATCATTGGGAAAACGGTGTGCGAGTACCAAGGCACGCTCATCTTTGCCATGCCGAAGATAGAGGTTCATGAGTTCAGCGCGGGCACCATGGTTATCGTTCGGGTTGAGTCGTAACAGTGTTTCCAGGGTATTCATGGCACCATCCTGTTCGCCGGCCTGAATTTGACAGAGATAGCGACGGAACAGGAGTCGTAATGCCGGCCGATTAGCGGCAGATGACCAAGGGATACAGCGCACATCGTCCGGCGGCAAGACCTGTTGCAGGATCAGCCAGGCGCGTTCTAGCAATGGTCGCAGCAGGGCATGGGAGATCCAGGGCAGCGCACTTTCCGGGTGGACATAGAGCGCGGTGGCCAGATCGTCGAGGATCTCCAAACTGTCCGCGACTTTTGGAAAATTGAGCAGATAGTCAATCCATGCGGGTTCATTCCAGACATCGGTGTCTTCTGCCAGTGTCAGTCCGATTGACATGGGCTTGGCTGCCGGATAGATCGATTGCCAGATCGACTCGATCCGACGCACGGCGACCGGCGCACGAAGCTCAACAGGATTGTCCTGATTGGCAATCGCCGACAGGCGAGCACCTGAACACTGCCGTTCTTCGGTGGTGAGGTGCCCTAATCTGCGGCGTTGCGCTGCCTGGCGCAGCGCGGTCATGGCGTAGGTCGGCAGAGACCGGTCAATGATGAGCGAGATCCAGTCACGAATATCGATCAGAATCGGATCCAGCATATCGACATGGCTGTTCACCATGGCCTCCTGCGGATTGACGGTGGCTTCGGCCAAAAACGCCATGAAAATATCATCATTGAATCCCTGTCGGCGAAAGCGGTGCAGCCAGAAACGCGCCCGCTCGCTTGCCAGCAGATCCTTGTGCTGCGCGACCAGCAGAGTGATTTCCAGCAGCGCAGTTCCAGGGTTATCTGGATTGCTGCGCAGGGCGGACGTGAACGCGGCATCCGCCTGGATGAAATCACCTTCGTCGATGTGCATGGTGCTGAGTCGCTGCCAGGCCGCAGCCTGGAGTGGCTGGCTACCTTCGATGCAGACACGTTTGAGAAAGCTGCGCTTCTTGCGCGAATGGTTGAGCCGGTCATAGGCGTCACAAAGCAGATCGAATGCTGACTCATAACGCGCATCCAGACTGTCGAGCGGCGCGATGAAGAGCGGTTCCAGCACGTCCACCACGCGCCCTGGACGATCTTCATCGAGCCAGCGTTCAGCGACTTTGGCCAGCAGCGGATCGGGAATGGCGCCCAGCGCCAGTGCGTCGCGCAAACTCTGCTCAGAAATCTCGTCGAGCAGGATCTCCCAGAGCAGTTCGCTCGACAGCGTGGGGATGTCATCGAGGTTGCCACAGCAGTCCGCGTAATGCAGGCTCGACCCACAGGGGCAAGGTGCCTGTGCTGTTGGCAAGCTGATCGGTAGCGGGACAAAGTTGTTGGTTGGCAGGGGCATGGCATTCCAGATCACCCGCCCCAGCAGCAGAGCAAGACGCTGGCTTTCAAACTGATCCAGGTCAGTGTCGGACAATCCGAGAAGATCAGGGATGTTGTCACGCGCCCAGTCCAGAAAGACATCTGGATCAGGTGTCATCAGAATGTGTCGTACCGATTGCACGATGACCTGCTCGAAATGCTCGGCATCGGCAGTTTCATGAAGCAACATGGCAGGTGACTGTTCGTTCTAACGGGGATAACACGAATATACCGCACACGGCGATCAAGATGCGAACGCGGCATCATGTGTCTGACACTGGCGCGGGTGGTACATAGCCAACTGGCTGAGCAACGCCTTCGCCAAAGAAAAAACGCTCCATCTGATCTTCCAGAAACCGTCGTGCTTTCGGATCGAGCGGACTGAAACGGTTTTCGTTGATCAGCATCGTTTGATGGCGCAACCAGTCCTGCCAGGCCGCTTTCGAGACCTGCTCCAAGATACGCTTGCCGAGTTCTCCCGGATAAGGCTGACGATCCAGTCCTTCGGACTCATAACCCAGCTTGATGCACAGAACGGAATGACTCATTAGACTTTACTCATGGTGATTTGGCGTGCGGGCATCGAGAATTGCTCTAACCGGGGTAGGCAGACCGCAGACGGACAGGTTGGCTGGTGTCAGCCAGCGTCGATCATCATCGGCCACGTTGCTGATCGATGCTGCAACATGAATCACGGCGACCTGAATCTCAAGGATGAAGTGACTGAAAACATGACGCCGCAAGGGCAGCATTTCAATATTTAGGGGGAGTCGGCCAAAGCGGCTGAGACACCAGTCGGCAGGGTCGGTGTCAGGCGCCGTCTCCGGCAGGCTCCAAAGTCCGCCCCAGATACCGGTCGGCGGTCGGCGTTCAAGGAAAATTTCATTTTCTGGATTGATTGCCAGCAGCATCAGCGTGGCGCGTCCAGGCAGTGGTTTGTGAGGTCGGCTGGCAGGAAGTTCGTGTTGGCGTCCTTGGGCACGAGCCAGACATCCCGTTGCAAGCGGACAGCGTTCGCAGTCGGGTGCGCGGCGGGTGCAGCAGGTGGCACCCAGATCCATCATCGCCTGGTTATAGTCGCCCGGACGCTGCGCGGGAGTGAGACCTTCGGCCAGACTCCAAAGCGTGGCAAGCACATCACGCCGCCCTGGCCAGCCCTCAATCGCAAAATAGCGCACCAGCACCCGCTTGACATTACCGTCAAGGATCGGATAGCACTGATTTACCGCGAGCGACAGAATCGCTCCGGCAGTAGAGCGGCCAATGCCAGGCAGCGCCTGCACCAGTTCGAATTTGGTCGGAAACAGCCCTTGATACCGTTCCCGAATCAGACCGGCGGCATGGTGCAGGTGACGCGCCCGTGCGTAATAGCCAAGCCCTGACCAGTGCGCCAGCACAGCATCCAGCGGCGCATCAGCCAGCATCAAGACATCTGGAAAAAGCGCTATGAACCGCTCGAAATACGGGATGACGACGCTGACTTGGGTCTGCTGCAACATGATCTCGGAGACCCAGACACGATACGGAGTCGGCTCACGCTGCCAAGGGAGATCATGGCGACCGTGCCGATCACACCAGCTCAGGAGCACAACGGCAAAGGTATCGGAGGTAAATTCAGGCAGACAGTGCGCCTCAATCCAGAAGGGTCGCGATTGGCATCAACCATCGCTGGAGCAGTTTCTAGTAGAGGGATAGTTGGTGGAGCGGGTGATGGGAATCGAACCCACGCTATCAGCTTGGGAAGCTGAAGTTCTGCCATTGAACTACACCCGCATTGATTTTTTGTTTTTGGTAGTCCTTCTTAACATAACGTACTTAGGAACTGTCCATCAACTGTTTCCCGATTTCAGCGGATAT
>CAIUAY010000091.1 GCA_903897335.1 uncultured Chromatium sp. | reverse complement strand
TTCCATTCATGGCCATATCAATAATTTTCTCCTTCACGGCGGGGAGATATCCTTGATAAGCATAATCTAAAATGAATGTGCTCGCGGAACATTGACTATTCTTACATAAATAGCGCTGTTTCCCATTGCCCGTCTTCCCTCTTTTGACGACTTCTTGTTTCCCGCAATGTGGACACTGAACAGCGACGAGAGCCATTGATCACTTACCCTGCAAAGTTATTAATCATGAAATATCGATTAATAATATCAAATATCCAGGTTCGGGGCACTACCCAGCCGCCCAGTCTGGATTGGCTGGCGGTCTGTCAGGTTTCGGCTCTGGGTTTTGCGCGTCGATCTGCTGTTGCAGTTGTGCAGCGGCATCTGCTGGATCGATTTGGTTGATGCCGCTGAGGATCGCCTGAAGCTCCTGGCTGACTGGCGCGGCGGTGACTGAGGGTTGCGTTGGATCGCTAGTTGAATCAGGTGGCGTAGACGATGGAACCAGTGACGGTGCAATCCGACTGGCGGCACGGCTGAGTGGGCCAGCATAATCGTCTGGGCGATCCGTGATCCGGCTTGATGCGCCGTATGGGTATAGGGTGAGCTGCGCCCGACCGGGGTCGAGTGCGTTGCGCGCCTGTTGGTCAGTGGCGTCGGGGTTGAAGGCGATGTCATTGATGTCTTGCAGCAGCGCACGGCCTAACGCGGTATCGGGGCGGTACGTTGGTTCGATCTGGTCGATATAGTGCTGTTTGGCGAGCTGTGCCCCGCCATGCATGACGCCCATCGTGCCGGTCTGAACAGCCGTCGCCAGCGCCGTTTGATAGGCCGCAGCGGGGCGTTCAGCCCAATACTCGCCCCAGGTCTTGTCGGGGTTGGCAATGGCGGTATCCACCGCATCCTGCGTCAGGGTGGCGGCCTGTTCTGATGGCAATTCACGGAACAGATAGCCTTTCAGAAATTCGCCCATCTTCCCTTTCCCGAACTTATCGAGCACATAGCTCATCGGGATTTTTTCGGTGACATACTCCAGTGCGCCCTCAAGACCCGCGCCGGTCGCGGCTTCGGTTTTGGATGCGCCGCGTTCAAGATATTTGGAATAGGCCGGGAGCGCGGTATTGGCCACGCCAAGCGCCAGCGCAGGCGCGGGGTTTCCGAGTGCGAGCGATGCAGCCATACCGGGTAGCTGCTGCACCGTACTGATCGCGCCGGAGTAGAGACCGCGCCCCGTTTCGCTTTGAAATTCGGGATCAGCGTTTTCCTGTTCGACTCTGGCCTGTTCAGCTTTGCGCAATAAATCTTGTCGGCGAACCTGCGACTGGACGCTGCCGTCATCAGACAAGGCATCATGCAACGCCAGGTTTGCCCCGGCACAGAGCGCTTTGAATTTTGCAGCTTCAGCCAATCCACCCATTACCGAAGAGAGCGACGCCGGTTCGCCGCGCATCTCGCGGAATCCAGCGCCTTGATCTGATGCGCTGACCGGCGCGTCTTGATAAGCTGTTGCGTGTCGCCATCATGCCGCCTGCAACACATCACGCAGCACCTGCCGCAGGGTCGCCACCGTCAATGGCGCACGGTCTGGGGAAAGGCTGTCGCGGAGCGTCTCGTTAATCAGCGTTTGATAGCCCTTGCCGCTGTCCGCCGCTCGCGCACGAAATGCCGCCAGCACGTCATCATCTAAAAATAGCGTGATGCGGGTCTTGCCGCTGGCACTCGTCACCGCGCCGCGTGTGCCGCTGGAGAAATCGTAGTTGTCTTGCATGGTCTAGCCCTCTTGGTAGGTGTGCCGTTCGTGAGGTTGCGCCAGACGTGCGGACATGACGCGGATCGTGTCTGGTTCACGGTAGTGATAGACCACCACTAACACGCGGCCAAGTCCGTCCATTCCCAGTGTCACGAAACGCTCCTCGGCCTGATCGCGCGATCATCGTAGAAGACGCCCTCGACATCGGCCAGATCAACCCCGTGCTTGCGTCGGTTGATGGCATTCTTGGTGGGATCGTAGGTGATGTCCATGTGATGAATATATGTATTTTATCTGCATAGGCAAGGCAGTTGACAGCCTTTGCGGTTCTTGGTTTGATCGTCGTTAAGAGGCGTAGCAACCTCGTAAGCCAAAAGCAGAACCCGCAACCCGTCAGACTTGCGGATGAAGGTCATTATCCGTTGGCAGGAACTCGAATCAGAGTCCACCAAGCCGCCACTCAACCCCGCCAACTTCACCCGCCTGCAACTGATCGAACTGGCGATGCAGGCCGAGCAGGAGCGGATCGTCCTAGATAGTGTCGTCACGAGTGATGGCTATCCAGTACACTGGCGACATGACGACGAGCACGACAAGCCATCTCCCCGCGCACCGACGCCACGACATTTCCAATCGAATCTGGTTGTTGCTGGAGCCACGTTTACCCGGACGCGGCGGCACCTGGGGCGGGATTGTCAAAAACAACCGATTGTTTATCAACGCGGTATTCTGGATTCTACGCACCGGTGCGCCGTCGCGATCTGCCCCCGGACGATGGCGGCTGGAAAAACACCCACCCACGCTTCTGTCGATGACGGAATCAAGGCGTGTGGGCGCGGCGGCTCGAAACCTTGGTCACCGAGCCTGACTTCGAGTGGCTGATGCGCATGGCATGCCTGTGCGCATCCTGCTCACGGCGGCACCACAGCCGACTGCACCCAGGCCGGAACCTTGATCGAAGGCTTGAGCGCGGAACACCTGCTGGCCGATCGCGGCGATGACAGCGATGCCATCGTGGAACAAGCCACCCAGCAGGTCGTGAGTCCACTGCGCAAGAACCGCAAGGCGCCCCGTGCGTATGATGCCGCGCTATACCGTCATCGGCATCTGGTCGAGAACGCTTGCAACTCAAGCGCTGGTGGGGGATTGCCACCCGTTATGCCAAGAATGCCGCTTCGTTCCTGGCTGCCGCCCAGATCCGCTGCCTCGCCATCTGGGCTCGGATCTTGTGACGACACGGTCTACGGTCTAGGGAGAGTCAATGTCGCTACCGACACTGTTTGAAATCTGTATCCCACGCCAGGATGTCACCGATGGCACCTTCGCGGAGTCCGATTTTGCCGCCGATCTTGCCGCCGTTCTGCGCGGGGATGCCTCGGAAGACTATCGCGATCCCGTCAAATTTTTCGCCCAGACCTATCCGACTGAAGGTCTAAAAGCCCTGCTGATGAGCATCTGCTCCCGCCTTTCGGGTGGCAGCGAGAGTGTCGCGGCGATTTTTCGGCTGGATACCCAGTATGGCGGGGGCAAGACTCATACTCTGATCGCGTTGAATCATGCAGCGAATGGCATGAAAGGCGTCGCTAACGTCGGCGAATTCATCGATCCAGCCAAATTGCCCAAGGGCAAAGTCCGGGTTGCCGCTTTCGATGGCGAAAATGCCGACCCGACCAATGGCCGCGCACTCGGCGATGGCATCCGCGCCTTCACCCCCTGGGGTGAACTGGCCTATGCCCTAGCGGGCAAGGCGGGTTACGAAATCGTCCGCAAGAGCGACGAAAATGGGGGTGCGCCAGGGGCCGGGACCATCAAGGAACTCTTCGGCGGCGAGCCCACCCTGATCCTGCTCGATGAGCTGTCGATTTATCTGCGCAAGCTGCGTCCCAGCGACCGGGACCGCTCGGGCGGTCAACTCACGGCCTTCCTCACCAGTCTCTTCAAAGCCGTCGAAAGCTCGCCCAACGCGGCCGTGGTCTACACGCTCGCCATCGGCAAAGACGGCAAGGCGACCGACGCCTACAGCCAGGAAAACCAGTTCATCTCCGAGGCCATGGAGGAGGCCGAAAGCGTCTCCGCCCGCAAGGCAACCTTGCTTGATCCGACCGAGGAAGACGAGACGGTCAAGGTGCTTCAGCGCCGGCTGTTCCGACAGGTGGATGAGGCCAAGGCCAGCGAGGTGGTCGAGGCGTACCGCCAGCTCTGGCATCACAACAAACCCTTGTTGCCCAACGTCGGGGCTGAAGACCGGCGCGCGGAGACGTTCCTCGCCGGCTTTCCCTTTCACCCTGAACTCTTGGAAACGCTGCGCAACAAGACCTCGACCCTGGCGAATTTCCAGCGAGTGCGTGGCATGTTGCGTCTGCTCGGTCGCAGCATTGGTCGGGTCTGGGAATTGCGACCCGATGAGACCTACGCCATCCAGCTCCACCATCTTGATCCGGTCTATGAGCCGATCCGCCAGGAGATCGTCACCCGCCTGGGTCAGCGGCAACTGGTGCCCGCCCTGCGTTCGGATGTCGCCGCCGCCTCCGGCGAGCAACCCGCCCTGGCCCAGCAGATCGACACCAGCGCCTATACCGGGCTGTTGCCCTATGCATCCTATGTGGCCCGCACCATCCTGTTCCATACCATGGCCTTCAATGACCCGCTGAAGGGGGCCTCGAAGGAGCAGATCCGCTATTCGGTGCTCGCTCCGGAGCGGGACATCAGTTTCATCGACGACGCCATCACCCGCTTCGTGCAGCAGTCGGCCTATCTGGATGACCGACCCAACGTCCCCCTGCGTTTCCAGGCCGAGGCCAACCTAACGCAGATCATCCGCCGCCAGGAAGATCAGGTCGACCTGACGGAAGTGCGCAACCACTTGAATGACCGTATCCGCGACATCTTCAGCGGCGCCAAGGTCTTCAACCCGATTCCCTTCGCTGGCGGCCCCTATGAGGTGCCGGACGATGCCGGTGACGGCAAACCCTCGCTGGTCCTCATCGGCTACGATGCGGCAGAGGTCTCGGCCAGTAAACTTCAGATCCCTGACCTGGTGGACCGCATCGCTCGCCATCACGGCTCCGGCAACGATCTGCGCGTCAACCGCAACAACCTGATTTTTCTGCTTGCGGATGCTGAGCGCAAGGGCGAGATGAAACGCGCCATGACCCGGCATCTGGCCCTGAAAGACCTGTTGCGACCGGAACGCCTCAACGAGTTGGCTGACCATCAGCGCGAGAAGATGCGCGAGCTGGCCCGTCGCTCCGAGCAGGAACTGGCGCTGGCGATCCAGCAGTGCTATCGCCATGTCCTCTATCCCTCGAAAAATCGGGTCGATGGCGCGCCCTGTGACCTCGCCCACGCTGCCATCGAGGTTCACACCGCCTCCCAAACGCCGGGCGATGGCCAGAAGTCCATCATCCAGGTGCTGCGCGAGTGCAAAAAGTTGCGACTCCCCGAGGACGATGCCGACAGTCCGAGCTACATCCGTGATCGCACCCCATTGCGCAAAGGCAGCATCACCACCACGGCACTGCGGGCCGAATTCCGCCGCGATCCGGTGCTTCCCATCCTGATTGGCGACGAAACCTTCCTGCGTGGGATCCGTCAGGGTATCGAGGCCGGCGAGTACGTCTATCAAAGTGGCGAGTTGATCTGGGCCAAGGGCCAACCCTTCGCCGTCATCAAGATCGATGAGAATTCGGTCGTCTACACGGCGGCTTACGCCAAGGACAACGCCATCTGGCCGCGACCCGCACCGCCCCCCAAACCGCCCGCCGACCCCGCCGACCCTGGCAAGCCAGGCTATACGACAACCGATTCGACCAATTTAGGCGATCACACCAACCTCTCGGATGACCCAGACCATCTGGTCTCGAATGATTCGCCCGACACCAAGACAGCGACCCCGCCGCCCTCCGGGATCACTGCCGAAGGTCCACTGAAAGAGGCATTGGCCAGCCTGTGGGAACAGGCCCGCACCCGCAAGCTGGGCATGATCGGCGCCCTGATTCTCAAGCTCTACGACCCGACCGACGCCTTCCGCGTCATGGCGATGGTCGGCAGCCTGCCCAAGACCACCAAGGCCGCCCACATCGCCGGGGGCTACGAAACCGCCGATGGCGGCACCCTGGAGATCAATTTCGATGGACCGGTCAACGATGCTCAACCGCTGAAGGAATTTCTGGAACCGCAACTGCGCGCCGCGAAGGAGAAGGATTTGGAAGTGATCCTGACCGTCACCTTCACCGACGGGCTGGATCTGTCGGGAACCGAGCCAGAGAAACTGACCGAACGTCTGGGTAAGTTTGGCAGCAGTGCCGCCTTCGTCTCGGCGTCGGCCAAGGAGCACGCCTGATGGGGCTGACCAGCGACGGTGAATCGAGCACCGCGCCACGCTATGAGATCCGGGTCAAGCGCCACCCGCTGCAGGGCCTGGCGCTCGACATCTGGCAGTGTCCCTCACCCCAGTCGCCGCAGTTGAAAGCGCCGCTCTATGTCGCCGGACTCAAGGGGCGCAACCTGTCCCTGATCGAACACCGGATCCTGCGCCGATTAGGCAAGGTGGGGGTCGATCTGGGCGGCCTGCCGCTCGATGACCGCCGCGCCTTTCCCTTGAACGAAGATCTGGCGCTCAATCTTGGTCTGATGTTTCGCGTGCTGGCCCCGATGCGCAATCGCGACAACCTGCGGATGGTGGCCGAAGGGGTCGAGGGCATGGGGCGGGAGGAGGCCGCCTACTGGCTCGGCATGGCCATGCACCGCAAGCATCCGCGCCGCGTCCTCATGGCGCTGCGCTTTCTCCTGATCGACCCAAAGCAGAAGGCGTGAGCGCCTAAGATCACAGGCACTCGCGCGCCACGTCATCCATCCGAGAGAGACCGGCCATGCAAGCAATCCAATTTGAAGCCAAGATCGACGACGGCGTCATCCAGGTGCCGGCTCGGCATCGGGCCTGGCGGGGTCGGAACGTCAAAGTCATCCTACTCGTCGAGGACGATGCCGAACTCACGGCAACACCCCGCTCCGCCCTCGACATTCTGGCGCAAACGTCCGGGCAGCGGCTGTTTCAAACCGCCGAGGAAGTCGACCAGCATCTGCGCACGGAACGCGACCAATGGGACGCTTGATCCTACCCGACGAGGGGGCGATCTACCTGGATGCCAACTGCTTCATCTACAGCGTCGAGCACATCGAGCCCTATTGCACCCTGCTTCAGCCCATCTGGCAGCGGGGCGGGATCGTCACCAGCGAACTCACCTTGCTCGAAGTCCTGGTCAAGCCATTCCAAGCTGGCGATGAATCCTTGCAGGCCACGTACCGGGAATTGCTCGATACCGCCGAGGTCGAGCGCCTACCGCTGACGACCGAGGTCTTGGAACAAGCGGCCCGGTTGCGGGCAACCACGGGCATCAAGACCCCCGATGCGATTCATGCCGCCAGCAGCTTGATCCGAAACGCCGCCTTATTTCTCAGCAACGACAAGGGGTTTCAAAAGATCCCCGCCCTGTCGTTTGCCTATATGCAGGATCTCTTGCCGTGACCAAGCGTTTGATCGAAGAGTGGTTGCCGATTGCGGCGTTAGGCGAGGAGAGTATGCGCGAGCGCCGCTCGATGACCGCATTGCCGCCGATCTACTATCTGCATGTGTGGTGGGCGCGTCGGCCTCTAGTGGCATCGCGGGCGGCAATTCTCGCCTCAATCTTGCCTGCCGATGCGGATCGGGAGCGGTTTCTTCATGCCATTGGGATTCATGGTGATCCGGTGGCGGCAAAGCGGCGGATCGACAAGGCAAACCGCGAGGGGATCCGCCTGGAAGCAGACGTATACGGCTACCCCCGCGCCTTCACCTACATCCCGACCTTGGATGATCGTGAGTGGCTCGGCTACGAAGGTAAACGACTCGGAATCGATCATCCCTCTGTGCTTGACCCAACTGCGGGCGGTGGCAGCATACCGTTCGAGGTTTCGCGGCTTGGATTGGTCGCTCTAGCCAATGACCTCAATTCCGTCGCTGGACTGATTCTAGGTGCAACGATTGACGCACCTCAGCGACATGGCCTAGCGGTCAGATACGCCTTTGATCGCTTGTCAAAAGCGTTTGTTGAAAGAGCTGAGAAGCGTTTCGCGGGCATTTTTCCAGCAGAACCTGAAGATGCTCAAGTGCTTGGTTACCTTTGGGCGCGCACCATCACCTGTCCCTACTGCGACGGGCTGATCCCTTTGTCACCGAACTGGAAACTTGCCCCCGATGGAACTGGTGTCCGGCTTCATCCGCGCACCGGTCCGAACGAGCGGCGTTGCACCTTCGAGATCGTTAAGTCTGCCCAAACGCAGTCACCGGGTACAGTGGCCGGTGGTGACGCAACCTGTCCTTATCCTGACTGCGAGCGGGTGGTCGATGGCGACGAGATCAAGCGCCAGGCTCAGGCGGACGCGATGGGCGATCAGTTGTTCACCGTGGTCTTCAAGCGCCGTATCCGACCAAAACCAAAACCGGCAAGACCCGCGAAAAATGGGAGCGCAGCTATCGCGCCCCACGCCCGGAGGATGACAATCTGGCCGACATCCAGCGCGCACTGGCCGAAAAGCTGCCGGAATGGGAGGCGCTGGATTTGGTGCCGACAGAGAAAGTTCCAGCGGACATCAACGACGACCGGCCTATTCAGTATGGGATGCCACTTTGGCGCGATCTCTTCTCACCACGTCAGTTACTCGGTCACGGAACAGCCGTTGAGATCTACCGCGAATTGCTTGAGGAACGGCAGGCGCTGGGCGAGCTAGATGACGTGACCAAGGCAGCCTTTGGGTATCTCTCCCTCAGTCTGGACAAGATGCTGAACTACAATTCGCGGATGTCCGTCTGGATGCCGACCCGCGAGGTGGTTGCTAACACTTTCAACCGCCATGATTTCGCATTCTGCTGGTCTTACGCCGAAATGGCCCCGCTGATCGTCGGTCTCGGTTTCGATTGGGCCATTGATCAGACCGCCAAGTGCATCGCCGAACTGGTCGATCTGACCAGCCCCGACATCGACGTGAAGGCGGTCCTGAAGAACCCCAACCAGCCGCTCGGATTCGATCACCGGCCTTACACTCCGCCCCCAATCACCATCACCTGCAAGTCAGGCGAGAGTCTGGACCATATCGCGGATGGCTCGGTCGATGCCGTCGTCATGGACCCGCCCTATTACGACAATGTGATGTACGCAGAGCTGTCGGACTTCTTCTATGTCTGGCTCAAACGCACCGCTGGCTATGTCTATCCCGAACTCTTCCGCCGCGCACTGACCGACAAGGAACACGAGGCGGTCGCCAACCCGGCCCGCTTCAAGGGTCAGAAAGGCGCCAAGGAACTCGCCTATCGCGAATACCGTGATCGCATGGGGGCGATCTTCGCCGAGTGCCGCCGGGTGTTGAACGCGGACGGCATCATGGTGTTGATGTTTACCCACAAGGCAACCGGGGCCTGGGACGCCCTGACCACGGGATTGATGGCGGCGGGCTTCGTCATCACCGCCAGTTGGCCGGTGAATACCGAGGCCGAAGGCTCGATGCACATCAAGGACAAGTCCGCCGCCAACAGCACCATCTTTCTGGTCTGCCGACCGCGAGGCGAGCGTGCTGCGGACGATGAGGTGCTCTACTGGGAGGATCTGGAGCCGCGCGTGCGGGCGGCGGTGCGCAGCCGCATCCAGACCTTTCAGGTGGCGGGCATCCGGGGCGTCGATCTCTATCTCTCCGCCTTCGGCCCCGCGCTGGAGGAATTCTCGCGTCACTGGCCGGTGAAACGTGGCACCCCCAAGCCCCGCCCCGAGCAACTGCGCCGGCGTCGTCAGATCGAACTGTTCGAGGAGGAGTTCGACCCCTATGAAGCCACCCCCGAAGACGCACTCGATGCCGCCCGGCGCGAGGTGAAACGCTGGCGCATGGAGCAGTTGACCAGCGTCCAGCGCAAGGGTGAACTAGACCCGCTGACCGAATGGTTCGTGCTGGCGTGGGATGCCTTCCAGGCGCCGCAGTTCCCCTATGACGAGGCGCTGCGTCTCGCCCGCGTGGTCGGGGTCGACCTGGAGACCCAGATCGTCAACCGGGTCGCCGCCAAAAAGACCAGCGACCTGGTGTTGTGGGATGCCGCCACCCGTGCCGCCAAGGGAGCGCTCGGCGCGCCGGACGGCAGCGACTCCATGCTTGATGCCCTGCACCACGCCGCGAATCTGGCCCGCACCCGTAACCTGGACGCGGCCCGTGAGCTGCTGACCAAGACTGGCGTGGCCAGTGAGCCGGCGTTCCTGATGGCCCTGGAGGCGGTGCTGGAGGTGCTGCCGCCCTCGCGTGCCTATGCCGGATTCGATCCCGCCGTCGCCGCGCAGCCCGCCGCCAGCGATTTCGAGGCGCTGGAGAATCTGCGCCGTCTGGCCTTCAGCGAGCAGGTGGACGAGCCGCAGCAGCTCGCCCTGTTGCGTGAGGAGGATGAACGGATGTGACAAGCCTCGCCGATTGCAACTGGCGCCCGCACTACACACCGGATCATGGTGATCTGGTGAAGGATTTTTATCTCCCCGCGCTGTGCTGCGCGACCCGTTATGACCGCTCCACGGGCTACTTCAATGCGCCTGCCCTGGCGCTTGCCATGCGCGGCCTGGAAGGTCTGATCGTCAACGATGGTCACATGCGCCTGCTTGTCGGCTGCACGCTGAACGAAGCCGAGGTGACCGCCATCGAACAGGGCGAGCATCTGCGTGACACCATCGAGGCCCAGTTGTTACGGATGCCCCTGATTCCACCGGACGCGGCGGCGACCGAGGCGCTGGAATTACTGGCCTGGATGATTGCGCGCGGCATTCTGGAGGTGAAGGTCGCCGTGCCCTGCAACGCCGCGCGTCAGCCGGTTCCAGGGATCGGGCTGTTTCATGCCAAGGCCGGCATCATTGAGGATCCGCTCGGCAACCGTCTGGCCTTCAACGGCAGCATCAACGAGACCGAGGCCGGCTGGCGACACAACTACGAGACCTTCCACGTCTACACCAGTTGGGACGGTGGCGCCAAGCATGTCGATGCAGAGGAATGGGAATTTCAGACCCTCTGGAACGGCAAATCCAAGCGCGCCCTGGTGTTCGATGTCCCGACAGCGAAGCGCGATGAGCTGCTCCAGTTTCTGCCGAGCGATGACAAGCCCGCGAGGTTGACTGGACTGAAACCGGCCACGGCTCCGCTCCCAGCCGTCGCACCCATTACGCCAGATACACCGGATACCTACGGCGATCCGCGCCAACTCGTCTGGTCCTTCCTACGTCTGGCACCCACACTGCCGAATGGCGGCGAGCGGGTCGGCGAGGCGACAGCGGCCATTACGCCTTGGCCGCATCAGATTCGAGCCTTCGAGCGGTTGTATCGTCAATGGCCCCCTCGATTGCTGATCGCCGATGAGGTGGGATTGGGCAAGACCATTCAGGCCGGTCTGCTCCTGCGTCAGGCATGGCTGTCTAAACGCGCCAAGCGCATCCTGGTTATGGCTCCGAAGGCAGTGCTGCGTCAGTGGCAGATCGAACTGCGCGAGAAGTTCAACCTCAACTGGCCCATCTACGATGGTCAGCGGCTGCATTGGTGCCCTTGCCCCGCCCTCGGGCAGGATCCCAGTCGTCTTGTCGAGCGGACGGAGTGGCATCGGGAACCCTGCGTCATCGTCTCTAGTCACCTGATGCGCCGCTCAGATCGGATACCCGAATTGATCGAGCACGCCGATCCTTGGAATCTCGTGATCCTCGACGAGGCTCATCATGCCCGCCGCCGCGCCGGGGGACTGGGCACCGATACGCGCCCCAACCAATTACTGCGGCTGATGCGACAACTGCGCACGCGCACCCAGGGGCTGGTCCTCTTGACCGCGACCCCCATGCAGGTCAGCCCGGTCGAGGTCTGGGATCTGCTCGACCTGCTTGGAATGCCCGCTGACTGGACGCTGGATCAGTTCCTCCGCTTCTTCGAGATCATTGCCAAACCCAGCCCCTCCCATGCCGAACTGGCGACGCTGGCACGCCTGTTCCGGTCCGCCGAAGACACCTTTGGCGCGATGGCGGAGGAAGAAGCAAAACAGGTGACGGGGATCGACAGCAGGATCCGGCTGAAGCGGTTGCTGCGGGCCTTGCGCGATGTCGGATCGATCCCGCTGCGTCAGTTGGAGACCGCTGACCGTCAAGCCGTTCTGCGGCTGCTGAAGGCCGCCACTCCAGTCCGGCGCCTGATCTCACGTCACACCCGGCGCCTGCTGCGTAAGTATTTCGAGACCGGCAAGATCACCACACCGATTGCGACGCGCGAGGTGGAGGATCGGTTCGTCTCACTCTCCGAGGAGGAAGCCAAGGTCTATCGGGCGGTCGAGGAGTACATCAGCACCACCTACAACAACGCCGCGAAGGAGAAACGCACCGCCGTCGGCTTCGTCATGACCATCTACCGCCGTCGACTCGCCAGCAGCTTCTTTGCTTTGGCCCAAACGCTGGAGAACCGGCTGGAGGCCCTGCAAGCCGGGCAGGGCACCCTGTTCGATGCCGACCGGCTGGAGGAAGACCTGTCGGACGACGAAGCCGAAGAAGAGCTGATGGATGTCGATGAGGCCGAGCGACTGGAGTTGGAGGCGCTCAACCTGGAAGAGACCGACGACATTGAAGGGCTACTCCGGGCCGTCCGGCGTCTTCCCACCGACACCAAGGCACGGGAACTGTTGGCCACCGTGACCATGCTACGCGACCAGGGCTACCCACAAGTCATCGTCTTCACCCAGTACACCGACACCATGGACTTCCTGAAGGCGTTTCTGGTGCAGGCGTCCACCCTCAAAGTAATGTGCTTTTCGGGTCGTGGCGGTGAAGTGCAAACCTCTGATGGCAACTGGGCCACTCTCTCCCGTGACCGCACGAAGGAAATGTTCCGCAACCAGGCCGCACATCTGCTGCTTTGCACAGACGCCGCGGCGGAGGGGCTGAACTTTCAGTTCTGCGGGGCGCTGGTCAACTACGACATGCCCTGGAATCCCATGCGCGTCGAGCAGCGCATTGGCCGAATTGATCGGCTCGGCCAACAGTTCGAGCGCATCCGCATCGTCAACCTTCACTATAAGGACACGGTGGAGACGGATGTCTATATCGCCTTGCGTCAACGCATCCGCCTGTTCGAGACCTTCGTAGGCGCGCTTCAGCCAATCCTGAGCCAACTGCCGAAAGCCATCCGCGAGGTTGCTTTGACGCAAGGCGATGAGCGCGACCGTGAGACTGCCGTTCTAATCGACCGCCTGACCCATGAAGCCGATGAAGCCGAGAATTTGGCTTTCGATCTCGATGAGATGACCGAAGGTGAGATCGACGAACAGCCGCGACCGGATGCGCCCTATGATCTTCACGATCTGGAGCAGTTGTTACGCCAGCCCCGTCTGTTGCCGCCTGGTGATGAGGTCAACAAAGCAGGCGTCAAAGACTTTGCCTATCTCCGGCCTGGGATGCATGCGCCCGTGCGCGTCACCACCGATCCTGGCTATTTTGAGGAACATGCCGAGAGCGTGGAGCTTTGGTCACCTGGTGCGCCGATTTTTCCCCGCGTCGAGGAAATAGGGACTGAAGTCTCCGTGAACAATACGCAGTTCATAAAAATAATATTTATGGATCATTGAGTTAAGGTGTGTTGTGGC
>CAIUAY010000090.1 GCA_903897335.1 uncultured Chromatium sp. | reverse complement strand
GTTAGAATACCGGCCTGTCACGCCGGGGGTCGCGGGTTCGAGCCCCGTCCGCTCCGCCATATCAAATAGAATCGGGGTACCCATTGGGTACCCCTTTCTTTTTCAACTGTTTTTAATTTCCCACTTGCGACTGCGGGCTATCGCCATGCTTCAACTCATTCGGGAACGTGCTCAAGGCTGGATTGCCTGGGTCATCGTCATTCTGATCACCATTCCATTCGCGCTCTGGGGAATTCAATCCTATCTCGATGTCGGTGGCGAGCCGGTCGCCGCGACGGTCAATGGCGTGGCGATCCCGGAACGGGATCTCGACCGGGGCGTTCAGGATGCCCGAATCAGACTCCAGGAACAGCTTGGCGCGGCCTATGACATGGCAGACGTCGATGACCGACGGCTCCGCGCCGAGGTTCTCGATGGCATGATCCATGAGGTGCTTCTGCTTGACGTCACCCGGCGTCTCGGTCTGCGCGTGTCCGATGCCGAAATCCAGATGCAGATTCTCTCTGAACCGGCCTTCCAGAAGGATGGACGTTTCAATCGTGAAACCTATGAGCGCGTGCTACAAATCCAGGGAATGACGCCTGCACTCTTTGAAACACGGCTGCGCCAGCAGATGACCGGCACACAACTGATCCGTGCGGTTGCGGGCAGTGAACTGGTCACGCACGCTGAAGCTGCGGCCTATCAGCGTCTCGCCAGTCAGCAGCGCGAACTGGCGTATGCACGGTTTCCGGCGGCAGATTATGTCACCGATGAACCCATCGACGACGCGGCAATCACGGCCTATTACAACGCGAACACTGCACGTTTTCAGATTCCAGAGGAAGTCAAACTCGACTATCTGATTCTCGACGCCAGTGCGCTTGCGGCCAGATCCGATATCAGCGATGAAGAACTGCGCCAGCGCTATGAGGCAGAGCAGTCGCGTTTCCGTCAGACTGAGCGGCGTCAGATCAGTCACCTGCTAATCCGTATTCCTGACGGCGCGGACGATGCCGCAATCAGTCAGATCCTCGCGCAGATTAACCATGTTCGTGAGCGTATCCTGGCGGGTGAATCCTTTGAGGAACTGGCTAAACAGATGTCTGCCGACCCTGGCAGCGCGGCGAAAGGCGGTTCGCTGGGCATGGTCGAGAAAGGCGTCATGGTTCCCGAATTTGATCAGGTTGCCTTCAGCCTTCCCGCTGGCGAATTGAGCGAGCCGGTACGCACACCCTTCGGCTATCACCTGATTCGCGTCAGCGAGATCATCCCAGCGGCTGTCCAACCCTTTGATCAAGTGCGCGAACAGTTACGCACGGAACTGGCCAAGCAACGCGCTGACGCGCAGTTTTATGAACTGGGCGAACGGCTGGCCACGCTTGTCTATGAGTCGTCCGACAGTCTGGAACCTGCCGCCGAGACGCTGGGACTTGAGATTCAGCACAGTGACTGGATTTCGCGTCAGGCTCATGATGGGATTTTGGGACAGCCCAAGGTGCTTGCCGCAGCATTCAGCGATGAGGTGCGCGTCGAGGGACATAACAGCGATCTGATCGAGCCGAATCCCGATGCGCTTCAAGCGATCGTGCTGCGTGTCAGCGATCATCACCCGGCATCCACGCAACCCCTGGATGCGGTGCGCGACCAGATTGTGACCGCGATCAGAACTGACAGAGCTAAATCCGCCGCTGCGGCTGCCGCCAACGCGCTGGCTACAACATTACGTGAAGGCGCAGACTGGTCAGCGACACTTGGCGCCATCACATCCGAAGCGCCGGGATTTGTTAGCCGTCAAGCATCCGGCATCCCCGCCGCGATCCTCGACACGGCATTCAAGCTGCCTTTACCAGCCAACGGTGTACCCAGCATTGGAACCGCCGTACTCGATCAGGGCGATGCGGCGGTTGTGCGTCTGATCGCCGTTAAGGATGGCGACGTCAAACCAGATAGCGAGAACGATGCATCCGTGCTTGAGCAACTCATGGCGCGTCAGGTGTATGCCGAAATGCTGGCGGACATGGCGCGTCGTGCCAAAATCGAGCGTAAGCCCATCAGGATTGAAGAAACGCACTGATCTGTCATCAGACGGTGTTGAGCCTCCCCACGGCGAAAGCCTTAGGCGTTGCATCACTCCAGAGCTTTGGACTCCCGCGCACGATCAGCCGCCATCGCACGGTAGCTCACCAACTCGACTTGCAAATAACCCCAGCGAGCGTTCCAGTTTGCCAACAAACGGCATCACGGATCGGATCGCTAATGCGCGGTGCAAAAGTTTTTAGCGACATCGGGAAGGACGCGACCATACAAGCTTGCGAAACCAGCGTCCGGCAGATGAAAGCCGGATAATTGCTCCAGGAACAGGATGCCGCCAGGAATGGCCACTCACACCAACCCGGAGTACGCCAATGCCCAAGAACCCTACAAATCAGGATCACTCCGCGCAGGTTATCTGAGATGGGTCGCGAGCATGAAGCAAGCCTGACCCGAGCCGTTGACGAGCCGCTGCGCTTTCCCCCGCTCGCCCGTTTTCGTTTTCACCTGGAAGCGCACGACACCATCCGTCTGCCACCCTATGCCGGTTCAGCCTGGCGTGGCCTGCTCGGTCATGGTCTTAGGCGCACGGCGTGCGTGACCCGACAACCAACCTGCTCCGGCTGTTTGTTGGTGCAGAACTGCGTCTACTCGACCCTGTTCGAGACGCCAGCCACGCCAGCGCAGGCCGAAGGCGGCTATACCGCGATGCCGCATCCCTTCGTCCTCGATATCGATCCCACCGCGCCCCGCACGCTTGCCCCCGGCGCACCTTTTGCGCTGACAGTCCATCTGCTCGGGTCGGCGATTGCGCACGCGCCCTATCTGATTCACGCCCTCGGCCTGGCCGGTCAGCGCGGTTTCGGGCATGAGGGCGGACGCTTTGCGGTCACGGCGGTTGAACGCGAGCAGACGCCGGGCGATGGGGGCTGGAAGCCGGTCTACACGACCCAGAGCGGCGTCTACCAGACGTACGAATCCGTGCCCCTGTGCCCGCCCGCTGCACCGCTAGCCATCCGGCTACGCCTGGTCACGCCGTTGCGGATCAAGCGTGATGGTCATTTTCTCGGGGCACGGGATCTCGCCGCCCGCGATCTGATCCAGACGCTGTGGCGTCGGCTGCGCACACTCGCGACGTTACAGGGCGGCGATCCGTCTGGATTCGACCCACGCTATCTGCCAGGTGACTCAGAGGCACTCGGCTGGCACCCGCAGTGGTTGCGCTGGCATGACTGGACGCGCTATTCCTCACGCCAGGACACGCTGATGCAGTTCGGCGGACTGATTGGGGAGATCGACCTTGATGGCTCTGCGTTGTCTGTACTGTGGCCTGCGCTCTGGCTCGGGCAGTGGACGCATGTCGGCAAGGGCACGGCATTTGGGCTGGGGGGTATCGGGTCATGCAACCGGGCAATGATCCAAATGACACCGATAAAACGATGCGCTCCTGATCATCGAGGATTGGCAGATTCGGAATCTGTCCGCGTCAGCCACGGCAGGGTGACGATGCGCAATTGCGTTTTCATGCTGTCATGCGATGGATGGTCACGCGCCACAAGCTTGTGGTTAAAGCGGCGGCGGAGAGGATCCGAGAAACTTTAGCAATCCATCCAACGCAGCACTGTCGTATGCAATACAAGGGGAATCTGAACCATGCCTGTCTATCTCTGCACCTGCGGCACTAGTGCCGCCAAAAAGTTTTTTGGACAACAACCCCCGTTCAATGCCGCCTGGGTCGCTGCGCGGGGTGGTCTTGAACCCGCTGCTGCCGCGATTTATGACAGTTTCCGAACCGCTTGCATGGATGATGACGTCGCACTCAAGCGCGATCTGTGCGCAGAGATTCATTCGCTGGCGCGCATGGCCGTGAACGCAACCGATACAGTGGTGCTGTTCAGTTCCGAAACCGCAGATGGCCAAGCCTGCGCGATGGCGGTCAAGCGGTATCTGGAACGCGCACTTCCAGGCATTCACTGCCGGATCGAGGTGATCCCTGGCTTGCAGGTGACTGACGCCCAGACCTTCCGCACCGCTGGCGTTCTCAACTTTACCAAGGCGGTGCTGCGCGAGATCGACGCCAACGGCGCTGCCCAATGCGTGCTGAACCCGACTGGCGGTTTCAAAAGCCTGGTGCCCTATACCGTGCTGATCGGGATGCTCAAGCAGGTACCAGCCAAATACATCTTCGAGCAGTCCAGCGCACTGATCCCGCTGCCGATGATGCCGGTTGAATTTGCCCGCTCGCGTCTGGAGCCGCTGCGCCCGCTGCTGGAGCGCATTCAGAACGAGACGGCGATCCCCCGGGCGGATCTGGACGCGGCGCTGCCCTTTGCCGAACGCGCCACGCTGGAACCCTTGTTCGAGGACATCGGACAGGGGCAGGCGAGTCTGTCGCCGGTCGGTTTTCTGATCTGGGAAGAACTGGAGCGCCCCGGCGCACTGGTGCCGTTTCTGTCGCGTCGGGCGCTGGACGATTTGCTTAAGATTCGCGGGATCGAGGGCTGCAAGCCCGATGACTACCTCGCACGGGTTGCCCGTTCGCCGCAGTCGCTGGCGTCCGGTAAGCACGACGCCTGGAGCCAGGGGCTGTTCTGGATCAAGCCAGGCCAGCATACCCGTGACCGCTATCTGGTCTCGGTGGAAGGCTGGCGGTTGCTGGTGTGGCGGATGGTCGATCACGACGAGTACGACGACCTGCTCACGCAGAACCGCAAGACCGATGCCGGGGCGCGGGTGATGGCCGAACGGCGGGCGCAGTACGCGCCTTTCGTGCGGATGGAATTGTATGAGCGTGACTGAGCGCTTTGGATGACTGTCCCAAGTCAGGAGACTCTCGATGCGAAAACCGAATGAAAGCCTGATGGCGGTCGAAGCGCTGGAGGCATGGAATAACGCCGCAGCGCCATTTGCGGCGGTCGCGACCCTGACGCTGCGGTGCGAACTAATGACACCTATGTACGGCGGCGGGGTGACGGCTGGCGAGGTCGATCCCACGCTGCCAATCCGCCCCAGTGCGCTGCGTGGGCAACTGCGTTTCTGGTGGCGGTTATTGCATGGGCGCGGGCGTCCGCCCCGTGAAATCTTTGCCGCCGAGACCGCCATCTGGGGCGGCATTGCGCAAGATCGACCAACCGCGAGCCGGGTCGCGGTCAACGTCACCGCCAAATCAGCGGCAGCGACCGATTTGATCGCCAAAAGCAGGCTACCAACGTTTCCGAGCTATGCGCTGATCCTCGATCCCGGCGCCGATCCCCAACTGTTACGGAGTGGCTATCGCTTTCAGCTTTCGCTGCGGTTTGCCGCCGATCTGCGTGACGATCAGCAAGCCCAGGTGATTGATGCTGTTCGCTGGTGGGCGAGTTTTGGCGGCGTTGGCGCACGGACGCGACGCGGCTTGGGCGCTGTACGGGTCGAGGGGCTAACACCGGTGACGACTGAAGAAGCCGCAGCGAAAGGCGGGCGATTGATTTTGCTCGCTCCGAGTAAAACCCCCGAACTGGCATGGAAAACAAGTGTTGGTCGGCTGAAAGACTTTCGCCAAAAACTGGAGGTTGGGCGCAATCCGCCAGCACCGGATTCTCAAAGCCCTGCGGGACGTAGCCGCTGGCCGGAGCCTGACGCAATTCGAGAATTATCGGGGCATGCCTACCCTGATCATGCGCAACTCTTAGTGCCAGGCTGCGTATTTCCACGGGCGGCTTTTGGCTTGCCAATTATCTTTCATTTCAAAAATGCGCCAAACGATAAAGATCGTCATAAGCGTGACTTTGTACGCGGGGATTTTGACCCAGACGATCATACCCTTGAACCTGCGGACGGTTCGCCAAACAACCGCCGCGAACGCCTCGCCAGCCCCTTGATCCTGCGATCCTATTGGAATGGTACGCAATGGCGACCGGCAGCTCTATTGCTGCCTGACTGGAGAGAAGCGCTCGGCGTTTCGCTTAAATTCAAGGAGCAAAACTACAATCCATCTCCTTGACCCACCGACCCCGCCGAACGCCAGCGTCTGGCGGCTCAGATTAAGCCGATGGCTGGGCGCGGCGACGATCCGCTGACGGCATTCATGGACTATTTCGAGAAGGGTTAACCTCTATGCCACGTTATCTCGTCACGCTCTCGCTCGGCCCCGTGCAAAGCCTGATCGAAGCCGCCCGGCGTACCCGCGATCTCTGGTGCGGTTCCTGGCTGCTGTCAGAAGCCGCCCGTGCAGCGGCAAAAGTGCTGCATGACGCACACCCCGGTTGTTTGATCTTTCCGTGCCCCGAACACCCGGATCAAGATTTGCTGCCGCAACGCGAACCCGGTGATAGCGCCAACATTGCCAACATCCTGCGCGCCGAGGTCGCGTTGCCCGATGCTCAGGCCGCCCGCGACCTGTGCGCGACAGCCAAGACCGCTGCCGCCGAACGGCTGGTTGAGTTGGGCGAGCAGGCACGGCGCACACTCAAGATCACGCTGCGCGATGAGGTCTGGCAGGCGCAGATTGGCGAGTTGCTGGAAGGTTTTGCGGCCTGGGTCGAAATCCCGGACGGCGAGACAGGCTACCAGCAGGCCAGCGTGAATTTAGGCGCAACTCTAGCCGCTCGCAAAGCAACCCGCGACTTCATGCCAGCCGCGACTTTAGCCACGACGGGGCTACCAAAATCCTCGCTTGATGGTGCCTTGGAAACCGTCTTGCCCGACCGGGAGCATTGGGGCGAAAAGCACCTTGCTCGCCGTCAGCTCGGACTCTCAAGTGGTGAACAGCTCGACACGCTGGGGGTGATGAAGCGGCTGGCTGGAAACCCAGAGCAGTTCACTGCCTACTCGCGCATCGCCGCCGATCCCTGGATTCAACAGTTGAATGACAACCAGCGGCAGGCGCTGTGCGCAGCCTATGAACCCTTGGTCGGTCTTGATCTGGCGACCCGTGTCAGCGGCAATCTTGAAGGTCATCAAAGCATTTATGCAGCGCTGCCCTACGATGCCCAGATGCTGTATGACTTCCGGCTGGACAATGCGTTGTCGAGTCGGGGCGAGGATGTGCTGACTTCCGAAGAAAGCGCTGCACTCCGCCATCTGCGAACAGTCATCAAGTCATTGCCCAAAGAGGTTGGCGCACCGGTGCCCTATGCCGTGATTCTCAAAGCCGATGGCGATCGCATGGGTGCATTGCTGCAACAGGCGTGTACCGCTCAAGACTCGCGGGAGATTTCACAGGCGCTCCATGGATTTGCGTCCAGTGTGCGCGAAATCGTGCGCAAGCAACGCGGTCATGCGATCTATGCCGGTGGCGACGATGTCCTCGCGCTGGTCTCGCTGCCTGATGCTGTGCCCTGCGCGAGCGCCTTGGCCGCTGCGTTTGTTGACGCGCTGCAACCTGTCGCTGAACGTCTTGGTTTGGCGAAAGATCAGCAACCCACGCTGTCGGTTGGTCTGGCGATCGGTCATCTAATGGAACCCTTGGGCAATCTGCGGGCGCGTGCGAATCGTGCCGAGAAGCTGGCAAAGGGCGATGGATTGCCGTCCGGTCAGACACGCAATGCGCTGGCGATCATGTTGGGTGTGCGTTCAGGCGGAGAACTGGCGTGGCGGGCAAACTGGAGCAATCAACCGGCCTTTGACGCTTTGAAGGCGTTGACGCATGCCTATCGCAACCACGAACTGCCCAGCCGGGTTGCCTACGATCTTCGTGCCATTGATCGGCGGTTGGACTGGTTGGATGAACCTGAATGGAAAACGGAGATCAAGCCCGAGGTTGCAGATGGAATGCGCCGCGCCGAAGTTGCCCGAATGTTGGATCGGGCACGGCGCGACGGTGGAGCCGAGAAATTGTCGGAGTCCATCAGCAAACTGATTCTTGAACAGGTCGGTTGTCAGCCACTCAGTGAATTCGCCGACATGCTGATTTTGACGCGCTGGCTGGCGGCTCGTACTGCGGCTGATTTGGGAGAGAAAAATCCGTGAAATCATCATCCTCCTACTTGTATGACCAAGACATCGTCGCTTGGGCGAATCAACAAGCCGAGGCACTGCGTACCGGTCATTTCGAGCAGCTTGATCTGGAACATTTAGCAGAGGAAATTGAGGACGTGGGCAAAAGCGAACAGCGCGAACTGATTAGCCGCATGGCGATCTTGATCGGGCATCTGCTGAAATGGTGTGACCAACCTGAGCGGCGCGGCGCGAGTTGGGAATCCACTATCCGCACCCAGCGCGAGGCGATTGCGCGCCGGTTGCGGCGCACCCCCAGCCTGAAACGCACGCTGTCCGATCCCGACTGGTTTGCGGATGCCTGGAGCGATGGGCGCGATCTAGCCGTGCGCGAAACGGGTTTGCCCGATCTGCCGCAAGACTGCCCCTGGTCGCTGGAGACGATGCTCACCCCCGATTGGCTGCCTGACCATGAACAGGTTCGCACCCATGGCTAAATCCAAGCACAAAGGCTCGATACGTTACGACAAACAGAAGAAAAAAGAAGGTACGTCTCCGGCAGCGACAGAGCCACAAGAGATCGCAAAGCCCGCTGCTCCCGTACAACGCCAGCCTGTCACGTCGGCCCCACCCAGCCCGGTGGTGAGCCTGGAACCGCTCGCGCCGCTGATCGTGCGCTCGGGACGGCCTTTCGATGCCTTTGTGGGTGTCGATGAGATGCGCTTTCCACCGCCGTCCACCATCGCGGGGTGTCTGCGCACCGCTTGGGCGCGGGCAACTGGACACCCGTTTGGTCCTGACCTGGCTAAGTTGTCCGTTGCCGGCCCCCTGCTCGTGCGCCCGGATGAACAGGGCGGCTTGCGTCTGCTCGCGCCTAAACCAGCGGATGCGCACTATTTTGGGCATGGCGATGACGCACGCTGCATTCGCGCCGAACCTGTCACATTCGATGATGGTTGTGGTGCTGATTTGCCCGACAAGCTACTGCCACTGCGACTCAGCGAAAAGATCGACGGCAAAGCCAGCAAGGGGCCAGCGTGGTGGGATTGGGATGATCTGCTCGCGTTTCGTCAAGTGAGACAGCCACCCAGTCATCCGGATTTAACCCGGCGCGGCTGGTCGCCGCCAACGGGCGACCGGCGCACTCATGTCGCCATCGACGCCGCGACCCTGGCGGCTGACTCCGGGCGCTTGTTTCAAACCGAGGGAATGGATTTTGCCGCGGATAATCCAACACTGAAAAACCCTGATAAGCCGAGCTTACGTCTGCTGGTTCGCTGCACCGAGCCATTGTCCGAGGGTTTGGTCTATCTGGGTGGCGAGCGCCGTCTCGCGCAACTGCATCCCGAACCTGAAGCGGCCTGGCCAGTAGTGCCACCCAATTGGTTCAAGCGCATCGTTGAAGCTGGTGGGCTGACGCTCACGCTGTTGACCCCGGCCTGCTTTGACAAAGGTTATCGCCCCGGCTGGCTCGATGATGACCTAGAAGGGACGCCGCCCGAACTGCCGAACCTGCGTCTGCGTTTAATCGCGGCAGCCGTTGAACGCTGGCAACCGCATTCGGGTTGGGATCTCGCCACGCGGCAGCCACGCCAGACCCGCAAGCTGGTGGCCGCCGGAGCGACCTATTGGTTTTGCTTGCTGGGCAGGCCGTCGCCCGATGCGCTCGCGCCGCTCTGGCTGAGCAGTCTGTGCGATCTGGAACAGGATCGGCGTGACGGTTACGGATTGGCATTACCCGCGCCTTGGACACTGTCAATCACCATCCAAAAGTTACCAGGCATCAACATCGAATTTTTTCCAGTTGAACGAGCGACTCAGAGGGTCTGATTGGCCTTTTTGCGTTGCTTGAACCGGTAAGAGTCGTTG
>CAIUAY010000089.1 GCA_903897335.1 uncultured Chromatium sp. | reverse complement strand
TTTCGGGATATAATCCCACGGGACGGAACAACTAGCCATTAATAGTACGGAAAAATAAATGAAAGGATAGTTGACTCCATTCAGTAGCGGAATGATAGGTGTCGCCAACATAAAAAAGAGAATGTATAGATTTCGATTCATTCTTTATTCCTCGACAAAAAACAGGAGATCCGCCCCGCCGCATAGTCCAGCATGTCCTCGCTCAACCCTGGATAAACGCCAATCCAGAACGTCTGATTCATCACGCTATCCGTGTTGGTCAGCTCACCGCTAATCCGGTAGTGCTGTCCTTCCAGATAGGGCTGGCGCGTCAGGTTGCCGCCAAATAGCAGGCGTGTCCCAATCTTGTGCGCATCAAGATATTTGAGCAGATCGACGCGGGTTTGAGTGGTCTGCGGCCTGAGCGTGATGGCATAGCCAAACCAGGATGGATCGCTGTCCGGCGTGGCCTGCGGCAGTTCAAGGCGGTCGGCCAGCGGCGCAAGGCGCTCGCTCAGATAAGCGAAATTGGCCTTGCGGGCAGCGATGAAGTCAGGCAGCCGATCAAGCTGGGCGAGTGCGCAGGCCGCCTGCATATCGGTAATCTTGAGGTTATAGCCGAGATGCGAATAGGTGTACTTGTGGTCGTAGCCTTGCGGCAGCGTGCCGCGTTGCAAGTCGAAGCGTTTGCCACAGGTGTTGTCATGGCCTGGAGCACAGTAGCAGTCACGCCCCCAGTCGCGCAGTGATTCAAGGATTCTGCGCAGTTTTCCGTGATTGGTGAACACCGCGCCACCTTCGCCCATGGTGATGTGATGGGCGGGGTAAAAGCTCAGCGTGCCGATGTCGCCAAAGGTTCCAACCATCCGGCCTTGATACGTCGAGCCAAGCGCGTCGCAGCAGTCCTCGATCAGCCACAGATTGTGCTGTTTGGCAATGCGGGTGACGGCATCCAGCGCATACGGGTTGCCGAGTGTGTGCGCAAGCATGATGGCGCGGGTGCGCGACCCGATGGCCGCTTCGATCTTGCTGATATCAATGTTGTAGGTGGGGATCTCGATATCGACGAACACCGGCACACAGCCGTTTTGCAGGATCGGGTTAACCGTGGTTGGGAAACCGGCTGCAACCGTGATGACTTCATCGCCGGGACGTAGCGCACGCTCGCCGAGTAATGGCGACATGAGTGCGCTGAAGGCAAGCAGATTGGCCGACGAGCCGGAATTGGTCGTGAGGACATGGCGCGCGCCGAGAACCTCAGCAAGGCGGTGCTCGAAGGCGGCATTGAAACGTCCGGTCGTGAGCCAGCCGTCGAGCGCCGCGTCAACCATGTTCTGTATTTCGGGGATACCGATGACCTTGCCAGCAGGCGGGATGGGTGTCACGCCGGGGTCGAAGGGACGGGGCTTAACACTGGCTTCCGCAAAATCCTTGACGCGATGTGCCGTGGCTTTGCGCAACAGTTCACCCCGTTTTATCGCATTCAGGCGGGCGACCAAGCGGCACTGCCTGGCCTCTAGCGTGATGATCTTGTCCACCCTCACGATACTCTCCAATCGCAACACGCCTTCCGCCAGATCGGCATTGCCGATGGTGACAGCACAGGCGTCGAAAGCATAAGCATCAACTTCAGAGGTCATGTACGCGACTTGAATGTCCCCGGCATGGCGTTCGTCGTTCACCGAAATCACGACGCCTGGCCTCACTTTGCTACCGGCGCGGTTGGTGTACGGAAAATCCAGCAGTACGATATCACCGGGCTTTAACATCAAATGCCTGCTCCCAATCCACATCGCGGTCATCGTCGGTCGCAAAAAAACGGGCTAATCCAAGCGCCTGAAAATCCTGTTCAGAATCATTGGGGACGCCTCGACAGGTGGACGCGGGTACGCTGATTTTTCCGTCCTGTTCAAGGACGATCACTAACAACTCTGCATCGTCGACGCCAGTCAACGGCTCAAGCAACTGGATGTTGCCATGTCGGTAAATCGCTTTTACGGCTTGCATGTCAGCTCATGAATCGATTGGCAGGTTCCAGATCTCAAACCGGCACGTCTTCATAGATCACATCCAGCGCCAGTTCAACTTGAATGCAGTCAAGCCAAACGCCGCCTTCAGTGATGTGTTCCGGTGTCCAGTCGCGCAGGCGACGGTGAATCTGAAGCACACGCTGCGTCTGGGAGACGATCAAATAGTCTTGCAGGCTGGGAATTGTCTGGTAGGCAAAAAGCTTCTCACGCTGATCGATGCGGGCGGTGGAATCAGATAGCACCTCGACGAGCAAACAGGGGGCGCGGCGGAAATAAGTTTCCCGATCAGTCGGATCGCAGGACAGCAGCAGGTCAGGATAGTAGACCAGCTCCTGTTGATTAACCCTGAGCCGGACTTTCATGTCGCTGGCAAACAATTGACAGTGAGTGCTGCGCAGAAGCGGTCGCAGGAATGAGGCGATATTCAGCGTGATCAAACCATGCCGGTCACTGGCGCCAGTCATCGCATAAATCTGACCGTCAAGGTATTCATGACGAATCTCGCTGCCGTCTTCGCCGGTCAGATAGTCGTCAATCGAGAGAAACGGATTTTGGGCAGGGTGTGTCACGGCCAGATCTTCCAGGGTGCGCGACCGCTGGTCCAGAGTTCTTCGAGATGGTTTTTTTCGCGCAACGTGTCCATCGGTTGCCAGAATCCGCGATGCCGCCAGGCGGCAAGCTGGCTACGGCTGGCGAGTGTTTCAATCGGTTCATTCTCAAAGGCGCAGTGGTCGCCATCGAGCAGATCCAGCACTGCCGGTTTCAGCACGAAAAAACCACCGTTGATCAATCCACCATCGCCATGCGGTTTTTCTTTGAACGACACGACCCGATCTGCGGCAAGCTCGATGGCACCGAAGCGACCCGGCGGCGTCACCGCCGTCACCGTGGCCAAAACGTCCTGCGCACGGTGATAGTCGATGGCGGCCTTCACATCGATGTCGCCCACGCCATCGCCATAGGTGAAGCAGAAATCGTCTTCCTGCTCGACATAGCGACGTACCCGCGCCAGACGTCCTCCGGTTCCTGTCGCCTCGCCAGTGTCCACCAGCGTCACCCGCCAGGGTTCAGCGTGGCGTTCATGGACTTCCATGCGATTGCTGGCCATGTCAAAGGTGACATCAGACATGTGCAGGAAATAATTGGCGAAATACTCCTTGATGACATATCCCCGATAGCCCAGACAGATCACGAAATCATTGATGCCATGCGCGGCATAGATCTTCATGACATGCCAGAGGATTGGACGGCCACCGATTTCAACCATGGGTTTCGGCTTGAGCTGAGTTTCTTCACTGATGCGGGTGCCGAGACCGCCAGCCAGGATGACTGCTTTCATGTGTGATCTTTACCGGGTCTGGGCGGCTACATTGTCCGCCGCGTGTTGCCAGTGTTCGCACACCTGAACGGGCGGTGTCGATTTGGCGCAGAGCTGTTTCAGAACAGTGATGCGGTTCGCCTGTGCTTCTTGTCGTCCGTCATCCGTGGAGTAATGACTAGCTTGAGCGAAGGCGTTCTCTGCGTCATCCCAACGATCCAAGCCGTAGAGTGCCAGTGCTTTGATGAGCCAGGTTCCTGGATAGGTTGGCGCGTAGTACAAACATGACTGTGCGGCATCGAGAGCCTCCGCAAAATGACCTAGTGTCAGATGCGTGACAGCAAGATCCTTGTAGATGGTGCGATAGAAGTAGGCGCCATCGTTCATTTTAATGTTCTCAAGATAGTTGAGATCCATCCCTTGTGATTTCAGGAGTTCGTGCGGAGGTGTTGGACTTAAAGCCAGTGCTTCATTGAGCGTTTCCAGTGCTTTTTCAAACTGATTTGCTTTTTGCAGATATTCGCCCTCAGTCAGTTTCAGAATAGCGGACTGTCGCGTGGTCATCTTTACGGGTGCATCATGTTTCTCTGTCTTGATGCGATCAAACACCGCTTTCGCATGGTCAAGATCGCCAAAATATACGGCGGCGGCGGCATAATTAGCCTGAATGCCCGGTGCATCTGGATAGCGGGCATAGGCCCAAGTCCAAAGGCTTAACTCGTTTTGCCAGAGTGGTAGGGTCACGCGAATATTCGCCATTGCTGCCGCGATCAACAGTACGGCGAAGATGCCAGCCAAAATAGGCAGGGTGCGCTGCATGGCTGAGGAGATAGCGATAGGAGGCCGTTTCAGCATGGCAAAACCCAAGGCCATGAAAACCAATGGCAATGCCAGAAAGCGTTCGTTACCAATGCTACCGCCGATCATCAGCGGCAGAAGATTGAGCACCGGCAGCAGGGCAATTCCCCAGCCCGCCAGCAACAGTTCTGGCAGGCGGCGACGCAACAGCGCAACGATGACGAGCGCGAGACCGATGATGACTGTGGCGATGCCCAACCCGCGTGCGGCGGCGTTCATGCCGGGAGCATCAAAAAGATGTTGAGAGCCAAGATCGATAAAAGGCCAGAGACTGATCCTGGCGTAAAAGAGCAGCGTTTGTCCGATGAACGCAATGTGATGCCAGAATCCTTCCAGCTCTGAGCTGACCACTGCATCCTGATGGGTGAGTTCGCCCAATGCGGTCTGGCGCAGCACCAGGATCAGGACAGCGACAGCGGTCAGAAGTGCGTAAAGCCGCCATTCGCGGCTGCGCCAAAAATCCTGCATGAGTGCCCGCCAGTGCATTTCTGAACCCTGACGACCGAGATACAGCAACAGCAGCAGCAGCGGCAGGGTCGCGGCCATCTCTTTGCTGAGTGCCGCAAGCAGAAAACAGAGTGAAACCCAGAGATCACGCCGCCAGCCCGTCCAGGCGAGATAGCCCCAGAGCGCGAGCAGGATAAAAAATGTTACCAGCAGATCGAAGCGTCCTGAAACCCAGGCAACCATTTCGATCAAGGCCGGATGCAGGCCATAAAGCAGCGCCGCGAACAGGACACGCACTATCCGGGTCGAAACGCGATCTGACGCCGCCAGACGGCTGGCAATCAGGCCGACCAGTAGTGTATTGGTGGCATGGATGACGAGATTGATGCCGTGGGCAATGCCCGGATCAATGCCCACTGTCAGAAATTGCGCCGCAAACGACGCCAGCGCCACCGGACGCAGATAACCCGTTCCCGGCAGGATTGGTTCCCACAACGCATGCCAGAGTAGCTCTGGCAGACGCAGCGCCGGATTATTGATGAAGAGCTGCCAGTCGTCCCAGACATACTCGGCATGTAACACCGGAAGATAAACGAGGGCAACCAAAACGGCCGCCGCAACGGCAAGCAGGGGGAACCAGCGTTCTGATGGCATGGATCGCGGCCAGTGGGTCAAGTCAAGACGGATTGCCGCGCATCGCCTGAAGCGTTAAAGACATCGCTAACGTGATCAGATGCGGGCGGATATGGGGAGTTTAAATCAACGGCTGGCGCGTGAATTCAGGCCAGCCACCAGACTGACGGCGTCGCGCCGCCAGCCAGATGACCTAATACGTCATTAACGGCAGTTGGAAGGGACGAACTTCGCTTTGGTCGCATCGCTAACAGAGCATTTCCATTGTATCGATGTGGCAGACAGATTCGGCGTATTGGCGGAGAAGACTGGGCTTGGGCTTAAGGTCAGGGTCACGTCACCAGCCTTGAGTGTCGTACTGATCGTGATGACACCATTGGTGCTGTCAACCGAGACACCGCCGACATTTTCAGTGGCGCTCGGCGGACTCCATCCAATAGCAGCAGCCGATGCGCCGGCATAGGAATTCTCCGCGATGGTTGCCTTAGCCGCCGAGGCGAATGACAAGCCCTCCGTGACACGGGCGCGGACGATGTAATCCTGATACGCCGGAACCGCAATCGCGGCCAGAATACCGATGATCGCCACAACGATCATGAGTTCGATCAATGTAAAGCCCTGTTGATACTTTTTCATGAGACTCTCCGTAATGTGATAATGAAACCGGGTCAAGCGGGGGAGGCCATCGCGGTCTCGCCGCACATCCGAGGTCTCCCGCACCCGATTCAAGCAGATTCAATGCCACGCCGCAACACCGGATGTCAGACCAGCCCGAAACCACGCCACGGTTTGCAAGATGCCTGCTGCAATCGGACTGATCCGCCTTTTATTTAAGCGAATGGCACACCAGATCCTATGCCAAATGGTTTGATGGCACACCTCATGCTGTGCCAAATCACACCTTGATATCAGGCGTTGCGTTAGACTGATGGCTCAGTACGTGACTCATCGAGAACACCATGCCCTCGATTTCACTTAATACCGCCATCTCGATCACTGGATTGAGTCGACGCACGCTGTGGCGGCGCATCAGCGAGGGCTGCGTCTCAACGCTTGACACGCACGAACCGGGTGTTGAAACGCGGGTCAGCCTGGACGATGTGCTGCCCTTGTCCTGCCTGCCACTCCAACCGGACGATCACGCCGTCATTGTTGACGCTGATGCAGGTGATGCGGTCGCGCAGTGTGATGTCGCGCTGATGTGGCTCGCCGCTGGCCGTGCTGATGATGCCGTGCCCTGGCTCGTGCGATCAGCAAAACAGCATTATCCCGATGCCATGTGCTATCTGGGACGCCTCTGTCTGTCCGGTGAAGGGATTGCGCGTGACCGTGACGCCGGGCTGATGTGGCTCAGTCATGCCGCCGTCAAGCGGCATGTCCTCGCGCCGTCACTGCTGGCGTTCCTGCAAAGCGCAGAAGGGCAGTCATGCTGCCAGGCCGATGATCCGAGCGCGTTGAACGCCGCGCTCGATGACGTGGAACGCCAGATCCTGTTGAATCTGGCAGACACCGCAGATGGCAGTGACCGGCTTTAGCGTTTCTTCGGCGGCAGTAGATCCGTGATTGATCCGTGCGCCATCTCCGCCGCCAGTCCGATGGTCTCGCACAGCGTCGGATGCGGATGGATGGTCAGACCGATGTCTTCCATGTCCGCGCCCATCTCCAGCGCCAGCACGGCCTCGCCGATCAGTTCGCCCGCGTTGGGGCCTGCAATGCCCGCGCCCAGAATGCGCTTGGTTTCAGGGTCGAACAGCAGCTTGGTCATGCCCTCGTCGCGGTGGATGCCAAGCGCCCGACCACTCGCCGCCCAGGGGAACACGCCTTTTTTATAAGGGATGCCATCAGCCTTGGCTTTGGTTTCAGTCAGACCCATCCAGGCCACTTCAGGATCGGTATACGCAACCGAGGGGATGGTCAGCGGGTCGAACAGCGCGGGCAGTCCAGCGATGATCTCAGCGGCGACCTTGGCCTCGTGAGTCGCCTTGTGCGCCAGCATCGGGCCACCCACCACGTCACCGATGGCGAAGATATTGGGGACGTTAGTGCGCATGTGCTGATCAACCTTGATGAAGCCGTGTTGATCGACGTTGACCCCAGCGGCTTCGGCGTTGATCAGCTTGCCATTAGGCAGACGTCCGACGGCCACCAGCACCTTGTCGTAAATCTCCTCGCCAGGATGCTTGCCCTCGAAAACAGCTTTGATGCCCTCGGCGCTGGCGCTCAGGCTGGCAACCTTGGTTTCCAGCATGATCTTGTCGTAGCGTTTTTTGATGAGCTTCTCGACGCAGCGCACCAGATCCGGGTCGCAACCGGGCATCAACTGATCCTTGAACTCGACCACGTCGATTCTGGAACCCAATGCGCTGTAGACGCTTGCCATTTCCAGCCCGATGATGCCACCGCCAACGATCAGCATCCGCGCCGGAACATCGGCCAGCGCGAGTGCATCGGTCGAATCCATGACGCGCGGGTCATCATGCGGGAATCCGGGAATTTTGATCGAGGATGAACCGCAGGCGATGATGCAATGATCGAACTGGATGCGTACACGGCCTTCTTTGGTTTCAACGCTCATTCGGTTACGCGCTTCAAAACGGCCAGTGCCCTGGATCACCTGCACTTTGCGCTGCTTGGCCATTGCTGCCAGCCCACCGGTGAGTTTGGCGACGACCTGGTTTTTACCCTCGCGCATCTGGTCGAGATCGACCTCTGGCGCGGCATAGGTGACGCCCATGACGTTGAGTGTCTTGACTTCTTCCATGATCACGGCGGTATGCAGCAGTGCCTTCGACGGAATACAGCCGACATTGAGACACACTCCGCCGAGGGTCTCGTAACGCTCGATCAGTACCACCCGCTTGCCGAGATCGGCAGCGCGAAAAGCCGCCGTGTAGCCACCAGGGCCTGCGCCGAGAACCACGACCTCTGTCACCAGATCAACCGCGCCGGGATCGCTAGCGGCCTGCCGTGCCTGATCGGATTTGATGCGGGTGGCGGCATCACTATCGACCTCCATCGTCAGGATGACCGCGCCCTGTGACACCCGGTCGCCGACCGTGACGCGCAGTTCGCGGATGATTCCGGCACCCGGTGCTGGAATTTCCAGAGTCGTTTTATCGCTTTCGATGGTGATCAGTGACGTTTCTTCGGCCACCTGGTCGCCTGAAGAGACCAGTATTTCGATGACTTCGACATCCGTGAGATCACCAATGTCCGGCACTTTAATTTCAATCATTTCGCTCATCAGTCTTGCGCGAGAGACCCGGCGTTCAGGCCGGGAAGGGTTAACCGTGCCACGCACGATTACCGTCTCGCCTCCTCCGTTTGGGTTGGGTTGAATGAATCGCCATAACCGTCAGTGCATTTAGGCGACTGAACCGTGGCAGTGAAAAATATCTTGGATGAACTCCGATGGCGATCTGGACGCGGCGACACTTAAAGACCGCAGGTGGGCGCGTTTCCGCTCTAGGAAAAATTGGCGAATCGGGATACTTTAACATTGATTTAAACGGCAGCGCCTACCGTGCCGCCCCCAGTTAACGCGCCATGCTGCGCCAGCATCCCGGATCAGACCCCATTATGTGCAACACCTGTGGCTGCAATGTTACGCCCGGAAACGAACATCTCGTGCGTGCCGACGGGACACACGCCATCACTGACGATGGCCGTCTCGCGGTCGATGTGCTTCAGAATCTGCTGTCGGAGAATGACCATCAGGCCGAGCACAATCGGGAGCATTTTAATGACCACGGTGTGCTTGCACTGAATTTGATGTCATCGCCCGGCGCGGGCAAGACCAGTCTGCTGGAGGCCACCATCGAGGCGCTCGGTGGTGAATTTCGCATCGCGGTGATCGAGGGTGATCTGGAGACCGAGAACGATGCCGAGCGCATCCGCGCCAAGGGTGTCCCGGCAATCCAGATCGCAACCGGCAGCGCCTGCCACCTGGATGCCCATCTGGTTCACACGGCGTTGCATGGTCTTGATCTCAACGACATCGACCTGCTGTTCATTGAGAACGTCGGCAACCTGGTCTGTCCGGCGAGTTTTGATCTGGGGCAGCATCGCAACGTGATCCTGCTTTCGGTGCCAGAGGGCGACGACAAACCGGCTAAGTATCCGGTGATGTTTCGCGCTGCGGATCTGGTGCTCTGCACCAAGTCCGATCTGCTGTCGGTGCTGCCTGAATTTCAGCCCGCGCGGGCAGAGCAGTGTTTGCGCAATCTGGCCAGCCAGGCGCCCTTCGAGATCATCTCGACACGCGGCACTGGCCACCTCGAACCCTGGCTGCACTGGCTGCGCACTGAATGGCATGACCAGCGCCAACATGACCTATTCCATCCGTAGAAATACCTGGAGGAAGGAGTGGTCAAAATGCGCTGGAATCTCTGGAGGAACGCATGGCACAGGCAACCCGCTACGGACAACTGACATTCAGCGATCACGTCGAACGCGCACTGCGCGAGAGTGCCATGTGGGCACTGGTCTGTGTCGCGATCTATCTTGCCCTGTCACTGATGAGCTATTCCCCGGATGATCCCGGCTGGTCTTATGTTGGAGATACCGTGCAGGTCACGAACGCAGGCGGGCGCACCGGCGCCTGGTTTGCGGATGTCGTGCTCTATCTGTTTGGTTTTTTTGCGTATCTGCTGCCGTTTATGGTGGCATGGAGTGCCTGGCAGGTGTTCCGTGGACGCGACGAAGAGGCATCGCTGCGCATCTGGCTGCTGTCGTTGCGCTGGACTGGCTTTCTGATCATTCTCGCTGCGGGCTGCGGTTATGCCTCGATCCATCTTGACACCCTGGACTTTCAGCTCCCGAACGGCGCTGGCGGCGGGCTTGGGATCCTGGTTCGTAACCAGATGCTCGCCGCCTTTAACCCACCCGGCACCAATTTTCTGCTGGGCGGCGCTCTGCTGGTCAGCGCCACGCTGTTTTCCGGCATTTCCTGGCTAACGCTGCTGGACAACTTCGGTGCTATCGTCTTGCAGATGGGGCGTACAGTCTGGAGCGCGTTCATGGATGCCGCCGCCAGCGGACGCATCAAACAGCGTCGCCAGTCAGATGTTCCCCGTGACGAGACCTGGAATAGCCTGCCAAAAGATCTGCAGCTGATTGATCCAGAAACTGTTCCGGTAGCCAGTGAGCAACATCCAGCACCATCTTCCGAATCTGCCTCAGTGCGTCCCCGGCAGTCTGCAAAACAACTGCCGCAGCATCTGCTCGACGACCTGATCGCACCGACTGAGTCTGATGACGAGAGCGATAACAGACCATTAACGCCTGAACTTCCGCGTGACCGACAGCCACCACCAAAGGCGCAGCAGCGAGCCGTCGCCACAATCGCCGCACCCACCGCACCCACCGCACCCAAGCCAGTAGCGAACGTCACGGCCAAACGTTTCGTCAACATGCCGCTTGGCCAACAGGCGCGGCCACCGCTGGAACTGCTGGACGCGCCACGCAAGAGCGGGCGCGGCTATTCCGATGAGCAAATCGAGGATCTCTCGCGTCAAGTTGAGTCCAATCTGGCTGATTTTGGGGTTGAGGTGCGCGTCGTCGCGGTCTATCCAGGGCCAGTGGTGACGCTCTTTGAGCTGCAACTGGCACCGGGCATCAAGGCCAGCAAGATCACCGGACTGTCACGCGATCTGGCGCGGGCGCTCTCGACCATCAGCGTGCGCGTGGTCGAAATTATTCCCGGCAAGTCGGTGATCGGCATCGAGATCCCCAACAAAGAGCGCGAGACCGTTTTTCTGCGTGAGATCTTCGCCGCGCCGATCTATCAGGAGGCGCACTCGCCCTTAACGCTCGGCATGGGCACCAATATCTCCGGCCTGCCGGTGGTCGTCGATCTGGCGCGGATGCCCCATGCACTGATCGCGGGCACCACCGGCTCCGGCAAATCGGTCGCCATCAACGCCATGATCCTGAGCCTGCTCTACAAGGCCGAGCCGGAAGACGTGCGTCTGATCATGGTCGATCCGAAGATGCTGGAACTTTCAGTCTACGAGGGCATTCCGCACCTGCTAACGCCGGTCGTTACCGACATGAAGGAAGCGGCCAATGCTCTGCGCTGGTGTGTTGGCGAGATGGAGCGCCGTTATCGCCTGATGGCCAAGCTCGGCGTACGCAATATCGGCGGCTACAATCGCCAGATCGCCGAAGCCGATGCGGCCGGTACGCCAATCCCCGATCCGTTGTTTCGGCCTGAAGATGCACTCATGACCGGCGGCAGCGTCGCCACGCTTGGTCACTTGCCCTATATCGTGGTCATCATTGACGAACTTGCGGACATGATGATGGTCGTTGGCAAGAAGGTTGAGGAACTCATTGCACGTCTGGCGCAGAAGGCGCGTGCATCAGGCATTCATCTCCTGCTGGCGACCCAGCGCCCGTCGGTCGATGTGCTGACCGGTCTGATCAAGGCGAACATCCCGACCCGTATCGCCTTCCAGGTGTCCTCGCGCATCGACTCGCGGACTGTGCTCGACCAGATGGGTGCCGAGCAACTGCTTGGTCATGGCGACATGCTCTATCTGCCACCCGGTGGCAATATCCCGCAGCGGGTGCATGGCGCTTTTGTCGATGATCACGAAGTGCATCATGTCGTGGACTTTCTCAAGCAGCAGTATGGCGAGCCGAGCTATCTCGATGATGTTCTGCGCGAACCGTCCGAGACAATCCCCGGCATTGATCCCGAACCACGCGGCGAGACCGAGGACACCGATCCACTGTTCGACGAAGCGGTGCAGATCGTGGTCGAAAGCCGTCGCGCCTCGATTTCGGGCGTCCAGCGCCGTCTCAAGATCGGCTATAACCGCGCCGCCCGCATGATCGAGGAAATGGAACGCATCGGCATCGTGGGCGCTGCCGAAACCAACGGCAACCGCGAGGTGCTGGCACCGCCACCAGCCTCTTAATGAACGTCATCTTTCCGGAACCTTAATCATGCTCTGTTTTGCCACGGACACCCACGCGCCAGCATCGCGTCGTCTACGATTTCTGCGCTCTGGCATCGCCCGCCGACTGTCCTGGATGTCAGTCGTGGTGCTGCTCTGGACTGGCGTCGCTTTTGGCGATGCCGGGGCAGCACGGATCAACGCCTATCTGTCAGGACTGAACAGTCTAAAGGCCGAATTTGAGCAGTTCACGTTCAACGCCGGCCATACTCAACTGCTGTCGGCTCGCGGAACCTTCTATCTGCTGCGCCCCGGGCGTTTTCGCTGGGAATACATCACACCCAATAAACAGGTCATCATCGCCGACGGCAAGCGCGTCTATCTCCATGACCTGGATCTGAAACAGGTCTCGCATCAGAGCCAGGATAAAGCGCTGCGTGGAACCCCGGCGCTGCTGCTGGCCAACCGCGAGCCCATTGAAAACTATTTTGAGACACGGATGCTCAAGAGCGCCGATGGCCGTGACTGGATTGAGCTGATTCCAAAGCAGAAAGACACCGACGTGGTGCGGATTGAGCTTGGTTTTGGCAATGAGAACGGCAAAGACACGCTCGACAGTCTTATCATGCAAGACAGTTTTGGACAGGAAACGCGACTTAATTTCACCGCCGCACAGCACAACATCACGCTCAAGCCGGATCTGTTCAAGGTAGACGAGAGTGCCGTCGATGATGTTTTCCAGATCGACTGAACGGCGTCCAGTCGATCTGGCACCTTTAATCGTCTTTCAGTTGGCGAATGCGAGACTGGTATGCGTCAGCAATGCAGCCGCGCATGTCGCTGTCTTTCCAGCAGTCGTCGCGACCCTTGACCCAGCCGCGCTGCTCGGCCTTGAGCGTCTTGCGATCCTGCTCTGATGTCTGTTTGAGTACGCTGGAGTAAAGCGTCGCCAGACGACGGTCGAGTTTTGCAAGCTCTGCATCCTTGCAGATCATCTGTTCGGCCTCATGGGTGGTGTTGGTGCAGTCAAAGCTTGGATTTGCGGCCTGTGCGGATAGGCTTGCCATCGCGCAGGTGAACAGGATGGGGAACGTGATTATCCGCATGGCAAGGCTCCGTATTGAATTGACATTGACAGAATTACCGCGAGCATCAGCAAAAGGTTAGCACGACGCCTGCGCTGACCAGCCGCTCGGCTTCCTGCTCCAGTTCCAGATGGGCGAGCGGGTGATTGGCCAACCAGGTCGCGGGGAAATGCAGGCCGAGCCGTTCGCCCGCCGCCTGCGCAGTCGGATGATGCCTGCCAACCGTCGAACGCCCACGATGCAGCAGTACCGCCAAACGCAGGATCACGCAGAGTTGACGCGCACTCGCCTGTTTTTTTCTGGGCAGCGCCAGAAAGTCCTGCATCGGAAATTTGCGGCGATGCCCCAACACCAGCGCCGCGAGCACCATCTGTTCCTGACGCGAAAACCCGGCCAGATCCGCGTGACGCAGCAGATAGGCGCCATGCTTCTGATATTGACTGTGTGCGATCATGACGCCGACTTCATGCAGTCGGGCAGCCCAGGCAAGCATCTGTAAATCATCCGGGTCATGTAATGACCAAGGCGTCGCAAGCTGATGGAAGAGTTCCAGCGCGGTCGCCTGGACGCGCCGACCATGCGCCTGATCGACCTGAAACTGTCGGCAAAGCGTGGCGACGGTGCGTTCGCGCACATCTTCGTGCTGGTAACGCCCCATCATTTCGTAGATCACGCCTTCGCGCAGCGCGTAATCGGAAACCTGCATGTGCTGTATCTCTAGCGCATCGAAGACAGCGCGTAGAACAGCGACTCCACCTGCAAAGACCGGCTTACGCTCGTCAGCGAGTCCCTTGAGATTGATGGTGGAGGTCTTGCCAAGATCGAGCAGTGCGTGACTTAGACGAGCCAGCGATTCGGCAGAAATGCCGTCATCGCACCAGCCTTCGGCGTTGACGACCGTAGCGATGGCACGGACAGTGCCTGAGCTGCCCACCGCCTGTTCCCAGCCGGCGCGGCGAAACCGCTCGCGGACGGGTCGCACCTCTAGCGCACTGGTTAACTGCGCCTTCTCCATGGCTTTCGCAGTGATGCGACCGTCGGCAAAATATCTGCGCGAGAGACTGACGCAACCCATGTGCAGGCTTTCGCGCAGATTTGATGAAAAACCCTGACCCACGATGATCTCAGTGCTACCGCCACCAATATCGACTACCAACCGTCGTTGCGCACCCGCCGCAAGACCATGCGCAACGCCCAGATAGACCAGACGCGCCTCTTCACGACCGGCGATGACATCGATGGGATGGCCGAGCGCCGCTTCAGCGCGTTCGACGAAACCGGTTTCAGGAGCGACCTGTCTGAGCGTATTGGTGCCGACGGCACGCACGCTGCCAGACGGAAAACCGCGCAGGCGCTGACCAAAGCGCTCCAGGCAGGCCAGGGCGCGGGCAACGACCTCTGGGTTCAGGGTCTTATCATCATTCAGCCCCTCGCCCAGACGCACCATCTCTTTGAGACGATCCGTGATGCGCATGTGGCCATCATCGATACGGGCAACGATCATGTGAAAACTGTTGGAGCCGAGATCCACCGCCGCAACCACGTCGCCGGGTGAAACATCGGTCGCCTGGAGAAATGCGTCAGGCATAAGCGGAGATCCAGCGCCAGAAGGGGTGCAAATGGTATCAGAATCCCGCGCTGGCACAGACGCTGGAATCGCATGATGGCACGAAAAAATACTTCCATTCCGCGTGCTTTTCTGGTATTAGGCCGCTCTTGATTTGCCTTGTCACCCACGAGGAATTGGCAATGTTAGACACTGAAAACAGCTATGGTCAGGACGTGACTGAGCGCATTCTGCCGATGACAGCTCAGGAATCCCGCGGTCAGGCGGCGAGCCTGGACATTCGTCGACGCATCGAACACATGCGCGAAATCAAACGTCTGCGCGAGCTGCTTGATGACCCGGAATTCGACGAACTGAATTAGTTTAGTTCAGACCGAATGTCAGCAAACAGGCTTGCAACTGCTGCATAAAATCCATGAAGCGCCCCTGCCCAGCACGGTGTCATCGAACAGTCGCTTTGCGCCGTCGCATCCACATTCCCGCGCACGTTGTCCCACACCGTGCGGGGTGTCATCCGGTCGCCTCGCAAATGGCATGGTGGCTGAACGCCTCGCAATGGTCGGCGGCGTTCGTCAGCGTCTAGCTGATCTGGCTGACCAGCAGAGATTGACCGTCAGCCAAGCGCGTCACGGGTGTCTTTATGCCCGCCACGTTACAGTTACCCGTTTTGCGTCAGTCCTAATCCTGATGATGTTGATTTCAAGCTGATCGAATACAATCTGGCATCCGTCAGCGCCGCCGTGCAATGCATCAGCAATCTGCCATTGTCGAGGGTCATGTTTGGGGATGGGCTTGACAACTCATTTAACATTTCCTTCGAGGAGACCGACCATCATGTCGCTCATGAATCAGACCCCTCAGTGGCAGGCACTTCAACACCACTGGGATACGATGCAAGCCGCACGGATCCGCGATCTGTTTGCTGTCGATCCCCGTCGCGCCGAAACCATGACTCTGACGGTTGCCGGACTGCGTCTCGATTATTCAAAAAATCTCGTGACTCATGAAACCCTGTCGTTGCTGCGTGATCTGGCCGAATCGGCTGATCTGCGTGGCTGGACGCGGCGCATGTTCGACGGTGAGCCGATCAATAACACCGAAGGGCGGGCAGTGCTGCATATTGCGCTGCGCAATCGCTCGAACCGTCCGATTCTGGTCGATGGCGAAGACGTCATGCCGCTGATCAATGCAGTGCTGGCGCGGATGGATCAATTCGTCGAGCGGGTACGCTCTGGCGAGTGGCTGGGACACACCGGGCGGCGGATCACCGACGTGGTCAATATCGGCATCGGTGGCTCGAACCTGGGGCCGAAGATGATCTGCACGGCACTCGCACCCTATCAGCGCGAGGATCTGCGGGTGCATTTCGTCTCCAATGTCGATGGCACTCATCTGGTCGAGACCATCCAGCGCCTCGATCCTGAAACCACGCTGTTTATCGTTGCCTCCAAAACGTTCACGACGCAGGAGACCATGACTAACGCTGCCAGTGCGCGTGACTGGCTGCTCGCGGCGCTCGGCGATCCATCTGCGGTTGCCAGACATTTCGTGGCCGTCTCCACCAATGCCGTGAAGGTCGCCGCCTTCGGCATCGATACCGCCAACATGTTTAGTTTCTGGGACTGGGTCGGTGGGCGCTATTCGCTGTGGTCGGCGATTGGTCTACCGATTGCGCTAGCGGTGGGTTTTGATCGCTTTGTCGAGTTGCTCGAAGGCGCTCATGCCATGGATGAACATTTCCGCACGGCGGAGCTGTCCGCAAACATGCCCGCGCTGCTCGGTCTGATCGGGGTCTGGCATGCCAATTTCGCCGGTGCCCGCACCCATGCAATCTTGCCCTACGATCAGTCGCTACGTTTTCTGCCGGCCTATCTGCAACAGGGCGACATGGAAAGCAACGGCAAGGGCGTGACCCGCGAGGGCGTTGCGGTCGAGTACACCACCGGCCCTGTGGTCTGGGGTGAAGCGGGCACCGATGGTCAGCATGCCTTTTATCAGCTCATCCATCAGGGCACCCAGATGATCCCAGCGGATTTCATCGGGGCGATTCACAGCCACAATGAGCTGGGCGACCATCATCCCAAGTTCATGGCCAATTTTTTCGCCCAGACCGAGGCGCTGATGCGTGGTCGCACCTTTGAGGAGGCGCTGGACGAGTTGACCGCCTCCGGGATGCCCGAGGAACAGGCGCACTTCCTGGCCTACCATCGCACTTTCCCCGGCAACCGACCCACCAACAGCATCCTGATGGAGCGGCTGACGCCGCGCACCCTGGGCGCGTTGGTCGCCCTGTATGAACACCGGATCTTCACCCAGGGCGTGATCTGGGGTATCAATTCATTCGATCAATGGGGCGTGGAACTCGGCAAACAGCTTGCCAGCGTCATTCTGGATGAAATCCAGTCGTGCAAGGTGACGGCGGATCACGATCCATCTACCCGTGCGTTGCTGGAGCATTTCATCCGTCAGCGGCGAGTTTGAATCAGTTGGCAGTTGGCGGAGAAAGCCGTGCTGATGACTGACATCGGAAAACCGTTTATTTTTCAATTCTTTTGATCGAGTGATTATGGCTAGTGTGATCGAAGCCGCGCAGGAACTCGCGCCCGACGAGCGCCGCATTCTCCAGGTCGTTTCCGTTGTCCATGAAGCGGTCAGCCAGACCACCTTACAGGCAATCCTGAACCAGCTTGGCTGGCGCGATCCAACGGGCAAGCCACTCGCGACGCTCTTCTCGACTTCGCGCATCACTCGTCTGTTCGTTCAGCGTATCCTGGTCAAACAGGGCAAGAATTTTTACTGCGCCCCGGAACTGGCCGAGATACTCACCCGCGAGACAGTCCGCGAAGGCACCTTCGATCGCATCGTTGCCGCCGCAGAAGCCATCATGAGCGCCAAGTCGCGCTATCAGTGGGAGACGGTGAGCGAGCGGCGACTGCGCAACGCGCTTTACGCGGGTCGGGAAGCGGATGTCCTGACCCTACTTGAATTGGACAAGCGCGGCTCGGAGCAGCCCGTAAGCTACCCGGAAGTCGAGTCGCTGGCGCGTATCTGTACTGCGTCGCCTGATCCCGACTGGTTCGACACGCTCAGCCCGCGTCTGCGCATTCTGGCGCTCGCCCCGTGGATGACCGAGGCGAGTCTGACGCTGACCCCGCGATCGGAACTCCAGGCACTCATGGATCGCGGTTTGACCCCGTTGGCGGTCGAGCATCCCGAGGCGGCCTGCGCACTCGCCGAGCAACATCTGTTCATGGGCAATTTCGACCAGGCCGCAGCCCTCCTGGGCAACCGGATCACGCCCGCAACGCTGCCCCTGATCGGCTGGCTGCATCTGGCGTGCGGGCGTCACGAGGAGTCGCTTGAAGTCTTCGATCTGCACCTGACGACCCTGCGGCGCCAGACCCGCAAGCGCAATCTCACGGTGCCGGGGCTGCCCGGCATCATGCACCTGCTCGCGCTGCTGCGTCGGGGCACGCCGGCGGATCTAGACCGGGTCCAGGCGCAGGCCAACCTGGTGCTGCGCGCGCCGGTCGCCGACCCCTGCGCGCCGATCTTCCAGATGCTCAACCAACTGGCTGGCATCCTAGCCGGACGCCAGCGCCCGAAGGAGGCAAGCTGGCTGCGCCAGGGCGCGGTGGTCAAACGGCCTTTCGATCTTCTGTTTCTGTGTCTCATGCGTCATTGGCTGGGCGAGCGCCCCGGTCTGGAGTCGCTTAAAACGCTCGCGACCTACTGCGAGGGTGCCGTGGTCGCGGGTATCCACTGGTATGCCTGGGAGGGCGTCGAGTTACTGCGGCTGCACGGCCGGCCACTCCAGATCGTCGCGCTGCCCCCGCCACCGAAGGAACTGGTCAGGCTCGCCGGACTGCTCACTCCGAAATCGGCCTGGGAAATTGCCCTGGAGGCGCTGAAGGGGGTCGGCAGTGCGGGCGGCGAGGGCAAGGCCGCGGGTGCGGGCGACGCCGCCGGATCGGATCGTCGCATGTGCTGGCTGCTCGCGCTCTATGGCGGTCAGGGTACTCTGGAGCCACGCGAACAGAAGCGGAAAAAGACCGGCGGCTGGTCGCAGGGCCGCCCGGTCGCGCTGCAGAAGCTGGCTGAAACGTCCAACGACTACGATTATCTTACCCCGCAGGATCGCCGTATCTGCGGTTGTATCCAGCGCGAGACCGAAACCGGCTGGTACGGCGGCTATGGCCGCACCCATTACAGCCTGGACTCGGACGCCACCCTGCTGGCCGCCGTGGGGCATCCGCTGGTGTTTCGTGCCGGCGCCATGGAGACCCCGCTCGAACTGGTGCGCGGCGGCCCGGCGCTCGAAGTCATCCAGGGCAAGGACGCGATCCTGGTACGCATCAATCCCGCGCCGCCAGAAGGCTCGAATCTGCTGCTGGTCAACGAATCGGCTCAGCGCATCCGGCTGATCCAGTTCGACGCCACGCATCGCCGGATCAGCGCCATCCTCGGTTCCGAGGGACTCAAGGTACCACCCGACGGCAAGGATCGGCTGCTCGAAGGCATCGCCGCTATCGCCCCGCTGCTGACCGTGCATTCGGCAATCGGCGGAGCCGAGCAGATCGCCGAGACCGTCCCTGCCGATCCGCGCCCCTATCTGCATCTGAACCCGTCCGAGTCCGGTCTGAATCTGGAACTCCTGATGCAGCCTCTGGGCGAAAAAGGTCCGCGGCTGCTTCCGGGTCAAGGTCTGTCGACCCTGTTCGGCGAACTGGACGGACGCGCGGTGCAGACCTCGCGCGATCTCGTTGGCGAACGTCGACAGGCGCAGACGGTGCTCGACGCCTGTCCGGCTCTTGCCGATGGGCGTTCCCAGGGCGGAGTCGAAGGGGGCGATTGGAGTTGGTGTCTGGACGATCCTGAAGCGGCGCTGACCGCGCTCGAACAGTTGCACACGCTGGGCGACGCGGTCGTGCTGCAATGGCCCGAGGGCAAGCGGATCGGACTCTCGAAAGAAGCGACGCTGTCGCGCATGAGCGTTAGCATCAGCAAGGAGCGCGATTGGTTGGGTCTGGAAGGTGGGTTGACGCTTGACGACGGCACCCTGCTCGGGATGCGCAGGCTCTTGGAACTGGTCGCGGATTCCAAGGGTCGTTTCGTGCGTCTGGACGAGCGCGAATATCTGGTTCTGAGCGATGCGCTGCGCCGACGTCTGGACAATCTGCGCGGACTGACCGACCGCGGACACTTTCACCCGCTGGCTGCCGCCGCCATCGAAGAGAGTCTGGAAGGCATGGCGGTCAAGTCCAGCAAACACTGGAAGGGGCTGCTGGCGCGACTGGCCGAGGTGCGCGAGCTGGAACCCGCCATCCCGTCCACCTTGCAAGCCGAATTGCGCGACTATCAGGTCGAGGGCTATCGCTGGCTCGCGCGTCTGGCCCACTGGGGCGCCGGCGCCTGTCTGGCCGACGACATGGGATTGGGCAAGACCGTTCAGGCCCTGGCGATGATCCTCTCTCGCGCGCCGGAAGGCCCAACCCTGGTGCTGGCGCCGATGTCGGTCTGCTCCAACTGGGTCAGCGAGGCGCGCCGCTTCGCACCAACCCTGCAACCCAAGCGCTTCGGCGACGGCGATCGCGAGCAGATGCTCGCCGCTGCAGGCCCCTTCGATCTGATCGTCTCGACCTATGGACTGCTGCAAACCGAGGGTGAGCGGCTCGCCGGCGTGAACTGGTCGACCATCGTCGCCGACGAGGCGCAGGCGTTTAAGAACGCCCAAACCAAACGCTCGCAGGCGATCATGAAGCTCAACGGCGGCTTGCGGATGATCACCACCGGCACCCCGATCGAAAACCATCTGGGCGAGTTGTGGAACCTCTTCCGTTTCATCAACCCCGGACTGCTCGGCTCGCTGGACTCCTTCAACCAGCGCTTCGCCGCCCCCATCGAACAGCATCAGGACAACGGCGCGCGCCAGCGTCTGCGCCAACTGCTCAAGCCCTTCATCCTGCGCCGACTCAAGACCGATGTTCTGAGCGAACTGCCGCCGCGCACCGAGATTACCCTGGAGCTGGAGTTCAGCGCGGCCGAGGCGGCGCTCTACGAGGCGCTGCGCCGCCAGGCCATCGAGCGGCTGGAGACCGTGGACAGCAACCCCGGCCAGAAGCGCATGCAACTGCTGGCCGAGATCATGCGACTGCGCCGCGCCTGCTGTCATCCCAAGCTGGCGCTGCCCGACAGCGACATCCCGAGCGCTAAGCTCGACGCCTTCAACGACATTCTCGACGAACTGCTCGAAAACCGTCACAAGGCGCTAGTGTTCAGCCAGTTCGTCGACCATCTGCGACTCATCCGCGCTCATCTGGACGCACGGGGCGTGCGCTATCAATATCTCGACGGCTCAACCCCGGAGGCCAAGCGCAAGACCGCAGTTGCCGCTTTTCAGGCGGGAGAGGGCGATCTTTTCCTGATCAGCCTGCGCGCCGGCGGCTCGGGGCTCAATCTTACCGCCGCCGATTATGTGATCCACATGGACCCCTGGTGGAACCCGGCGGTCGAGGATCAAGCCTCTGACCGCGCCCACCGGATCGGGCAGGAGCGCCCCGTCACCATCTACCGGCTCATCACCAAGGGCACCATCGAGGAAAAGATCATCGCCCTGCACGCCAGCAAGCGCGACCTGGCCGACGGACTGCTGGAAGGTACGGGCGACGGCGGGCGACTCAGTTACGAGGATATGCTGGCGTTGATCAAAGAACATGGTAGATAACTGTCAAGTCCCGCGAGATGATAGATCCGCCTTTTGAAGCGTTCCGGGCATTGGTTGCTGCCAGTCCTTGATCGCTTAAATCGGCGCCTCACCTTTCAGTTTCGGAATCAGGGCACTGAAATTGGAGACGCCGCAGGCCGCGATCCAGGCCGGAGCGTGGTACCTCGGGGTGGATGAACTCACGGGCGACGGTTAGCAGCAGGATCTGGCACCGCGCCACCACTTGCTCTTACCAGCGTGGTGCGGATGATGCGAGGCATCCTTGGCGCCGTCATGCCATGTGTGCACGGTGGTGCGATGGAGAAGGTACGTCGGAGCTAATTCGCGGTCTGACTTCGTCGAGGACTGCCGCTCACGACGGATAGCCGGGACGGTGCGACATTGCAATGGTCTGATGCTCCATCAAGTTGGTGAAGGCATCTTCGGCAGTTAGCCTGTCAGCGCATCGGCCAGCGTCGCCCCCTGTGCCAAACAGAGCGGATGGCTGCGACATGTCAGCTCATCACACGTCTTTTGACAGTTCAATCCAAACGCGGGTTATGACCCACCGCTGCGGCCAGTACTGATAGAATCAGTCCATGACTGCGCCAAATCTCACTCCTTACGCCAACCTTACCCCGGATCGGGTGCTCGATGCCGTCGAGAGCCTTGGACTTCTAACCGACGGGCGTTTGCTGGCACTGAACAGCTACGAAAACCGGGTCTATCAGGTTGGCATCGATGAATCGACGCCGGTGATCGCCAAGTTCTACCGACCGGAACGCTGGAGCGACGCAGCGATTCTGGAAGAACATGCCTTCACCCTGACCCTGGCTGAACACGAGATTCCGGCCATCCCACCGTCAATCATCGCAGGTCGCACGCTGCATGAATGTGCTGGATACCGATTCTCGCTGACACCGCGTCGGGGTGGACGTGCCCCTGAGCTGGACGACTCGGCAGTACTGGAATGGCTCGGTCGCTTCATCGGACGCATTCATGCCATTGGAGCCATCGCGCCCTTCACTCAGCGCCCAACCCTCAACATCGAGAGCTTCGGCATCGAACCCCGCGAATTTCTGCTGACTCACGACTGGATTCCGCACGACCTGTTGCCCGCCTATGCCAGCGTGGTCGAGCAGGCACTTGACTGTGTACGCGCCTGCTATGACCGTGCCGGTTCACCGCAGCCTCTCCGACTGCATGGTGACTGTCATCCAGGCAATCTGCTGTGGACGGATGCCGGACCGCACTTCGTCGATTTCGACGATGCGCGCATGGGGCCTGCGGTTCAGGATCTCTGGATGCTGCTTTCGGGGGAGCGATCAGAGATGAGCCGCCAGCTTGCCGATGTCTTGGCCGGTTATGAAGATTTCTGCGAATTCGACCAACGCGAACTGCATCTGATTGAGGCACTGCGCACCCTGCGCATCATTCATCATGCTGCCTGGATTGCCCGGCGCTGGGAAGACCCGGCCTTTCCAGCGGCATTCACCTGGTTTGGCACCCAGCATTTCTGGCAGAACCACATCCTGCAACTGCGCGAACAGATCGCGGCGATGGAAGAGGGGCCGCTCTGGTCAGCCTGATGGCGTCCGATGTCTGAGTGCGTTGCGTCACGTCAACGGCTGCTGCGGATCTTCGCTGCGGCGCTGAGCGCAGTCGCGGGACACACGGCGGTGCGCCGTGCACTGACCCGCCGTCCCATCAACGGCTCGGTCTGGGTCTGTGCGATTGGCAAGGCGGCAGAGTCGATGGCGCTTGGTGCCGCTGATGTCTGCGGCGACGCGCTGGTCGGCGGATTGCTGATCACCAAGGTTGGGCATCTGAACCCGTCACAGCTCGATGGGTTGGGGATTGCCTCGCAGGTTGGCGGTCATCCGATTCCCGATGCGGGCAGCCTAGATGCGGGTCGGCGTTTGCTGGCTGCGCTCCACACGCTGCCGCATGATAACACGCTCCTTTTTCTGCTCTCAGGCGGCGCATCGAGTCTGGTAGACGTTCCGACACGCGGACGCACAGTTGCCGATCTGCAACGCATGAATCAATGGCTGCTCGGTAGCGGTCTGCCCATCGACGCGATGAATCTGGTGCGTAAAGCGGTCTCCCAGATCAAAGCGGGTGGGCTGCTGTCTATCCTCAACGCGACCGCAGGGCAACGTCGCGTCATGCGTCAACTGGCGATCTCCGATGTGCCCGGCGACGTGCCATCTGTCATCGGCTCAGGACTGCTGGTACCAGAGGATGATCTGGCACAGTCCGTGAGTCGTCTGGAGCTTCCGGCCTGGCTGCTGGACTGGGTGCGACAGGGTCTATCCGAACGTGCAGGACGCCGTTGCCCGATACGGCCTGACCGGGTTCCTGAAATGGAGCTGGTCGCAACCCTGGCCGATGCTCGCGGCGCGGCGCTAGACACCGGTAGACAGGAAGGTCTGAGGGTCTGGCTGCATGAGACATTCATTGCGGGCGATGCAGCAGCGCGTGGACGGCGGCTTGCGCGGATACTGATCGACAGCGCACCCGGCCTGCATGTCTGGGGTGGTGAAACCACGGTGCGCCTGCCGCCGTCACCTGGACGCGGCGGACGCAATCAGCATCTGGCGCTGGCTGCGGCCATTGAGCTCGCAGGGCATGAGGATTGTCTGCTGCTCAGTGCTGGAACCGATGGCACCGACGGCTCAACAACCGACGCTGGGGCGCTGGTCGATGGTGGAACCCTGGCGCGAGCACGAGCAGACAGGATTGCGGCGTTGGAGTATCTGGATCGAGCCGATGCAGGATCGCTGCTGGAGATCAGCGGCGACCTGATCCACACCGGCGCGACTGGAACCAATGTGATGGATCTGATCCTGGGGCTGAAGCCGTGAGCCGATCCGCGCATTTCATGACCATCATGACTCATTTAGAATGCAGCAGAACGTTGTTTGCGGCGGTGATTTGTGCCGTACTGCGCGGTTTATCCATCACCTCAATTAGTGCCGAACCATGCAATCCATGGCACACTGCATTGACTAAAGCGTTTATTCACTGAGGAACAATATCGCATGCGCATCATTCTGCTTGGTGGTCCTGGTGCAGGAAAAGGCACTCAGGCTGGTTTTATCAAGGCACATTTCAGTATCCCGCAGATCTCGACCGGTGACATGCTCCGGGCGCACGTCACGCAGGGCAGTGAGCTGGGTCTGGCTGCGAAGAAGATCATGGACAATGGCGGTCTGGTCTCTGATGACATCATCATCGGCATGGTTCGGGAGCGCATCACCGCTGATGACTGTCAGGCCGGTTTTCTGTTCGATGGCTTCCCGCGCACCCTGCCGCAGGCGGATGCACTAAAGGATGCCGGGATTTTTGTCGATGCCGTGGTTGACATTGCGGTTCCAGATGCAGAGATCATCCGTCGCATGTCCGGGCGTCGGGTGCATCTGGCGTCGGGTCGCACCTATCATGTGGAGTTCAATCCACCACGTCAGGACGGTCTCGATGACGAGACTGGCGAGCCGCTGATTCAGCGTGACGATGATCGGGAAGAGACGGTCAAGGCGCGTCTGAAGGTCTATCACGAGCAGACCGAACCGTTGGTTGGTTACTATGCATCATGGGCCGATGCTGGTGGCACGGGCGCTCCGCAGTATCTCAAGGTACCTGGCATCGGTACTGTCGAGGAGATCCGGGCGCGGATCATCGGCCAACTTGATACGCTGAATCGTTGATTCAAAAAGTCTCTTTACCCATTTTCCACGAGAATCACAGATGGCCGTCATTGAACTTGAAACCGCCAGTTTTGAACAGACCATCCAGGATCAGGATTTTGTGATCGTGGATTTCTGGGCACCCTGGTGTGGTCCGTGCCGTTCGTTTGCGCCGATCTACGAGAAGGTCTCGCATGACTTCGACGACATCGTTTTTGCCAAAGTCGATACTGAGGCACATCAGGAGATCGCCGCGCATTTCCAGATTCGTTCCATCCCAACCCTGATGATTTTTCGCGAACAGATCATCATTTTTTCCCAGGCTGGTGCCCTGCCCGAAGGGGCGCTGCGTGAACTGCTTGCCAAGGCCAGCGAGCTGGACATGGCAGACGTGAAACAGAAAATTGCCGCGCAGGCGGCCAGTTAATCTCGCCAGTTTCGTGCTTTCCCGCTGTGCGTCTGACGTGGCAACGGATGGCCACGCCGACGATCTGAACACGATTATTTTCATGCCGTTCCCGTCCTGAGTGCCGATCATGTCCGCTTGTTTGCGCACCCGCAGCTACGAATTGCCAGGACGTTTAGCTGATGGCAAAGACATACTCCATGCGTCCGTGGATAAAAGCGGCTGACGATCATCTGCGCAGACTGAAAACCTTGTCGTGGCGGTGGTATGCTTCACCGCTTCATGTTGAGATCGCTGTGGCGATCTTCCTTTTTCTGGCCAAAGACCAACCTGACCGATATTTGCTATGGCAGAACAGCCGGATAGTTTGATCACGATTCAGGATTTCGTGCGCTGGGGCGCCAGCCGCTTTAACGCGGCGGGTCTTTATTTTGGGCACGGTACCGACAATGCCGTCGATGAGGCCGTGCATCTGGTCTTGAGCGCGCTTTATCTGGAGCCGGAATTAACCGCCGGTTTCCGTGACTGCCGCCTGACGCCAGCAGAGCGGGTTGCGGTGTGCGAACTGATCGAGCGACGGATTCTGGAGCGGCTTCCCGCGCCCTACCTCACCGGACGCGCCTGGTTTGCCGGACTGGAGTTTGCCGTCAACCGGCATGTCCTGATTCCGCGCTCGCCGATCGCCGAGCTGGTCGAGGCCGGTTTTGATCCCTGGATCGACAGCGAGCGCATCACGCGAGTACTCGATCTCTGCTGCGGCAGTGGCTGCATCGGCATTGCGGCGGCGATTCATCTGCCCGATGCTGACGTGGATCTCGTCGATATTTCACCGGATGCACTGGCTGTGGCGCATTCGAACGTGATGCGTCACGGTGTCGGCGAACGGGTGCATCTCATTGAATCCGACCTTTTTGCCGCGCTGGAGGGGCGTCGCTATGATGTCATCGTCTCTAATCCGCCTTATGTCTCACGCGCCGAACTTGACTCACTGCCGGCGGAATACCGCAACGAACCCAGGCTGGGTCTGTATGGCGGTGAGGATGGCCTGGATCTGGTGATCCTGATCCTGATTGATGCCGCACGTTATCTGACTGCAACGGGCATCCTGATCGTTGAGGTCGGCAACTCGGCAGCGGCGCTGGAGGCACGTTTACCTGAAGTGCCGTTCACCTGGCTCGAATTCGAACGGGGCGGGGAGGGGGTCTTGCTCCTAACACACGAACAGCTCGTCACCTGCCAGACTCAGTTTGAAGAAACTTTCCTGAGCCAGGATGCCGCAGCCACCGGCTGCGCCACCCATTGAACCCCGCATTCCAGGAGGCACGCGCCGCGAGTGGCGATCGTGCGATCAGAAACGGGGATGCTTGCCTGTACAGGCGTTACGATTGCTGCCGTGCAAGCGTCAGAGCTGCGCCTGGTGGCTGGAGGACTGAAGAGTGGAACAAAGCGTTTCTTTTGACCTGGATTTAATCCGTCGCTACGACCAGAGCGGGCCGCGTTATACTTCGTACCCGACGGCAGTGGAGTTTTCAGAGACATTCGACGAGACAGCCTACCGGGCAGCGTGCGCCCGCAGCAATGAGAGCGGGCGACCACTGTCTATCTACTTCCACATCCCGTTCTGCGATACGGTGTGTTTTTATTGCGCCTGCAACAAGATTGCGACCAAGGATCGCTCGCTAGCACCGCCCTATCTGGAGCGCGTCTACCGTGAACTGGCGATGCAGTCGGCGCTCTTTGACCGTTCGCGTCAGGTCGAACAACTACACTGGGGTGGCGGTACGCCGACCTTCCTCAGTCACGCGCAGATGACCGAACTGATGGATGTCACGCGCCGTCATTTTGATCTGGCGGGCGATGATGTCGGCGAGTTCTCCATCGAGATCGATCCCCGCGAGGCCGATGCGTCCACGGTTAAACTGCTGCGTCAGCTCGGTTTCAACCGCATGAGTCTGGGGGTGCAGGACTTCGACCTCAAAGTGCAGGAGGCGGTGAACCGCGTCCAGACCGAGGCCGAGACCATGGCGGTGCTGGAGGCAGCCATCGCCGAAGGCTTCCGTTCAACCAGCATCGACCTGATCTATGGCCTGCCGTTCCAGACCGTCGAGAGCTTTTCCAAGACCCTGGAACGCATCATTGAGGTTAATCCACAGCGTCTGTCGATCTTCAATTACGCCCATCTTCCTGAGCGGTTCAAGCCGCAGCGCCGCATCAATGACGCCGACCTGCCTGCACCTGAGGTTAAGCTCGACATCCTCCAGTCGACCATTGCCCGTCTCACCGAAGTGGGCTATGTCTATATTGGCATGGATCATTTTGCCCGTCCCGACGATGAGCTGGCATTGGCTCAGCAGGCCGGTACGCTGTACCGCAACTTCCAGGGTTACTCCACCCATGCCGACTGCGATCTGATCGGGATCGGCGTGACCTCGATTGGCAAGGTCGATAACACGTATGGTCAGAACCGCCGCGAGCTGGATGAGTACTATGCCGACATTGACGCTGGACACCTATCGGTGTTCCGGGGAATTGAACTCAACCGCGACGACTTGATCCGCCGTGACATGATCACCAAGCTGATCTGTCACTTCCAGTTGGACATCCGTGCCGCCGAATCCGCCTGGGATATCCGGTTTGCGGACTATTTTGCGGCGACGCTGACGCAGCTTCAGGAGATGGCGAAGGATGGCCTGGTTGAGTTGACATCAGAGCAGATCCGCATCCTGCCGCGTGGCCGTCTGCTGGTACGCAACATCTGCATGACCTTTGACGCCTATCTAGCGACCAAGACCGGGCCGATTGGTTTTTCCAAGGTGATCTGACAGATGGTGCTTGGAGCGGAGATAGCGCACAGGCTACACTTAACAGTTTTTGAGGGCGCGAGCGCGGTGCTGGCGTCAGAATTCGGCAGCGTCACGGGTCGGCGATCCGCCGGAGTTGACGGGAGAAGATAAATGCAAGTTTCGGTGGAAGCAGGCGAAGGGCTTGAACGACGGATGACGGTTGATCTGCCTTTCGAGCAGATCACGCAGGAAGTTGACAAACGTTTGCAGCAGCTTGCGCGAACCGTTCGTCTGCCCGGTTTTCGGCCAGGCAAGGCGCCGATGAAAATCCTGCGGCAGCGCTTCGCGGAACGGGTGCATCTGGATGTGTTCGGTGAGATGGTGCAATCCAGTTTTACCGAGGCACTGACTCAGGAATCGCTGCATCCAGTCGGGTCGCCTAAGATCGAACCGGAGATGGATCTGGACGCTGAGCGTTTCAGCTTTACGGCAATCTTTGAAGTCATGCCGGAGTTCGAGCTGGCATCACTGTCGGGTCGCAGCCTGAAGCGTCCAGTCTGCGAGCTGGCTGAAGCCGATGTCGATGCAATGATCGAGCGTCTGCGCGAGCAGCGCAAGACCTGGACTCCGACCGAGCGGCCATGCCAGAGCGGCGATCAGGTAACGCTAACCTATCAGGGCACGCTGAATGGCGAACCTTTCGAGGGTGGCGCGGGTTCAGATATCAAGCTCGAACTTGGCAGTGGCGAGATGATTCCGGGGTTTGAGGATGGACTGATTGGCGCCAGCGTTGGCGAGACGCGCACACTGGAACTGACATTCCCTGATCCCTATCAGACGGCGCATCTGGCCGGTCAGCCAGTCCGGTTTGAGGTCACGTTGCAGGCGATCACAGAGCCTGTCCTGCCGCTCATCGATGCTGAGTTTGTGAAGGCGTTTGGTGTTGAAGACGGCGATCTGGAGCGTTTTCGCGCCGATGTGCAGGCAAACATGGCGCGTGAATTGAAAGATCGCCTCGCCGCCCGCATCAAGGAAAGCGTGATGGATCTGCTGTTCGAGGCTAATCCGCTGGAATTGCCGCAGGCGCTGGTCAAAAGCGAAATTCAGGACATGGCCGAAAGGGTGGCGCAGTCGCTTGGTGACGCCAAGATGATTCTGCCTGACGCGCTCTTCGAGACGGGTGCAAAGCGACGGGTGGCACTCGGATTGATCCTTGGCAGGATGATCAAGGATCATGATCTCAATGTGGACGCAGCGCAGATCAGAGAGATGGTCGAGCAGCTTGCCTCCACTTACGATGAGCCGCAGGCGGTGCTGGATTATTATTACAGTGATCGCAAGCGTCTTGCACTCATTGAATCCAGCCTGCTTGAACAACAGGCGGTTGACCTAGTAATGGGACAGCTCGCCACCGAAGATGAGGTGATCAGTTTTGCCGAATTGACGAGTCCTGCGGCAAATCCCTGAGCAGTCACCGCGCACTGAAAGCGGCGTGATGCCCCTCGGAGCATACGCCGGATACCCGCATTCCGTGACAGATGAAGAGTTCTAAATCATGATCAATCCTCAGAGCCGTACTGACTGGCAGCCCCAAGGGCTTGGTCTGGTGCCAATTGTCGTCGAGCAGACCGCACGCGGCGAGCGTTCATTCGACATCTATTCACGACTCCTTAAAGAGCGCGTGATCTTTCTGGTCGGGCCGGTCGAAGATCACATGTCGAACCTGGTCGTCGCGCAGCTGCTCTTTTTGGAGTCCGAGAATCCAGACAAGGACATTCATCTTTACATCAATTCGCCGGGTGGTTCAGTGACGGCCGGGCTTGCGATCTATGACACCATGCGTTTCATTCGTCCCGATGTGAGTACCATGTGTATTGGTCAGGCTGCAAGCATGGGCGCATTGCTGTTAGCCGGTGGTGCCAAGGGCAAGCGCTACTGTCTGCCACATTCACGCATGATGATCCATCAGCCGCTGGGTGGCTTTCAGGGGCAGGCGACCGATATTGATATCCATGCCCGCGAAATCCTCTATATCCGCGACAGTCTCAATCAGATTCTTGCCGAACATACCGGTCAGCCTATTGAGAAGATCGCCGAAGATACCGAGCGTGACCGCTTCATGAGCGGCGACGTGGCGCAGGCGTATGGCCTCATCGACAAGGTGATCAATGAGCGTGGCCCTGCGCCAGCAAAGACCTGAGCAGATAACAATGCAAAGCGAAAGATCCTTCACGAACTTGCCATATCACCCTGAATGTCTATGATTGCGAAAGAATCGATCGGGACTGCTGGTATTGCGTCCTCAAACGACACACTGGAGACCCATCCTCGATGAGTGGAAACAATCACAAAAGCGACGAAGGCAAGCTGCTTTACTGTTCGTTTTGCGGCAAGAGCCAGCATGAAGTCCGTAAACTCATCGCCGGCCCTTCTGTCTTCATCTGTGACGAATGCGTTGAACTCTGTAACGACATCATCCGCGAGGAGATGCAGGAAAACGTGGGTGAATCCACCAGTCACCTGCCAAAGCCACACGAGATCAAGGCGCGTCTGGATGAGTTCGTGATTGGACAGGAGAAGGCGAAAAAAGTCCTATCGGTCGCAGTCTATAACCACTACAAACGCTTGGAAGTCGCCGAGGCCAAAGAAGACATCGAGATTGCCAAAAGCAATATCATGTTGATTGGCCCGACCGGCTCAGGCAAAACATTGCTGGCTGAGACCCTGGCGCGTCTGCTGAATGTGCCCTTCACGATTGCCGATGCGACCACGCTGACCGAGGCGGGCTATGTCGGCGAGGATGTCGAAAACATCATTCAGAAGCTGCTTCAGAAGTGCGATTACGATGTCGAAAAGGCGCAGACTGGCATCGTCTATATCGACGAGATCGACAAAATTTCGCGCAAATCAGATAACCCGTCGATTACCCGCGATGTTTCGGGCGAGGGTGTCCAACAGGCACTGCTGAAGCTGATTGAAGGCACGATTGCCTCGGTGCCGCCGCAGGGTGGACGCAAACACCCGCAGCAGGAATTTCTTCAGGTCGACACCTCGAACATTCTGTTCATCGTTGGAGGTGCCTTTGCCGGTCTCGACAAGGTGATTCAAAACCGTTCACGCAAGACCGGAATCGGTTTCTCCGCCGAGGTACACAGCAAGGATGACAGTCGTCAGATCAGTGAACTCCTAAATGCCGTCGAACCTGAGGATCTTATTCGCTACGGTCTGATCCCTGAATTTGTCGGGCGTCTGCCAGTCATGGCAACTCTCGAAGAGCTTGACGAACCCGCGCTAACACGCATTCTCACCGAGCCAAAACACGCATTGGTCAAGCAGTACGCACGGCTATTCGAGATGGAAGGCGTGACGATGGAGCTCCGCGAAGATGCGCTGGGTGGTATCGCTCGCAAGGCCATGGAGCGCAAAACAGGTGCCCGTGGTCTGCGAACCATCATGGAGCAGGTGCTGCTCGATATCATGTATGACCTGCCATCAATGGATCATGTCAGCAAGGTGGTTATCGATGCTTCGGTGATCGCTGGCGACAACAAGCCTTTTCTGATCTACGACGGTACGGTAGAGATGCAGGCTGCCGTTGGCGATTGATCAATCGTTATCCGGACTTTCAGTTTGCGCTCATGCCAACGTAAGCGGCATTGTTCAAGTCAGGTTCTCCAGGCAGGGCATGAGGCATCGTTGAACTCGATGCCTCATGCCCCGATCTTTAGCGGTTCCCACCAAACCGATCTTCACGGTCGTGATCTGCGCCTCTCTGCAGCCAGAGATGGGTCGCCTTGTCGCTTCTGTTGATCGTCGCTACGAGTACAGGTTTCATGGCACACAACACAGCTCCATTGACAGGCACACTTCAGGAAGTCCCCGTGCTTCCGCTGCGCGATGTCGTGGTTTATCCACATATGGTGATTCCGCTGTTCGTGGGCCGCGACAAATCAGTGCGTGCACTGGATGCGGCGATGACCAGTGACAAACAGATCCTGCTGGTCGCCCAGAAAAGCGCTGACGTGGATGACCCAGGCGTTAAAGATCTGCATGAGATCGGTACCCTAGCCAATATCTTGCAGCTTCTCAAACTGCCTGACGGCACCGTCAAGGTGCTGGTGGAAGGAAACCAGCGGGCGCTGATCACCCGTTTCGTGACCACGAAAGATGTCTTCTGCGCGTTCATCAAACCCATTGATGAGACACTCGACGCCGATGACCGCGAACAGGACGTGCTGATGCGTTCTGCGCTCACGCTGTTCGAACAGTACGTTAAGCTGAATAAAAAAGTGCCGCCGGAGGTTCTGACATCACTGTCAAGCATTGATGACGCCGGTCGGCTTGCTGACACCATGGCGGCGCACATGGCGCTGAAGCTTGATGAAAAACAGCGCGTTCTGGAAATCATCGAGGTGCAGGCCAGACTTGAGCATCTGATGGGTCTGATGGACTCGGAAAACGAGATCCTACAGATGGAAAAGCGTATCCGTGGTCGCGTGAAGCGTCAGATGGAGAAAAACCAGCGCGAGTATTATCTGAACGAACAGATGAAAGCGATCCAGAAGGAGCTGGGTGAACTGGAAGATGTCCCCAACGAGATTGAAGACCTGGCCAAACGGATCCAAGAAGCCGGGATGCCTCGGGAAGCCAAGGCTAAGGCTCAAGCTGAACTGAACAAGCTTAAGCTGATGTCGCCGATGTCTGCTGAGGCGACGGTGGTGCGCAACTATATCGATACACTGGTTGATGTCCCCTGGAAAAAGCGCACACGAATTCACAATGACCTGACGCTTGCTGAGTCTGTTCTGGACAAAGATCATTATGGTCTGGAGCGCGTCAAGGAACGCATCCTCGAATATCTGGCCGTACAGCAGCGTGTGCGCAAGCTCAAAGGCCCGATCCTCTGTCTGGTTGGGCCGCCTGGCGTTGGTAAAACCTCACTTGGACAGTCCATTGCGCGTGCGACCAACCGTAAATTCGTGCGGATGTCGCTCGGTGGCGTCCGCGACGAGGCTGAAATTCGCGGGCATCGCCGCACCTATATCGGTGCCTTGCCCGGCAAGATCGTCCAGAATCTCTCCAAGGCTGGTTCCCGTAACGCCTTCTTCCTGCTTGATGAAATCGACAAGATGGCGATGGATTTCCGGGGTGATCCGGCCTCTGCCCTGCTCGAAGTACTCGACCCGGAACAGAACCATACCTTTGTCGATCACTATCTGGAGGTCGACTTCGATCTCTCTGAAGTGATGTTCGTGGCCACCGCCAATACCCTGAACATCCCGCCGGCACTCCTGGATCGCATGGAGGTGATCCGGCTCTCTGGTTACACCGAAGATGAAAAGGTAGCGATTGCCGAGCGTTATCTGGCACCCAAGCAGATGAAGAATAACGGCCTGAAGGATGGTGAGCTGATACTGCGTGATAGCGCGCTGCGCGACATCATCCGTCACTACACCCGTGAAGCCGGTGTCCGTAATCTGGAACGCGAGATCTCCAAGATCTGCCGTAAGGTGGTGAAAGAGGTTTTGCTTAAGAAACGCGACACACCCACGCTCGTCACGTCCAAGTCACTGGAAAAATATCTTGGAGTGCAGCGTTTTCGCTATGGTCGTGCTGACGAGCATGATCAGGTCGGCCAAGTTACCGGCCTAGCCTGGACTGAGGTTGGTGGTGAACTGCTGCGCATTGAATCTGCGCTGGTTCCTGGCAAGGGCAAGTTCACCTATACCGGGCAGCTCGGCGATGTGATGCAGGAGTCAATCCAGGCGGCCATGACCGTGGTGCGGGCGCGTGCCGATGCGCTTGGTGTTCCACCGGACTTCCACAATAATTTTGACGTGCATATCCATGTTCCTGAAGGAGCAACCCCTAAGGATGGGCCAAGCGCAGGCGTAGCCATGTGTACGGCGCTCGTTTCGGCGCTGACTAAGATTGCGGTACGTTCTAATGTCGCCATGACCGGCGAAATCACGCTGCGGGGTGAAGTTCTGCCGATTGGCGGCCTGAAAGAGAAACTGCTGGCTGCGCATCGCGGGGGGATCGAGACCGTGATCATTCCGCTAGAAAATGAGCGTGATCTCATTGAAATTCCAAAAAATATCAAGCAGCACCTGAAGATTCATCCGGTGCGCTGGATCGATGAAGTGCTGGATCTGGCATTGACTGAGCGCCCGCATGCGCTGGGTTTAACGAACGATAGCGATGCGTCAGTGCCGGTTACTCAGGATACTCATGACGCAAGCGTTGATGCGGTGCGCGATCAAACCGCGCCACTGCGTCATTAAGTGATAAAGTCGGTTGCTCTGTCGCGGTCTCCGCCTTAGCATTCTGCGCTCTGACCTCCTGGCCTGCCATGCGGTGCTCACCAGGGTTGGATTATCGAACACTCAGCCAGTCAACAATAGGGGAAATACATGAATAAATCGGAACTCATCGAAAAGATGGCGGATGCGGCGGATATTTCTAAGGCCGCCGCTGCGCGGGCTCTGGATGCCATGACTGATGAGATCGCCATTGCCCTGAAACAGGGTGAGACGGTTTCACTGATCGGCTTTGGAACCTTTTCGATCAAGGAACGCGCTGCGCGCACGGGACGTAATCCCCAGACTGGGGCGCCCATTGACATCAAGGCATCAAAAACGCCTTCATTTAAGGCTGGCAAAGCGTTAAAGGACGCCGTACAATAGTTGTTCGTCTGAAGGGTGCTTAGCTCAGATGGTAGAGCATCGCCCTTACAAGGCGAGGGTCGCAGGTTCGATCCCTGCAGCACCCACCAGAAAAAAGTATTCTACAATACATTTTTCTGGTATAAAATCAAACAGATAAAATATGGAGCGGTAGTTCAGTTGGTTAGAATACCGGCCTGTCACGCCGGGGGTCGCGGGTTC
>CAIUAY010000088.1 GCA_903897335.1 uncultured Chromatium sp. | reverse complement strand
TGCTGGCGTGTGTTGTGACAACCACATTGTCCGCAACGGTGCGCCGCCTTCCAACCCCCGATCAGCCTTCGCTCATACACCAGATCCGAGCATCGCTCTACTTTATGAACAGACTCTAACAACTCTCGGCTGTATCCAAAGCGATGATTAACCGTTCGATGACCCATGCAACCTCATCGTCTTTCAGGCACTGGTGACAAGGAAATTGCAGGACGTGTTCCGCATAGTCGATGCTGACCGGGCACAGTTCCTGATCAACTGGATCGTCAAGAAATTCGCCAAAGCGAATAATGGGTACGCCCTGCCGTTTCAGATTCACAAAAACGGGCAGGCACTGATTCACATACAGCGGAAAAACTTGTGGAACCACGTCCTCTGGAAGGTCTGGAAAAAGCGGGCGGCAGTCGCGTCGATGTGCCAGAGCACCCAGAAACATCCTGTAAACATCACGCCGACGCTTGATCAGATCATCGGTACGGGCGTGTCGAAGCAAAAACCGACTCACGCGGGAACTGCGCCACCCAAGCCAGCGCGAATCCATCACGTACTCAGGCGTTGCCTCATTCCGGCTTGGCGTTAACGGTTGTGAACGCCGCTTTTTTCGCAACAGGTTATCTTTCATCTGGATCAGGATGTTGAGTAGTCTGCCAAGGCGACCAAGCCGATGATAAGCGTGAGCATTCTCCAGGAGATTGATCACCGTCTTTAGTTCGATCTTGAGTGGAGGATTTTTTAACGCGGGCTGCACCAATCGATGACGGGTTGACGCCAGCACTCCGCCATGACCGATCGGGAAAAACTTCATGGTGCTGGCGATGGCGTAATCGCCCAAGCTACCCAGAGGCGCACCGTTGATGGCACCGAAACAGGCATGAGCGCAGTCTTCGATCAGGATCAGACCTAACCGATCCGCCAGATTGCGAAGAAGCCTGAAATCCTGCGGAAAGCCGAAATAATGCACGGCAACGATGGCTTTCACGCCGCTTGATCGCTTCTCGATCTCGATGATGTCAATGGAAAGATCCGAATTGATCGGGTAATACACTGGCCTGACTCCAGCCAGACGCAGTGGTTCGACCATCGCAAGACAATGATAGGCCGGCAACAGAACGCCATCGTCCGAGCTGATCTTCGCCTGTTTAAGTGCCAGCGCAAGGGCATAGCGTCCGCTGTGGAGATGCAGGGTATTTTCGAGTGTGAGAACACCTGCAAGAATTGGTTGCGGAAGAAGACAAAAACACTCAGGCGATGGAGTTGGTAAGGTAGGGGCGCGGGCTTTTGGGAATTTGGATGGATCGTATGAAGTGAGTTGCATTGTTTCTGTGAAATTTCGATGAAAATTAGAAAAAAGCTCTATTTTTTAATAATCGAATTTTGACGCAGAGATCTTTTAAATAAATAAGCATGCTTCAGTAGTGAGTGACGAAATAGTGTGACGTTATTGATTAAACGCTGATCTGTGCTCCAACTGACCTGATCCGGTGTTGCGTTCGTATAAAATTCAACTGCTTTAACACGCTGTCGCAAAAACTCTTTTTCTAATACGGCATGTAGCAAAAGTTGACCAGGAGCGTATTCTGCTAAGTCTTCATGATATGTCGTCTTTAGTATAATAAGCATGTCAGAATTCAGAACGCATAAACGTGAAGCAACCATGAGATCATCAAAGTAAAGTTCATAAACAGAAGCATTGTCTGATTCTGCAAAATGCTCCATCAATTCAGCATAACACGCACCCTGTTTATTGTTTGGATTTAGCGAGGTACCCTGCCAACCCTTCCAGCCTCGTGATTCCATGATGCCATATCGGTTCACCGCTTCGTGTATGCTGTCAGGCGTTTCATGACAGCCTAATCGCATTGATTGAAAATTTTTTTTCTGACGTTTAAAATGGCGATGGTGATTTTTTTTTAAATTTTTTGAACGTAACGACCAATAGTCACTAAATTGATTCGTAATCGTCACCGTGATTGTCAGTGCCTGTGACTGATGTATGATCTCAAGTGCATTGACATTTTTGTTGAACGGCGTCAAAAGTGGGTCTTGGCGGAGAAATTCAACGCTTATGGTAAAGCTAGGAAGTACCTTAATAAGTGAATGAAGAAGTGCGCTGTCTTTTAATAAGATTGGTACGATTTGCATCTGTGACGGAGTAAACAGACTCCAAATTCCAGTACGTCTTGGCGTCAGAATCAGCAGGCCATCGATCTCGCCATGTTGCGAATGAACACACAGCCGTTCCTCGCCAGTTGCAAAAAATTTTAGCATCGGTTCGATAAAACGGCTGTCAAAAAATGGCTGGCTGCGGTAGAGCGTGGCATTCAGACGATCCCAATCGTCACGATAGTTCCCTAAACTGCCTGCCAGCGGCACCGTTTCCCAGCCCATGATTCGACCTCTCATTGTTGCGCGGTTTTTAGAGCCGTGATCCGCTCTGGCGTCATCCCGCAAGCTGTCGATAGAGTTCCAGATATTGACCCAGAATGACGTTGCGGCTGAAATCCTGTGCAACCCGTTCGCGTCCACGTTTAGCCAACGCGATCATTCGTGCCGGATCAGCCAGTGTCTCCAGAATGCCGCCTGCAAGCGCGGCGGCATCTTCGCAGGGGACGCACCAGGCATCCTCGCCGTGACGGACGACCTCGCGGGCACCGCGAAAGCGGGTGGTGACAAGTGGTTTTCCCCAACGCCAGGCATCGAGGATGACATTGCCGAACGGTTCGGCATCCAGCGACGGAAAAACCACCAGATCAGCCATCTGGAGATAAGGCGACGGATCAGATTGCCAGCCAGCCCAGACAATGCGCGACTCCTGCCTGTTATGAATTGACTGCTGGCGCAGTGACGCGCCGAGCGGCCCGTCGCCGAGCATGACCAGTCGCAGCGGTCGTCCACCGATGGTCTGGGGCAGGCGGGCGAGGGCGGCAAGCAGATGGGCATGACCCTTGAACCCGACAAAGCGCCCCAGCGTCACCATCACCCAGGCATCATCGGGGATGCCATGCTGCAAACGCCGCGCTGCCACCTGTTCCGGCGCGACTGGCCTGGCTTGATCGGCAAAGTTATAGATGTGATGAACCCGTGCGGCGGGCAACCCATTCTGGATCATCCAGTCACACAGCGCCCGGGTGTTGCCAATCCAGCCGTGCGCATGGCGGTAGGGGTCAAGTGCATAATAGCCGCCGAGCCGCGCCAGATGGATGATCCCGGCGCGGGGCAAATGCGTCAGGCGAGTCGCGCGCCCCATATACGTCTGGATGATGTCCGGTTGGCTGTGCCGGATGAGCCTGGTCACGGCGTGCCGCGAGATGGGGTCCCAGGTGGTGCGAAACGGCAGGCGGTGGACGGTCAGCGACCCAAAATCGAGATTTTCAAGTCCGCTGGCGCGACGAATGGCAACCTCGGTCGGCGCGCCCTGCGCGGCCAGTGCCAGACTGAAGCGATGGAACCAATATTCCGCGCCGCCAAGCGCCTTGCTTGCGACCATTTGCAGTGAGGTTGGATCAGACATGCTGGATTTGATTTCTGGTCGCACTGAAAAGTGAGAGGCGCTGCGTGATCGGCATAAGTTTACACGATCAGTCTTAATTCTACTTTGTCAGATTGATAGCCTATCTATTCGCGATGGATAAATGCACAAATAAACCATTGTTTAAAAACAAAATAACGATTAAACCGTGAAAATACTGCCACCTCTTGCCTGCAAATTGCTCTTCAGAACCATCCGTCCATTGCTGATCGCGGCGACCTCTCCCAACGCCGCTTCGACAAACGCTGGGAGTGCGGTTTGCACCGGATCACCCGGATCCGCAAGAGCAGGCACAACACACTCATGCCGTTAATGGATAAGCTGTTGTGACGCAAGCGCACCATCATCGAACCCATTAACGATCAGTTCAAAAACAGCCAGCAGATCGAGCACACACGCACCGCCGTGTTATGAATGCCATGGTGAAGTCTTCCCGGCCTTGGTCGCTGATACGGACTCGCCCACCAAGCCGTCTCTCAATCTCACTAAAAATCAGGACCTCCCTGATTTCAGGGGGTAGCGTTTCTTTTTATATCAATATGTTGCTGAGCGACTTGTGCAGCTACCTGCGCTGGAGCCAGAGCCGAAACGGCCTACGCCAATCGGGTTTTCAAAGGGTTATCGTTTG
>CAIUAY010000087.1 GCA_903897335.1 uncultured Chromatium sp. | reverse complement strand
GTCACCCAGAGATTATCTGGCTCGCCTGTCCGCTGCTGCTGCTCTGGATCAGCCGGGTCTGGATGCTCACCCATCGCGGCCAGATGCACGACGATCCGGTCGTGTTCGCCATCCGCGATCGGATCAGCCTGATCATCGGCGCCCTCTTCGGGCTAGTGTTCTGGGCCGCGACATGAGTGCCAACCGACTGCTCTCATGGGGCAACCACCCGCCGTTTCCCCAGACACCCCACGCCTGCCCTTGGCGCGATGCGCTCCCCCAGGCACTGGACGCGCTCCTGCGCACGCATGGCTCGACCCTGCCCTTTGGCAATGGCCGCAGCTACGGCGACAGTTGTCTGGCGATGAGCGATCAGGTCTTGCACCTGCGCGCCCTTGATCGCTTCATCGACGCGGACTGGGCCACCGGTATTCTGGTCGCCGAGGCTGGTGTCACGCTCGATGAGATCCTGGCGCTCGCGATCCCGCGCGGCTGGTTTCTCTCCGTCACCCCCGGCACCCAGTTCATCACCCTCGGCGGGGCGATCGCCAACGATGTTCACGGCAAGAACCATCATGTGCGCGGTACCTTCGGCTGTCATGTCCGGCGGTTCGGTCTGCTGCGCTCCCAGGAGGGGCGACAGACCTGCTCGCCCGAGGATCATCCCGACCTGTTCGCGGCCACCATCGGCGGGCTGGGTCTGACCGGCATCATCGACTGGGCCGAGATCCAACTGCTGCCGATCCGCTCCAGCCAGATCGACAGCATCGTCGCACGCTTCGAGACCCTGGCCGATTTCTTTACCATCTCCGCCGAACTCGATCGCCAGCATGAGTATGGCGTGGCCTGGATCGACTGCGCCGCCCAGGGACAGACCACCGGACGGGGCGTCTATCTGGCGGGCGATTTCGCCCCCGACGGTGCGCTCGAGGTCGCCGCCAACGCCAGGCTAAACGTCCCCCTGATGCCGCCGGTCTCGCTCATCAACGGGCTGTCGCTGCGAGCCTTTAATGCGGCCTACTGGCGCAAGCACCCGCGTGACCGCCAGCCACGCCGCAGCGGTTACGCGCCCTTCTTCTATCCGCTCGATGGCATCCGCCAGTGGAACCGGATCTACGGGCCGAAGGGCTTTCAGCAATACCAGTGCCTAATCCCAGTGACCCAGGCACAGCCCGCCATCCATGCCCTGCTGAGCGCCATCGCCGCGTCCGGCACCGGCTCCTTCCTCGCCGTCCTCAAACGCTGTGGCGAGATCGCCTCACCGGGCCTACTGTCCTTTCCGGCACCAGGCACCACCCTTGCGCTGGACTTTCCGCAATCCAACCGACTTGGAACCACCCTCTTCCCACGACTGGATGCCATCGTGCGCGAGGCCGGCGGGCGACTCTATCCGGCCAAGGATGCCCACATGCGCGGCGAAGACTTTCGCCGCGGCTATCCGGCCTGGGAACAACTCGAAGCCCTGCGCGATCCCGCGCTCTGCTCACGCTTCTGGACGCGAGTGACCACATGAAACGCATCCTCATCATCGGCGCCAACTCGGCCATCGCCACCGCCTGCGCCCGCGAATGGGCCAGCCAGGGCGCCAGTTTTTTCCTCGTCGCACGCCATCCCGAAAAACTGTCCCAGACCGCCGCCGATCTGGTCGCCCGCGGCGCCGGCGCCTGCCACACGTACGCACTGGATGTGACCCATCTCGACGCCCATCCGGCCATGCTCACAGCCGGCCTGGATGCACTCGGTGAGATCGACATCGCCTTGATCGCCCATGGCACCTTGCCCGATCAGGCAGCCTGCGAGCAGAACGCGACACTGGCCGTGACAGCATTCACCCTCAACGCCACCGCGACCCTTGCCCTGCTGACGCTGCTGGCCAATCAGTTTGAGCGCCAGCGCCATGGGACGCTCGCTGTGATCACCTCGGTCGCCGGTGATCGGGGACGGCCATCGAACTATGTCTATGGCAGCGCCAAGGCGGCGGTGTCGACCTTCTGTGAAGGACTGCAGGCACGGCTGTTCAAGGCAGGCGTTCACCTCATCGACATCCGCCCTGGCTTCGTGGCGACCCCAATGACGCAAGGGCTGCCGCTGCCCGCAGCACTGGTCGCCCAGCCGGACGCGGTGGCCAAACGGATCGTCACCGGCATCGAACGCCAGGTCGACGTGCTGTACGCACCCGCCTTCTGGGCCTTGATCATGCTGATCATCCGCACGATCCCCGGTGTCGTGTTCAAGCGGCTGTCGCTGTGACACAGGATGCTGATCGCGCCCTGCCGTCGCCCGTGAGCGAGCCACTCCTGTCCGGCTGGCGCTATCGGGCCGTCGTCTATTCGGTGGTGCTCTCGGCGCTGGGCTATCTGGGCTTCTCCCTGTGGGGCGGCTGGCGCGAGGTGACGGCGGCGGTGGGTCAGGTGGGTCTTGTCGGAATCCTGATTGCCTTGTCGCTGTCGCTGGTGAATTACGGATTGCGGTTTCTGCGCTGGCAGGCCTATCTCGGTGCCGTGGGGCATGCCGTACCCTGGCAGCCTAGTAGATCATTCCAGCTTAACTTGTGGGTAGAGGCGTTTGAGTTTGATGCGGGCGTCTTCGGTGGTGAACTGCCAGTCCACGCCGGTTTGGGAGGCATTGCGGCGTTCGGCCCACGCTTTGGCCTCG
>CAIUAY010000086.1 GCA_903897335.1 uncultured Chromatium sp. | reverse complement strand
GCTTTGAGGTCGCGATTACCGACAGCCAGCGGGTCGCGGCTCTGATCAACGACTATGCGGAGACGATCAAACGAATCGGCATGTCACCGATGAAGGGGTTCAACTAATGGACGCACTGCGCACGACCGGTCACCAGGCCATTGCCGCCGCCCCGTTACCCTATCGCAACGACTTCCTCAAGGAAGTCGAGGCGCATGTCGAAGATGGCGAATGGGTTAAAATGTGCATGCAGTGCGGCGTGTGTGCCGGCTCCTGCCCGTTCGGCCCCCATTGGGAACACCCGCCGCAGGAGATCTTCATGATGATCCGCGCCGGCAAGCGCGATGACGTGCTCACCTCAGATGCGATGTGGATGTGTACCTCTTGCTACAACTGCGTGGTGCGCTGCCCGCGCAAGCTGCCGATCACTCAAATCATGCATGGCATTGCCAGTTATGCCCAGGAGCTTGGACTCGCACCTAAGAACCAGCCGACGCGGGACTTTTCCATCCAGTTCTGGAAAAACTGCACCAAAACCGGCCGGGTCAATGAGATGAAACTGACGGTCGGCCTGTATTTCAAAGATGGCCTGGTGTCGGGCATCAAGCAGGGCATGAGCATGCTCCCTGTTGCCCTTGGTCTGATCAAGGCCGGGCGGCTCAACCCGTTCGAGCTATTCGGCGGCCACAGTCCAAAGGATCAGAAGGGCATTGCCGCGATGCTAAAGAAAGCCCGCGCAATCGAGGCGCGGTGTGCGCCCGCCACCCACTGAGGCAATACCATGGCCAAGAAGGAATACGCGTTCTATCCCGGCTGCTCCTCGCAGCGCAAAGCCTCCGCCGCCAACCTCCAGACCTCGGTCGCGGCGATGTGCAAGACGCTGGACATCAAGCTGACTGATATCCCAGACTGGAATTGCTGTGGTGCTTCTATCGCCTATGCCGGCGGCAGCGAGTTGGAGCGCGTGGTCATCAACGCACGCAACTTCACCCTCGCGGCAAAGCATCTGCCGGGTCAGGATATCGTCGCCACCTGTGCGGCCTGCTGGCTCAATGCGCGCGAGTCGAAGGAAAAGATCGACGGCAACCCGCAACTGCTGGCGCAGGCCAACGAGGCACTGAAAGAGGCGGAACTCCATTACCAGGGCAGCGCCCCAGTGCGCCATATGGTCGAAGTATTGATCGAGGATTTCGGCTACGACGAACTCAAGAAGCCGGTGGTCAAATCGCTCGCCGAGATTAAATTCGCCGGCTATGTCGGCTGCCAGACTAACCGCCCGTTCGGGATTGCCGGCGAGTCCTTCGAAAACCCCATGTATCTCGACCGGCTGGTCGAATCCATGGGCGGCGAGGCGCTGACGGCCTATGACCAGAAAGTGACTTGCTGCGGCGGTGCACTGGCCTTCTCGGAGCCGGATAAGAGTCAGAAGCAGATCCGCGATGTCGTCGAGGCGGCCTACGACCAGGGCGCCGACATGCTCGTCACCCCCTGCCCGCTGTGCCAGGCTAATGTCGAGGTCTACCAGTCCGAGATCAATCGCAAGCAAGGCACCAAGTTCCATATGCCGATCATCTATTATTCGCAACTCATGACCGTGGCCTATGGTGGCTCAGTCAAAGAGGCCGGGCTGGATGCCCATATCATTCAGCCAACCAAGTTGCAGCAGATTGCGGCCAAGAAGTAACCTCCCCCACGTGACACCGCCGCAGCGGTGTCACGCATAAGATTAGCCGCACCTGCCGGCACCGCGCTCACTCATTCGTGTTCTCATACATCTCATCCTGCTCCATCGCACGGCGAGCCGCCGCCTCGGTCGCAAGGCGCTGTTGCCGCTCCTTATGGCGCAACCGCCGCTGTTCCGCCGCTTCCCTGCGCAATGGGATGGTTTCCTCGCCGAACAGGACTTGCCGCAGGAAGCGGAAGCCGAACTGCATCAGCTCCACGTCGTCGCACAGGATATCTTTCAGCTCTTCGGCCGGCAGCTCGTAGATGTCGCTGAAGCCTTCGCTGGCCACAAACTGACTGAAACGGTCGAGGTCATAGCAGACCATGAAGAACAGCTCCAGGCTGCGCTTGGACGGCTTGCCGATGCTGGGGCCGGATGACTTCTTTTTCAGGATCAATTGGCGCCAACCGCGCGCCAGGTCGTCATAGTCCTCCAGCCCCTGCTCCTTGCGATAGTCCGCCACGCTGATTGGGCGCGGCTCCTGGTGACCCAGGCAGTGCGGCTCCTCGACCAGGGCATAGGATGAGAGGTCGGTGTATTCGTCCTGGCGGCGCAGCGACAGCAGCGCGACCGGGTAATAGCGGCAGGCGGTCGGTCGGTCTTCGTAGACGCTGCAACCCGCAGGGGTCATGAACTGGCAGGCCGTGCCATTGACGACCGGGCGCAGCTTGACGCCTGCGATGCTGTCTTGCTCGATTTCGTAGGGGACGGTGTATTGACGCAGGAACTCGCCTGAGCGAGTTCCGAAACGGCGCTTCAGGCGCAGGATGTCATAGGGGGTCAGCGAGATATCGATGTTGCTGCAACAGGCATTCCAGCAGGCAATTCCGGGGCGGCACTGGAATTGGATGACTTTACTGTCATCAAAGGTTTGTGGCACCACCGGGCTGCCGGGGAAAGGCTGGAGCTGAGCCTGGTCATCTTGCATGGCGGTTACCTTGTCGTCGATTCACGGGATAAGTGGCTGAAGGCGTTGGCGGAGCTTAATCACGGTTTCGGCTACCGCTTGGACGGGCGCGGCTTGGGGTACAGCATAGCGGGAGCTGACCGCGACGTATTTCGCCCCGGCACTGACCGACATCATGACCCGGAGCCTCGTACGTACCAAGAAAAAGGCCGGGACGCCTTGCGGTGCCCGGCCATTGCTCCTTTACGCGCTTGGCGTCAGGAGCCTAGTGTGCCGCCGCCTTGAACAGCTTGGTTTTGTCCACCAAATCGACGTGCTTGCGCTTGAAGCAAGTCCATTGTTTGGTGTTCTTGTCGTAGATGGAATTGACGAAGCAATGCCAGTTTTCCTCATCGACAAAGTTCTTGTCGGTGCGGTAGTAGAAGCCCGGATAACGGGATTCCTCACGGAACTGGATGTGCTTCATGTGCGCCTCGGCTGTAATGATGCGGTGGTAGTTTTCCCAGGCTCGCAGCAGCTCGTGCAGATCCTTGGCGCGCATCTTCATCGAATCTTCCTTGAGCATCCCCAGCTTCTCTTCCGCCACCGCCAACATTTTGTCGTTGGTGTTGTAGTAGGTGGAGGTGCCAGCCACATACTCGTCCATGATCTTTTGCAGACGGAACTGCAACATCTTGGGCGTGATGTAGTGCGGGTTGATGTCGATGGCGGTGGTGTAGTCCTTCTGCTCCAGGAAGTTGCGCACCGGCTGGTAGACTTCCGCTGCCAGTTGCTCAACCGGGGTGTCGAGTTCGGGCGTCCAGTCCTTATTATCCAGCGCGTACTGGATCATGGCCTTGGAGGCCAGCCGACCCTCGGTATGTGAACCGGAGGAGAACTTGTGGCCGGAGGCACCCACGCCATCGCCGGCGGTGAACAGGCCTTTGACCGTAGTCATCGAGCGATAGCCCCAGTTCCAGCCACGCGGCAAGTGCGCCGGTACGCCGTCGTAATCGCCCTCTTCGGCGGTGGGGGCACCCACATCGGTCGGGCCTGAAACCCAGATGCCGCAGCAGCCGGAATGCGAACCCAGCAGGTAGGGCTCGGTCGGGATCAGTTCTGAGTTCTTCTTCTCAGGCTCGATATTCTCGCCGACCCAGATGCCGCACTGGCCGATACACATGTCAAGGAAGTCTTCCCAGGCTTCCGCCTCCAGGTGCTTGACCTCCTTGGGTGTCAGCGTTTCGCGCAGCTTGGCCAACGCCGTCACGGTGTCCATATAGATTGGGCCACGGCCTTCCTTCATCTCCTTGAGCATCAGGTGGTTGCGCAGGCAGGATGCGGGCACGGCGGCCTGGCCATAAGGCGGGTAGTCGTTGAGCATCTCCTTGTTCTTGACCATATAGTCTTCGCCATAAGCATTGGTCGCCTTGGCTTTGAACAGCAGGAACCAGGCACCGACAGGGCCGTAACCGTCCTTGAAGCGGGCAGGCACGAAGCGGTTTTCCATCATCGTCATTTCAGCGCCGGCCTCGGCAGCCATGGCGTAGGTCGAACCCGCGTTCCACACCGGGTACCAGGCACGACCCGTGCCCTCACCCACAGAACGCGGGCGGAACAGGTTGACGCAGCCGCCAGCGGCTAGCAGCACGGCCTTGGCCTTGTAGACATGAATGGTGTTGGTGCGCACAGAGAAGCCGACGGCACCGGCAACGCGCGAGGGGTCGTTCTTGTCGTTGATCAGCTTAACGATGAAGATGCGTTCTTCGATGCGCGACAGACCCAGCGCCTTCTTGGCGGCCTCGGCAACGATCCATTTGTAAGATTCACCATTGATCATGATCTGCCACTTACCCGAGCGTACTGGCTTGCCGCCGTCCTTAAGCAGCGGCAGACCTTCCTTGAGCGACTCGGCTCCGTCGTGGCGCACGCCCTCGGCGTCAGTCTTCCAGATCGGCAGACCCCACTCTTCAAACAGGTGCACTGAATCATCGACGTTGCGACCCAGGTCATAGGCCAGGTCGTCGCGGGTGATGCCCATCAAATCGTTGGAGACCATGCGGGCATAGTCGGCCGGATCCTGCTCGGAGCCGATATAGGTGTTGATCGCGGATAGTCCCTGAGCCACGGCGCCGGAACGATCCATCGCGGCCTTGTCCACCAGTTTGATCTTGAGTTCCGTGCCGGTTTCGGCCTTGACCGCATCAGCCCAGCGCATCATTTCATAGGCCGCGCCGCAGCAGGCCATGCCGCCGCCAATCAGCAGAATGTCCAGTTCTTCTTGGACGACGGTCGGGTCTTCAAAGGTGCCTTGTGACATTGCATTCATCTCGCAGAGTGGCTGGAGACAGAGCTGGGGCACCGTTCAGAGCCGCAGTCCGTCCCGCAAGTGTTCAGGATGGTCGATGGGGGCAGAACCTATCCGCGGCGGATCAATTCGTCCGGCCGGCCAGCGCGGTAGCCACCCATCATTTCCTTGGTAAAGACGCCAGGCGCGCTGAGTTCGGCGACCTTGGGCATGGGCTTGTTACCGTAGGGATCGATTGAACCTTCCGCCGTGGTACGGATCGGGAACTTGAAACGCTTCATGGTGCCGTTGCGGAACTTGATCGTCCACATGATCGCGTCGGAGCCGCGCAGGGGCTGTACCGAGCCGCCAAGGGGCACGATGTCGGCGTAGTGGCGTACTTCGATGGCGTTTTGCGGGCAGATCTTGACGCAGGAATAGCATTCCCAGCACTGTTCGGGTTCCTGGTTATAGGCCTTCATAGCATGTCCGGTCTGCGAGCCGTCCTTGTCCAAAGCCATCAGGTCATGCGGGCAAATGTACATGCAGGCGGTCTTGTCCTGACCCTTGCAGCCATCGCACTTGTCGGTTCTTACATAGGTTGGCATTGCTGTCTCTCCTCATTTCTCATTTTTCAGGTTTCAGAACGTAAGCGATGTTACTCGCTGTCAAGGCTGGCGTAGTACTCACGCAGAATGGCGAGCACTTCCGGGCGGCTAAACTCTGATGGGACGTCAAGCCCCTCGGCAAGGGACTTGCGTAACTGGGTACCGGAGACCTGCAACCGGTCGGCATCGGTGTGCGGGCAGGTGCGCCCGGAGGCCATGCCTCCGCACCGGTAGCACCAGAAGGCTATGTCGATTTTCAAGGGCTGCGTTTGCAGTGCGTCGGCCGGCAGACGGTCGAAGATATGGTGGGCGTCGAACGGGCCGTAATAGCTGCCTACGCCGGCATGATCGCGCCCGACGATCTGGTGTGAGCAGCCGTAGTTTTGGCGAAACAGTGCGTGCAACAGCGCCTCGCGCGGACCGGCGTAGCGCATGTCGAGTGGGTAGCCGGCCTGCACGATGGTGTCCTGGACGAAATAATTGTCGACCAGGGTGCCAATGGCCTTGGCACGCACCTCGGCCGGAATATCACCGGGCTTGAGATTGCCCAACAGCGAATGGATGAGCACGCCGTCGCAAGTCTCGATGGCGACCTTAGCCAAGTACTCGTGCGAGCGATGCATCGGATTGCGCGTTTGGAATGCCGCGATCCGCGACCAGCCTAAGGCGATGAATAACTCACGTGTTTGTTTCGGCGTCTTGAAGAGGTTGCCATATTTTTCCGGGAAGCCGCCGGTGGACAGCACCTTGACCGAGCCAGCGAGGTTGACCGCGCCTTGTTCCATCACCAGCTTGACGCCGGGGTGAGCCGGGTCGGTGGTCTGGAATACGGTAGCGCATTCATGCAGCTTATCGATGGCGTACTTTTCGGTGACGCGCATCGTTGCGAGGATGCTGCCGTCATCCGAATCCGTGAGGGCAATTTCGCTGCCAATTGAGATGGCATCGGCCTCAGCCTGGGTCGCCGAAAGTGTAATGGGGATCGGCCAAAACAGGCCGTTGGCCATTCTCATGCCATCGCACACGCCCTGCCAGTCGGCGTGTGTCATGAAGCCCTGCAACGGCGTGAAGCCACCGATGCCGAGCATGATGAGGTCGCCTCTTTCGCGATTACTCACGCGCAGTGTGGGCAGCGTGGCGGCGTGCTTGCGCTCGAACGTGAGCGCCTCGCCCTCTAACAGCAGTGGCAGCAAGTCTCCGCCACCATGTGGATCAACCAATGTCATGGCTTTCGTTCCTCCTCGTGATAGGAAACCCGCACCATATTAATTGCGTGGGTTCAGTCTGTCATTAGCAGGATGCTTGATGGACACGCCGTCAAGCCTGAATCACCGACCATTCGAGCCCGGATAAAGACTTCAGTCCGCTACCAACATGACCATTGTCTAGTATCCCATATATACGCGATGTTCGACTTTCTTTGGGCAGGACGTTGTTCAGGTGCATAGTCATCTGGGCGACGTTGAGAGAGGAAACCAATCTTCTCAACCTTGAACCGCGCCGAGCTTCTCTGATGCGCATTGGTGTGAGTCACGCCATCATAGCGGAGGTGTTGAGTTGTTGATCAGACGTGGCCTCGGACGGGGGGACATGACCGATCAGTTTTAGGAGCCGTCGATGATTGAACCAGTCGCCCACTCCATCGCCTCTCGACTTTTCCATGACTGTCGGTGGATGGCGCAATTCCGGCGTTGGTGAGGCGCTCGGTGTTGTGAATCGACACGTCCTGCACGCCACGATCACTGTGATGGATGAGATCGATCGCCTTGGGGGACTGGGTGACGTGCGGAGTAGGCCTGCTCCAAGGCATCGAGCACGACGTCCGTACCATCGAGAAAATAAATTCCCAACGCCAATCGCTGCGCACTGCGGTTCACTGAACAATCCGATGGACTTCGGCACCATCTCCCATCACATCCGGCGTGACTGGCACCGCCACCCGCATCAACCTGTCAAGACCGCTTCTATACGATCCGGCTGTCGAACCGTTCCTTGCGGGCGCAGATCCGAACCATCTGGCGCGAGAGCGACGGGGCTGGTCGCGGTTTGTTGGATCAGTCATGGTCTGGTTTGCGAACGCTCCTCGTTAAACACAGGATGCGTCGCGGCACCCGGATTCAGTGAGGCAGTCGGTGATATGATCCCGTAGAATCGCGGGTGTAAACGGTTTGGCGACATAGCTCGTTACCCCCGCCAGCATGGCGTCTTTGACCTGTGCCGAACTGATTTCGGCCGTCACCATGAGCACCGGCAAGCGATTGAGACGGGGCTGCTCGCGGACTTTGACCAATACTTCCAGACCTGACATGCCCGGCATGTTCCAATCGCACAGCAGAATGTCGAACGGTTTGTTGTCCAGTTGCCTCAGTGCATCTGTGCCATTGGTCACCACGGTCACATTCTCGATCCCCATCTGTCTGAGCATGGTGAACAGCAGCCGACGCGCCAAGGCCACGTCGTCAACGACCAGTACCCGTAGCGATGCGAAATTGATGATTTGCTGCTTCATCGCGTGTGATCTGCGCGCCGTTGCCAGGTGTTTGGTGTTCGTCCGTCCGTGGCCAGTTCTGGCCGACGCACTTCCCAATCGGCCAACCATCCGGCCAACTCTGCGCCCGGCATGGGTCTGGCGACGAAGTAACCTTGTACGAGGTTGCAACCCAACTGACGCAGACAATCCCAGTCCGAGCGGTCTTCCACCCCTTCGGCCACCGCTGTCATGCCAAACTGTCGAGCCAGGTCGAGACAGGCGGTCACAATCACGGACTTGGTCTGATCCTGGCCGACGCCATGGACGAAGCTGCCCTCGATTTTGAGTTCGTTGAAGGGGATGTCGCGCAGTTGCGTCAGCGACGAATGACCCATCCCAAAATCGTCGATGGACAGGCCAATATGTTTGAGCCGCAGGCGGGTGAGGATGTCCAGGGACGCGACGATATTCGTCATCAAGCGGGATTCGGTCACTTCCAGCATCAGATCTTCCGCCGCGATGCCAGAGTGGACGACCTGACTCAGGACAAAGTCCGCAAAATCCAGCCGGGTCAGATTGTCCATGGAGACATTGACCGCCACTCGCCGCACCAGTCCGGCGTCGCGCCAGCGCCGAGCTTGCTCAAGCGCACCGGTGAGCACGACGCGGGTCAAATCGTCGATGAGTCCGTGGTCTTCAGCCACGCCGATGAACCGATCCGGTAAGACAAGACCGTCATCGGGATGGTGCCAGCGCACCAGGGTTTCCACGCCGTCGAGTGTGCCGGTCGCCATGTCCACTTTCGGTTGGTAATAATTCACCAGCTCGCCAGCCAGCAGGGCGCGCCCGATCTCGGCGGCGCCATACTGCTTGGGTGACGCAGCGGCGAAGGGCGTCTGCTCGACCCAATGTTCCAGCAGCGCACGGAGAACCTCGGGCTGGATCGGCTTGTTCAGATGCCCAAGCACATTCAAGCGATGAGCGCGAGCGAGCCGCACGGCGGTTTCCAGGATGCGCGCATCCTCGCCGCTGACCAGCACCAGGGTGCCGCTGTAGTGGCGATCCGCCAGTCGGCGGATAACTTCCACGCCATCCATGCCGGGCATATTGAGATCAATAAAGATCAGTTGCTCGCCACCGACATTGACCTCCAGCCGGGTCAAGGCGTCCGCGCCGGTCGTACAGGTCTCGACCGCATCCTGTCCAAGGTTAGCGAGCTGACGCAATAGCAGCTTGAGCTGAAAGGGTTCGTCGTCCAGCAGCAGAATCTTTGGTGGCAGCACGATCACGATCCTTCCTGATTGATGGCAGCCACGGTCGTGGCGAACGCGATGTCAAATTCCAACGCGATCATTTTGGCAGCCTCGGCATCGACCGCCTTGCCCGCCTGTTCCAGTCGGGCGCAGACCTCGCCCAAGGCCATGGCACCCACCGAGCGGGAAGACGATTTCAGTTTGTGAGCGCCCTCGCCAACGACTCTCCATTCACCCTGAGCCAGGGCGTCACGAATTTCCTTGGCTTCCGTTTGCGCTGCGGAGAGGTAGTCCTGCTGAAATTCCGCGATCAGCGCCGGGTCATCGCCGATCAGACTCGGCAGGATCGCCGTGTCCAGGACGGCCAGCGGGTTGCTCATCACGCTGAGCGGGGAGATGCCAGTGGTCGTGGGCGAATGCGTGACCGGCAGCCACTTTTCCAGCATCGCCTGGAGTCGGTCGAGACGCACCGGCTTGGGCAGATAATCGTCCATGCCGACCGCTTTGCAACGGATTTCCTCGTGCTTCAGGGCGTTGGCGGTCAGTGCAACGATGGGAAGATGCTGGTCCTGACCCTCGGCGTGCCGAATGGCTGCGGTCAGTTCATAGCCATCCATGTGCGGCATATTCAGGTCGGTCAACAGCAGGTCATACTCACCCCAGTGCCACTGCGCCAGGGCCTCGCGGCCATCGCCGACCAGCTCGGCGACATAACCGAGCAGATTGAGCTGGTGCTGGATGACCTTCTGGTTGATCGCGTTGTCCTCGGCGACCAGAATCCGGCTGCCCCGTCGCCAGCGCGTCGCGTCGGACAAGGGCGTAGATGTCATTTCGCCATCGTCATCATGGCCTTGATCATCGTTCCGGCCAAAACCCTGTAACCGAGTAGGTCATCAGCGTTGCTGAAGGTGGCGGCAAACGCTCCGCCCTTCTTTTACCCTTGGAAGTGACGAACAACCGAGGGGTGAAGCGATGAACGAAGC
>CAIUAY010000085.1 GCA_903897335.1 uncultured Chromatium sp. | reverse complement strand
GAAGATGCACTGTTGGAAGGGTTCTCAAAATGAAAAAGCCAACGCTATTCATAGGCACATCCTTTCTCGGTGCGGTTAAGGAGGGTTGGGACGCGATTTATGGCAATGGCGTAGACACATTTATAGGGTTTAATGCGCCAACGCTTGTCGCTAATTACGAAACGTGCTGGTCTATCGATAACACGGAACTTTCAATTAGCGGTATTGATTTTTTTGTTTCATCCCCGAGTCATGCCGCAGTTGTGAGTAAGTCCTTTTCGAATGCAAAACGGGTAAATTGCTTCCAGGCTGATGTTGCCGAATTTGATTGCATCGTCTTTGTTGATATGTTTCATCGCATAACACCCTGTTTTTCCATTGACAAATCTAGTGCGATTAGTTACCTGGATGTTCCGGTTTCCCGCGCAATGCTAGGTAATATGCTGATTAAAGGGTTTAATGGTTGGATGGGATTAGAGGATAATAAAGAATGGGGGAACGCTCCGTATATTAATGCGCGCGGGATGATACAAGCAGTCAGGCAAGCGACCGGCCGCAACAATGTCATTCTGATATCAGCGCCTCGGGTACCTCGAAGGGAAAACGATGTAGCTAAGCGCTCTGTCGGTATCAACCGCGCTAAGAGTTGTTTTGAATTCACTGAGGATTTCTATGAAACTGAGCTTGGCAGAATTGGTGTACGTTACCTCCGGCAACCGAACGAGGTACTAGACTCTGATCGCTGTTTTACGGATAGTCAGTTTTCTAGAGGGCCTCACCCTACAATACCTGGCGTTCTGGACCGGCACATGAATCAGGCCTATGGCGAAATTGTTGCCAGGGAGCTGGTTGACTTGCAGCTGACCTAGCGATAAGGTTTTTCCGGGTGGTCTGGCGGGCCTTGAACGTTGCGGCCTGACATGATCGGTCTGCACAGCCGATCCTCCAGATCGCGGCTGCGGTAGTAGGGGCCGTAGCCCTCGCAGGCCGCGACGTGGCCGTGATTATGATCAAAGCCGTTTCGCACAGTGTTTTTTGTCGGGTCGGCAGCAATCAGCCGATTGCTTTACTCGACGTCACACCTGATGGGGGGCACTTGATGCTGGGAAAGGTTTTTTGAGTGGTGGCTGTTGGCTTATCAACGTCTTAGTTTCAGTTAACTATTTCGGAATTGAGACGAACAAGGTCGCTTTGGCGCCAGTGCTGCGGTGTCTGGCGAAGGCTCAACTGGTTAGGCCAAATCTTCCGAATAATTGCTTAAATATGAGGTGATGTAATGAGTTTTATTAAAATTATTACTTTTTTCTTTGCTTTCTGTCTGTGTGAGTCGTCATTTGGTGCATGCGATGATCGCGGGTATTATCTATTTGTATCTGCAGATGCATTGAAGGTCTTGATGCTTAGTGATGAGCGGTTATTAAAATCACAATTCGATAGATGTAACGTTATTGTCGGTGGTAGGCGCAATGTCCTTAGAAAAGGTTTCGACATAGGCCTGAATGTAAGGCGGCGAATGACTTATAAGAGTTTACATGACTTTGAGTCGGATTTGTATGATGGAAAGCTCACTGGTGTTGTAGACGCGGTGGTATATAATCCTGAGCCAGCATTTTTAGAAACACCAATAGAGGAAAAGCTAAATCCAGTCAAGTATGCAATACGATTCGCGCGGCTTGCTAGAGAAAATGGTTTGTTAAGTGTTGCTGCACCATCGTGCAGGTTAGTTAAAGAAAAAGACGCGCTTAATAGATTTCGGATGTGTGCAAATGATATATTTTCCAGTATCGCACCATATTATGATTTCATTGACATACAGGCTCAGAGCACTCAAGGTGATATTAATTTATATGAAAGAATAATAAGGGAGGTCGCTAAAATCATAAGATCCAGTGATCGAAAAGTCAAGATTATTGCTCAAGTGTCGACTGTCGATGCTATTGGTGGTAGTGCGGAAACGATGGGTGAGGCTGCTATGAAAACAAAAGACGTTGTTGACGGGTTTTGGATAAATATTGATAATAAATCATTAGATGGAAAAGCTGATTTTATTGAAATGATAATGAAATACAATATAAACTGAGGTCATGCTGTATGCCGTATTTAAACGGTGTGCCGCAGATCCCGACTAAAGAAATAGAGGAAGAATCGAGTGACAAGGCCATCGGTCGAGATATCGTCCAGCGAGGCTGTTCCCGCCAATGTGACTCCTCTGCAACAACGCTATCAGAACATGAGCGTGCGCGTCGACCAACTGAAGGCTGCACTCTTTGAGCGACGGGATGCGGTAGTACGTCTGAAAGAACAACTCGGTCGACAACGCGATCTTGTTGAAAAAGCGAAAGAGCGCTTAAGATCTGTCGAGGGCGATAAAGGGAAGCTGGAGCAAACCTACTACGACCTCTATTTTTCCAGCTTGGTCGAGGCTCAGTTATTCTCGGAAAAAATCGACCAGATCCGAATGGCCCTGGCTGGCAAATCAGGGCCGGAGGTTACCCTGGTCCAGACGTTGATCGACCAGCTTGAAGCAGAAACCCATATCGACATCCCAACGCTCAGGCCTTATCCGCGGCTGCGGGTCGATCTTGGACTGGCAGAGGGATGCAGCGAATTCTGCCGGCGACATCGACGTGCCATGACCCAGCGTATGATCACGGCCTTCACTGGGACACGCGTTAACGCAATTCTCGATCTGTCCGAATACAGAGATATGGCGGCCTATGTCGAGGCGGTGCGTGCCAAGTCGAAGGGAAATGTGATCAGAGAAGTCCGGCACGCGGCGTCGCGTGGCCTGATCTGCCGAGGCTTCGATCCCGCCGATCATGTGGCGGATATCGAGGCCATTTTCCAGTCCAAACCAGAACGGCAGGCAGGCCCGTTACGTCCGCCCTACAACAAGGGCGCAGAGGCGTTCCTGACGTACGTACACGACAATCACCCGAACAGGATGCCCCCTTGCTTGCGGCATCATAATACATGGCATGGCATCTTCGAGGGGACTCCTCATGGTGACAGGCTGCTCGGTTTCATCATGATCGAGCGCCACGGTCAGTTCGGCCATTACCGACATATCGTGGGCCACGGTGACCTGCTCGACCAAGGCATTATGTTCCATCTGCATTTTGCTGTTGTCGAATGGATCTATGCCAGCCAGCCAGGACTTACTCTGCTATCTTATGCGCAGTGGACCGATCTTCCCGATGTGATCGACATACGCCCCGGTCTCACGCGTTGGAAGAAGAAGACCTTGTTTAAGCCCATTCGACTGATCGAGACGCTGCACGGAACTCCCGAAGATATTCGCGCCGATATAGTCGAAAACGCTAAGGGTAGGGTATTTCCAGAGTATGTGCTGGAAACGGCACAGTCAGCAGCTTGTATCTATTCGGCTGCATTGATGGGCATACGGGATGTTGTGCATTTCGCACGGCGCGAAATTCAGGAAGTCACATTAGTCGACAACGATGCTGAGATGATGGCAGAATTGCGCAAGGCCTACTCCGCGAATTGGGACTATCATGTCGGGGACGCATTTGCTTTCATCCGCTCAGCGCGTGCGTCCCGCAAGCGATTCGATGTGGTGACCCTGGATCCGTGGGTTTATCTCGAACAGGCGAATGTGAACATAATCAAATCGATCGTTGGCATAGCGAGGCAATATGTTCTGATCAGCTTGACCGACATCCATTTCTTCCGGCCCAACTATCTCAAGCCAGTAGCCGAGGATGTTTTCCGCTATTTCCATGCCCGCGAGGAAAGCATCGTAGCCGTTGACGTGGTGCTCAGTACCCAGGGCTTCGGTGGGTTATATTGGTGCGTGCTGAAGCTTGCCGACGGTACTCACGTATGAATAAGACGATTATCGTTGTACTCGGCTCTGGCCGTTCAGGAACGTCTTTGGCAATGCAGGTTCTTCACGGGCTTGGAATGGCTGTTTCCGACAACCTCAACGCGGCCTCTGTCGCCAATCCTTTGGGTACTTATGAGGATGCCGAGATATTCAAGTTGCAGGCTTCCCTCCTTGTTGACTTGGGAGTATCGCCCGCGAGTCCTATGCCGGATGGGTGGCTGCAGGAAAAGGCATGTTTCCAAGCAATTGACGCGCTTGGCAAGCTGATTGAGTCTCGCCTAGAGGCTAATGCGAATATCTTTGGGTTCAAAGATCCAAAGACCAGCATGCTCATCCCGCTTTGGGTGCGTGTTTTCAACAAACTGAAGTTGAGTCCGGTCTATATCCTTGCGGTACGCGAGCCTGGCGCCACGATCTCTTCGTTCCTCCGCCAATACAATAATCCAGCCCCGATTGCTGAAATTACGTGGTTGATCAGGACGGTTGAGTCATTGCATGGAACTGCCTCGGACTGCTTCATTTTGCATTATGAAGACTGGTTTGATCGCCCGCTTCCTATGTTGCGAGATCTGATGAGATATACCGGTTTGGCTGAGAACTTCAGCGGTAATCCAGAAGCTGTATTGAATAATACTGTTAAGGGTAACCTAAAACGGGCTGCGGCTGATGAGTATCAGGTTCAGAATCCTTATGTGTTAAAGCTGTATGAGGAGCTTAAGGAATGCCGTGGCGACGCTTTTGATCGCGCGCGTTTGATGGCGGTGGTAAAGGAATGCTGTCAAGCAATGGAGTGGTTTAAGGGCTGGTATATGCTCGCTCACCAGGCAAACAAGAAACTCGGCGATACGCAGGCGCGGTTGGAAAGGGTCACGGCCGAGGCGGTCAAGGGCAAGATGCAGGATGCACGCATTCGCGAGTTGGAAAATGAAAAACTGCAGAGCGGGCAGTTGGTGGCGCAAGTGCAAAAGCTGCAGCGTCAGTTGGATCAGT
>CAIUAY010000084.1 GCA_903897335.1 uncultured Chromatium sp. | reverse complement strand
CGGCTCTGTGAGGTTATACAATCACCAGATCCCGCAAAAGGCGCTGGGACACATCGCACCGATTCAAGCACTCAAAGACTGGCAACAAACATGCCCCGAACGCTTCAAAAAGCGGGTCTATAATCTCACGGGACTTGACAGCCCGGTAGGTTAAGTTGATTGCATCAACCCAAACTACGAAGCTCACTCCAGAGCACTCAGCCCCGCACCTCGCCATCACCAAGAACCACGAATTTCACCGAGGTCAGACCATCCAGACCCACCGGACCTCGGGCATGGAACTTGTCGGTGCTGATGCCGATTTCAGCGCCCAGTCCATACTCGAAACCGTCGGCAAAACGGGTTGAGGCATTGACCATTACCGAGCTTGAATCGACCTCGCGCAGAAAGCGCCGCGCCCGGCTGTAGTCTTCGGTGACGATGGCATCGGTATGTGCAGAGCCGTGACGGGCGATGTGATCCATGGCGGCATCCAGGCCATCGACAACCCGGATCGAGAGGATGGGCGCGAGATATTCGGTATCCCAGTCGGCATCCGTTGCAGGGAGTGCGTCGGGCAGGATCGCGCAGGTCTGCGGACAGCCGCGCAGCTCGACGCCTTTCTCACGGTAGGCGGCAGCCAGCCGGGGCAGGATGTCAGCCGCGACCGGCGCATCGACTAGCAGGGTTTCCATCGTATTGCAGGTACCGTAACGCTGGGTCTTGGCGTTCATCGCGATCCTGAATGCCTTATCCAGATCGGCAGACGTATCGATATAGACATGACAGATGCCGTCCAAATGTTTGATCACCGGTACCCGCGCATCACGGCTGATCCGCTCGATCAACCCTTTGCCGCCACGCGGAATAATCACATCAATGGATTCGGGCATGGTGATCATCGCGCCCACGGCGGCGCGGTCGGTTGTCGCCACCACCTGTACGCCATCCACCGGTAGTCCGGCCTGATTCAGTCCCTGCTGAATGCAACGCGCAATCGCCTGATTGGAGGTGAACGCCTCCGAACCGCCGCGCAGCACCGTGGCATTGCCCGATTTCAAACAGAGCACGGCAGCGTCAGCGGTCACGTTGGGTCGTGATTCGTAGATGATGCCAACCACGCCCAGCGGCACTCGCATCCGCCCGACTTGAATCCCAGACGGACGAGAGTTGAGATCGGTCATGGCACCGATGGGATCGGGCAGCGCCGCAACTTCGCGCACCCCATCAATCATGGCGTCGATCCGTCCGGGCGTGAGTTCAAGCCGATCCAGCAGCGCGGCGTCCAGACCTTTGGCGGCACCGGCGTCCAGATCGGCGCGATTGGCTCGGGTGATGGCTTCGCGCTCGGCGTCTAGCCGTGCAGCGATGGCGAACAATGCGGCGTTTTTTTGCGCCGTGCTGGCGCGTGCCAGGGCGCGGGATGCCACGCGGGCACGTTGTCCCAGATCGGTCATGTAGGCGGCGATATCGGTGATCAGTATGTCGGTCATAACAGAAGATTGATTTAAAGTGAGTGAGACAACAGTGGTGGATGCAGGTGCATGATCGAAACGGCTTAGCGTACAGTCAAGATTGACCGGGACAAATCACACAGCGTTCAAAAACGTTCACCTGCATCAAAATTGGTAGAGCATGATACGGCTATTTCATGCGTCTGACGCGAAAAACTGCCGAAGAAACAATAGACATTAGGCGATCTTTGGTTCAGCGAGCCTGATGATTCCAGGGTTACAGCCATCCACCGCGCCGGAAACGCCAGAGCATAAGGCCAGCGATGAGCAGACACACGATCCAAAAGAGCGGATAGCTGTAATGCCATTCATTCTCCGGTATCCACATGTTCATACCATAAACGCCGGCGAGAAAGGTGAGCGGAATAAAGATGGTTCCGATGATGGTCAGTACTTTCATGATGTCATTGGTGCGGCTGGACACCATCGATACCGAGGTGTCGGTCAAGTTGCTGGCGATCTCGCGGTAGGTCTCGATCAGGTCGATGATCTGGACGCAATGGTCGTAGACATCGCGGAAATAGGTCTGGGTGATCTCCGAGAGACATTCGTGCGGTTCGCGCTGGAGCTGGGACACCAGCTCGCGCATTGGCCAGGCGCTGCGGCGGATCATCACCAGATCGCGCTTGATCTGGTGCATGGTTTGTAAACTCTGCATCTGGGGACGGTTCAGGAGCTCCTCTTCAGCCACTTCCAGACGCTCAGAACTGGCATCAAGCAACGGAAAAAAGTGATCCACCAGCGCGTCGATCAGAGCGTAGAGCAGAAAGCTGGCGTCATGCTGGCGCACCCGCGCACGCGGATTGTCGAGCCGGCGCCGAATCTCATCAATGGCCGGGCTGGATGTCTGCTGAAAACTCAGGAGCGTCGTGTGACCGAGGAAGAAACTGATGGGCTCGGCGACCAGTTGACCGTCATCCTCAAGCCGCACACTCCGAGAGATGACAAAGAGCCGTCCTGGCAGATCGCCAATGCTTTGAAAATCTTCCAGTTTCGGACGATGGCCAATATGGAGAACATCCTCGATGGCCAGTGGATGAAGCTGGTATTTCTCGGCGAGTGCGCGGATGACGCCCTGATCCTGCAATCCCTCGACATGAATCCAGCGCACCCGAGTCCAGGGTGGGCGGTGAATCGACAGAAAGGCCGCCGTGTCGGTGATTTCCTGGGTCTGCATTTGTTCCGGGCAATAATCGGTACATAGAACCCGTGCCGGATGATCCGTCGTCTGGATCAATTCATGGTATTCGATGCCGGCGGCCATGCCGGGCTGGGATGGCTTGGGTCGCGGCAAGCGCGGTGGTTCGCGTTTGCGATGCGTCATCCGGGAACCCTGTCGAACGTGCTCGGTCGATTTCAGCGAGCCGCTGGAGCGTTTCCTGTCTGTGGTTTTGGTCATTGGCATATCCTGCGGGATTGTCATCGGGTCGATCAGATCTAACAGTATTTATTTTTGAAACATGCACTTAATACGGATGCAACAGACGCCGACGCCGTGCGCAGGATCGCGTTGGCCTGACGCCGTTCTCGCACCGCCCGTCCAACCCCTTGATCCGATCCGGCGGGCGTCGCCCCCTCGTGTTCACCGTTGTCCTTCTCAGATTGCCGTCTCCAGCGCCGTCGCGTCTCCGCCGTGCAGCCGATCTTCGTGGCGATGGAACAGATCCCTACCCAGTGCAATTCAGGCTCGCCTTGATGCGCCCGCGCCAGGCAAACCGACCGCTCTCTGACTTCGGGTGAAAAGTGTGGTGATGTCTTCATGGCGCCATCCTCTCAAAGGTTGGAGCCGCCGAGAAATCAGGAGCGGTTCAAGGGTAACTTGCTAGCGGACACGGGTCAGGGCGATGAGACACGAGCGCACTGGCACAGGCGGTGACGGTGCGCGCCATCACCGGTGTGCGCCTGTTTGCGCAGGGAGTGATCACGAGCCTCGGAACCCGGCGCGAGAACGGCCACCCCCAAACCGTGGCGCATTGCCATGGACGCCGCCCCCATGCGAGCGTCCGTCTGACACCCGTGCGCTGGGTCATCGCGCCTGATGTTCTCCGACTTCAAGGGATGTGGCTTCAATCTGGAGGATTCGCAACTCCAGCATACCGAGCGCTTGGCGCGACGTGTGCTCATCATGGCCATGGGCTGGTCGTCTGCGTTGGCCGAGACGAGGCGCTGAACGATCCGACTCCACTCGAAAAAAATCCAAGCACACCAAGCACACAGCGACCCTGTGCATTGGCGCTTCAGGAAACGCTATGCTATCCCAGCATGGTCTCGTGGTTCACCCGCAATCTACGACGCCTAAAGTGATGTCTTCAAAACGACCTGCCTTTGCTCGCTTTCACAGACCATAGGTCACTGATAGGTGATGAGGTGCTACCAACCGTCTTGCCCGGTGTCCGTAGCGGGGCTAAGATAGAAGTTATCAGCGATTTCCTAAGTTGCGGCAGTTTAATTTAATGGCTTGCAGATGAAAGACAGCCCAACAAAGCCATCTTCAGATATGACTGCCGAGTATAAATTAATGGCTTAGACGCAGCATCCATCACTACGAAATCGTAGTTGTCCCATCGCTGTAAGTCTTTGGTTTTTATGGGTACCGTGACGTATTGCGAAGTGACCTACACCCGATATACCTGACTGTTTTCTAACCTGTAACGCAGTGGAGAGTTCATGACGGCACCTATCGCGACTAGCCAGACGATTCTCGTGATTGGCGGTGGCATCAGTGGCATGACGGCGGCGATCGAGGCGGCGGAATGCGGACGCGACGTAGTTCTGGTCGAGCGCAATCCCACGCTCGGTGGGCGCACCGCACTGCTGTACCGCTAGTTCCCCAAGATGTGCCATCCGACCTGTGGGCTGGAAATCAACCTGCGGCGATTCAAGGCCAACCGCCGCGTTCGCGTCCTGACCATGACTGAAGTGGCGGGCATCACCGGCCAGCGCGGCGACTACCAGGTTACGCTGAGGATTCGCCCACGTTACGTCAACGAAAATTGCACCGCATGCGGCGACTGTGCGGCGGCGGTCAGCGCTGAAATCCCCAATCCGTACAACTACGGCATCAATCAGATCAAGGCTGCATACCTGCCGTATGCGATGGCGTATCCGCAACGCTATGTGCTCGACCCGTCGATCATCGGTACCGCCGACGCTGATCAGGCCAAGGCGGCATGCAAGGTCGGCGCCATCGATCTGGAGATGCAGGACGAGACGGTTCAACTCGCTGTCGGCGCGGTGGTCTGGGCGACCGGCTGGAAGCCCTACGATGCTACGAAGATCCAACCCTACGGGTATGGACGCTTCCCCAATGTTATCACCAGTGTCGAGTTCGAACGCTTGGCCGACCCATCGGGGCCGACCAGCGGGAAACTGCTGCGCCCATCTGACGGCAAGGCGGCGAAGAACATTGCCTTCATCCAATGTGCCGGCTCACGCGATGAAAACCATCTGCGTCACTGCTCGCGCATCTGCTGCATGGCTACGCTGAAGCAGACCCAATATGTGCGCGAGGCGCTCGGCGAAGAGGCGCAGTCGACCGTTTATTACATCGACATCCGTTCCATCGACCGTCTGGAAGATTTTTACCAGATGGTACAACGGGATACGACCGTCAAGTTCATCAAGTCAAAGGTCGCACGGATCGCGCAGGCAGACAATGGCGACCCGATCCTGCACGGGGTGGACACCGAGGGCTACCACCGCTACGCCACCGCGTACGATCTGGTGGTGCTGGCGATCGGCATGGAGCCAGAGTCCAATGCCATCACACTGCCGGAGGATGTGATGACCGATTCGTCCGGTTTCATTGAAGGCTCGTCCGATGGCGGCATGTGCGGCGCGGGTTCGGCATCCAGTCCACTTGACGTGAACCGCTCGGCACAAAGCGCGACCAGCGCGGCACTGCGCGCGATGAAGGTGATTCACCAGACAGCCAGAGAGGAAGCATAAGGTGGCAGACAATCAATTTGCCGCGTACCTATGCGGCGGCTGCGGCTTGGGCAAGGTGCTCGATTTTGAGACGATGGAGAAGGTGGCGAAGCGCGAAGGCAAGATGCATGTCATCAAACGCCACGACTTTCTGTGCAGCGCCGACGGCGTCCAGACCATTCGTGACGACATTGCCAACGAGGGCGTCACCCATGTGCTGATCGCGGCCTGCTCGCGCCGCGCCAAGACCGATGCCTTCGAGTTCCCGGAGACGGCCATAGCGCGTGCCAATCTGCGTGAAGGCGTGCTGTGGGTCGTTGCTCCGGGCACTGACCATGACGAAGTGCGCCAGGAGATGGCCGACGACTACATCCGCATGGGTTGTGCCGAACTCAAAAAGATGGCGGTGCCGGCTGGTAACCCGGACTGCGCATCGAACAAGCGCATTCTGGTGGTCGGTGGCGGTATGTCTGGCCTGACTGCGGCCATCGAGGTGGCTGAAACCGGCTACGAGGTGCTGCTGGTCGAAAAAGAACCGCAACTCGGTGGCTGGGCGGCCAAACTGCATAAGCGTGTGCCCTTCCGCGAACCCTATGCCGAGCCGCAGGACACGGGTCTGGCTGAACTGATCGCCCGTGTCGAGGCGCATCCCAAGATCCGCGTATATCTGGCCTCTACCCTGGCTGAGACCGCCGGCGCACCCGGCCGCTTTGCGGTCAAGATCGCGACCGAGAGCGGCGCGGTCACACAGGAGATGGTCGGCGCCATTATCCAGGCCAGTGGTTTTTCAACCTATGATCTCGCCAAGCTGCCTGAACTAGGCGGCGACCTGTCCGGGGTGGTCGATCAGGCAGGGCTTGAGCAACTGGCCAAGGCCGCCAACGGCGGCGCTATCCAGCGCACCGATGGCCAGGCAATAAACAGCGTGGTCTTTGTCCAGTGCGCCGGCCAGCGCGATGAAACCGGCATCCACCTACCCTACTGTTCGGGTCACTGCTGCGCCACCAGCGTCAAGCAGGCGATGTATTTCAAGGACGCTAACCCGGACGTCGACACCGTGGTGCTTTACACGGATCTGCGCATGCCTGGCATGGGCGAGGATTTTTACCGTAGCGCACAGACCAAAGGTGTGATTTTCACCAAGGGCAAGGTGAGCGCCGTCAAGGCCGCTAGCACCGGTTGCAACGTCCACTTCCATGACCTGATCCTGAATGAGGAGGTGACGCTCCGCGCCGATCTGGTGGTGCTGGCCACCGGCCAGATACCGAACTCAGGCGTCAACATTGACCTCCTCGCGGAGCCGGCAGCGGAGCAAACGACCGGCGGCCAGGCTCCCGCAGACGAGATTCCGGTTGAGCCGCCCGTCGCCCAGCCTCCATCTATCCTGAATCTGACCTACCGCCAAGGCCCTGACCTGCCGCAGCTCAAGGCTGGGCTTACCGACTCGCACTTTATCTGCTTCCCCTACGAGACGCGCCGCACCGGCATCTACGCGGCCGGTCCAGTTCGCCGTCCGATGGACATGCTACAGGCCACCGACGATGCCACCGGTGCCGCGCTTAAGGCCATCCAGGCCGTGGAGAATGCCGCTCTAGGGCGTGCCGCGCATCCCCGTTCGGGGGATCTCTCTTATCCGATCGTCCGTCTGGAGGGCTGCACCCAGTGTAAACGCTGCACGGTGGAGTGCCCATTCGGCGCCATCGATGAGGACGAGCGGCGTTTCCCGGTCTTCAACGAATCGCGTTGCCGCCGCTGCGGCACCTGCATGGGCG
>CAIUAY010000083.1 GCA_903897335.1 uncultured Chromatium sp. | reverse complement strand
GGAGCCTCATCGAACGATTACTGCCCAAACATATCCACAGCGTGACCGCTGCCGGCTTTGAACTCAAGACGGCATTCTTTATCCTGGCCTGTAGCCTCAATTTCCTTTTCTGAATCAGCCAAGGTGGCAACTTGGGTTATAATACGGGCAGCGCGATGCGTTCAGTCACGCTGCCCCCAACCCATTCCTGTTTTGCCTTGAGAAAAAACGCTTGCGTGTAATGTCTCAAGGCGTTAATCAATTCAGGCCGTCAAACTCGCTCGACGGCGAGTGCAACACCCTGTCCACCGCCGATACAGAGCGTCGCCAGACCTTTCTTCGCATCGCGTTTCTGCATCTCATAGAGCAGGGTAACGAGGATGCGCGCGCCGGAAGCACCGATCGGATGACCGATGGCGATGGCGCCACCGTTGACATTGACCTTTGACAGATCCCAACCCATGTCCTGATTGACCGACATCGCCTGTGCGGCAAAGGCTTCGTTAGCCTCGACCAGATCCAGATCAGCCGGCGTCCAGCCCGCTTTTTCCAGACACTTCGTGGAGGCCGGGATTGGGCCGGTGCCCATAATGGCGGGATCGACGCCAGCACTGGCAAAGGCGACCAGACGCGCCATCGGGGTCAGACCCAATTCCTTGGCTTTGGACTCTTTCATCACCACGACCATTGCCGCGCCGTCATTGATGCCCGAGGCATTGCCAGCCGTCACCGTGCCGTCTTTGTCGAAAGCCGGACGCAGTTTGGCCAGCGTCTCAGCGGTGGTGCCGGCACGCGGAAATTCGTCAGTGTCAAACACCAGCGGATCGCCCTTGCGTTGCGGAATCGTCACTGGAATGATCTCGTCTGCGAAGCGGTTGGATTTGATTGCCGCTTCCGCCTTCTGTTGCGAGGCCGCCGCAAAAGCGTCCTGCGCCTCGCGGGTGAAAGTATATTGTTTGGCGATGTTCTCGGCAGTCACGCCCATGTGGTATTGATTAAAAGCATCCCAGAGACCATCGACGATCATGGTGTCTTTCAGTTGCCAGTCGCCCATACGCTGACCCTCGCGTGAACGCGGCAGGACATGCGAAGACTGACTCATGCTCTCTTGTCCACCGGCGATCACGATGTCTGCGTCACCACAGGCGACGGCCTGCATCGCCAGATGCACGGCTTTCAATCCGCTGCCGCACACTTTGTTGATGGTCATCGCAGACACCTGATGGGGTAGACCCGCGTTGAGCGTAGTCTGACGTGCCGGATTTTGACCAACGCCTGCGGCCAGCACCTGACCTAGAATGACCTCGTCGATCTGCTCAGGATTGATTCCGGTACGCGCTAGCAGTGCCTTGAGTACAACGGCACCCAGTTCAGTGGCAGGGAGTGATGACAGACTGCCGCCGAAGGTGCCGACCGCCGTGCGGCCTGCTGCAACGATCACGATATTGTCGTTCATGGTTAGGATGTCCTCGTTGAATTTATTGTCCGAAGCAGGGTTAAAACCACCGCCTTTAGGCGGTCAGATTTATCTTTGAAGCCTTTTGTGCGGGTTGGTCAGAGCGATGGACTATCGATACGGTAGCCATACTGTTTTCAAAATACAGTACCACTTCGTGTT
>CAIUAY010000082.1 GCA_903897335.1 uncultured Chromatium sp. | reverse complement strand
ATGGTCATGCCTGGCGATAACGTCAAGATGACCATCAAGCTGATCGCCCCGATCGCCATGGAAGAAGGTTTGCGCTTCGCCGTGCGCGAAGGTGGCCGCACGGTCGGCGCCGGCGTCGTCGCTAAGATTATCGAGTAAGGACATGAGTAGCCAAAGAATTCGCATTCGATTAAAAGCATTCGATCATCGCTTGATCGATCAGTCTGCTCGTGAAATCGTTGATACCGCCAAGCGTACCGGCGCTCAGGTGCGCGGCCCGGTTCCGCTGCCTTCCAAAAAGGAGCGTTTCACAATTCTGATCTCGCCGCACGTCAATAAAGATGCGCGTGATCAGTATGAGCTGCGGACACATAAACGTCTGATGGATATTGTCGACCCTACGGATAAGACGGTCGATGCGCTTATGAAACTTGATCTGGCCGCGGGTGTTGACGTCCAGATTAAGCTGAGTTGAGGACGAGACGATGGCGATCGGAGTTATCGGGCGCAAGGCGGGCATGACCCGCCTGTTCCAGGAAGACGGAGAAAGTATTCCCGTCACCGTAATTGAAGTGACCCCTAATCGAATCAGTCAGGTCAAGTCGACTGAGACGGATGGCTATCGTGCCGTTCAGGTTGCATTTGGGACGCGCCGTGCCTCGCGTGTGACCAAGCCGATGGCTGGACATTACGCGAAGGCTGGCGTTGAAGCTGGTGAAGTGTTGCGTGAGTTTCGTCTGGAAGACAACGAAGGGATTGATTTTGAGGTTGGCCAGGAAATTTCTGTATCGATCTTCGAGGCTGGCCAGAAGGTTGATGTGCGCGGCGTCACCAAGGGGCGTGGATTTACGGGCGCCATCCGGCGTCACCACTTTTCAATGCAAGACGCAACGCACGGCAACTCACGCTCTCACCGTTCAGCCGGATCCATTGGTCAAAACCAGACCCCTGGACGTGTCTGGAAAGGCAAGAAAATGGCTGGTCATCATGGTGCCGCTAACCGTTGCCAGCAGAGCCTTGAAGTAGTACGCGTCGATTCTGATCGCAATCTGTTGCTGGTTCGTGGCGGTGTGCCGGGTCCAACCGGTGGACGACTGGTCGTACTGCCGTCCGTGAAGCAGAAAAACAAGGGTTAAGCACACATGGAACTCGCCATTCGAAACCATGCTGGATCAGCCAGTGTGCAGGTTTCAGACGCCGTTTTTGGTGTCGAATACAAACCCGGCCTCGTGCATCAGGTCGTAACCGCGTACATGGCGGCTGCCCGGTCGGGCACAAAAGCGCAGAAAACACGCGCTGAAGTGTCTGGTGGCGGTGCCAAGCCATGGCGTCAGAAAGGCACCGGTCGTGCACGTGCAGGTAGCTCGCGTAGTCCGATCTGGCGTTCCGGTGGCGTGACCTTTGCCGCCAAGCCTCGCGACTACAGCCAGAAAGTCAATCGTAAGATGTATCGTGGCGCCGTGCGCTCAATCCTCTCGGAACTGGTGCGGACGGAGCGACTGATCGTGGTGCCTGAGATCACGGTTGAGACACCCAAGACCAAGGTGCTGTTGAAACTTCTTAAGGAATACCAGTTGCAGGATGTATTAATCCTAACAGATGGTCTGGATGAGAACCTGTATCTGGCAGCCCGCAATCTGTATGGCGTTGATGTCATGTCCGCTCAGGAGGTCGATCCAGTCAGCATGGTGGCATTTGAGTCGGTGCTGGCGACTGAGGCTGCCGTCAAGAAGCTTGAGGAGCGTTTAGCATGAACCACGAGCGACTCATGAAAGTATTGCTAGCGCCTGTTAGCTCTGAAAAAGCCCATCGCATTGCTGAGCAGTCAAACCAGGTGGTCTTTCGTGTCGCCTTGGATGCAACGAAGCGCGAAATTGCCAGTGCTGTTGAGTTTCTGTTTGAAGTCAAGGTTGACTGCGTACAGGTGCTGAATGTCAAGGGTAAAGAAAAGCGGGTCAAGCAGCGTTTAGGTAAACGGCAGGACTGGCGCAAAGCGTATGTGCGTCTGATGCCAGGTCATGGTATCGACTTTGGCGGTGGCGCGTGAGCGCGGCACTGGATAGTAAGGAATAGACCAAATGCCAATCATCAAAACAAAACCGACATCTGCCGGACGCCGTTTTGTCGTAAAAGTCACGACGCCTGAACTGCACAAAGGATCGCCTTACAGACCGCTGATCGAGAAAAAGTCCAAGCACGGTGGACGCAATAATCTGGGACGTATCACGGTACGTCACCAGGGCGGTGGCCATAAGCAGCGTTACCGCATTGTCGATTTCAAGCGGAACAAGCAGGATATTCCGGCAACCGTCGAGCGCCTTGAGTATGACCCAAACCGTTCCGCACACTTGGCGCTTTTGAAATATGCCGATGGTGAGCGTGCCTATATCATTGCGCCCAAAGGACTAACTGCCGGTGATCGTGTTCAGTCTGGTGAAGCCGCTCCGATTGCCGTTGGCAACTGTATGCCACTTCGTAACGTGCCGGTCGGAACGCAGGTACACTGCATCGAAATGCGGCCTGGCAAGGGCGCTCAGATGGCTCGGGCAGCCGGTGCATCTGCGCAGTTGGTTGCACGCGATGCCTCCATGGCAACTCTGCGGTTACGCTCAGGTGAAATGCGCAAGGTTCATGCTGACTGTCGTGCGGTTATCGGCGAAGTGGGTAATACAGAGCATAGCCTGCAAAAATTAGGCAAAGCTGGTGCAACCCGCTGGCGTGGCGTGCGTCCAACCGTCCGTGGTGTCGTCATGAATCCGGTTGATCACCCGCATGGCGGTGGCGAAGGCCGTACCTCCGGCGGTCGTCACCCGGTGACCCCCTGGGGTGTGCCGACCAAGGGTCACAAGACCCGCCACAACAAGCGCACCGACGGCATGATTGTCCGTCGTCGCGGTCGCAAATAATTCAGGCGAGGTTGAGCAAGTGCCACGTTCGATTCGAAAAGGCCCCTTTGTGGATCACCACCTAATCAAAAAGGTGGAAGAAGCAGTCGCCCAAAACAGTAAGCGCCCGATCAAAACCTGGTCGCGCCGTTCTATGGTGTTGCCTGAAATGGTTGGTTTAACCATTGCGGTTCATAACGGGCGTCAGCACGTGCCGGTGCTCGTCAACGAAAACATGATTGGCCATAAACTCGGTGAGTTTTCAATGACCCGCACCTATCGCGGTCATGCGGCTGATCGCAAGGCCAAGAAGCGCTAGTTGGAGATCTGCGGATGCAAGCCGAAGCAACACTGAAATATGCCCGGATCTCGGCTCAGAAAGCGCGACTGGTCGCAGATTTGATTCGTGGTCGTCATGTCGAAGAGGCTCTGAACACGCTGGCGTTCAGCACCCAAAAGGGTGCAGGAATCATCAAGCTGGTTTTGGAGTCTGCGATTGCGAACGCCGAAAACAATGAGGGCGCAGATATTGATGATCTGAAGGTCGTCGCCATTCAGGTCAACGAAGGTCCAACCATGAAGCGGATCCGTCCACGCGCCAAGGGGCGTGCGAATCGCATTAAGAAACGTACCAGTCACATCAGCTTGATTGTGGCTGAAGCCTAGGGAATCCAGGGGACCAGCATGGGACAGAAAGTTCATCCGAACGGCATCCGGCTTGGCATCGTCAAAGACTGGACATCCAAGTGGTACGCGAATACAAAAGATTATGCAAATCTGCTGAATACCGATCTTCAGGTGCGCACATTCCTGCGCAAAGAACTTGCCAAGGCATCGGTCAGCCGGATTCAGATTGATCGCCCCGCAAAAAATGCGCACATCACGATCCACACGGCACGTCCTGGCGTGGTAATTGGCAAGAAAGGCGAAGACATCGATAAACTCCGTGCGAAAGTGTCCGCGATGATGGGCATCCCGGTTCATATCAGTATTGAAGAAATCCGCAAGCCCGAACTTGATGCGCAGTTAGTGGCTGAAGGCATTGCGCAGCAGCTTGAGCGTCGCATCATGTTTCGTCGGGCGATGAAACGCTCGATTCAAAATACGATGCGTCTCGGCGCAGAAGGTGTCAGGATCAATGTTGCTGGTCGCTTGAATGGTGCTGAAATTGCTCGAAGTGAGTGGGCGCGTGAGGGTCGCGTCCCGCTGCATACGCTGCGCGCCGATATCGATTATGGATTTGCTGAAGCGAAAACAACCTACGGTATTTTAGGCGTCAAGGTCTGGATCTTTAAAGGTGAGGTATTCGGTGACCAGCTTCCCGAAGAACCGGCACCGAAGGCTGGCGGAAAGAAGGGTTAAGTTATGTTGCAACCAAAACGCACCAAATTCCGCAAGCAGCACAAGGGACGTAACCGTGGTCTGGCACAAAGCGGCAACCGGGTTAGTTTCGGTGAATTTGGACTGAAAGCAAGCGAACGTGGGCGCCTGACAGCACGTCAGATTGAAGCCGCCCGGCGTGCTATCCAACGCAGCGTCAAGCGTGGTGGCAAGCTCTGGATTCGTGTTTTCCCTGACAAACCGGTTTCCAAGAAACCACTCGAAGTGCGAATGGGCAAGGGCAAGGGTAACGTGGAGTATTGGGTTGCGCTGGTACAGCCAGGCTTCGTGCTCTATGAAATCGAGGGTGTCAGTGAGGAATTGGCCCGTGAGGCGTTCGAGCTGGCTGCGGCAAAGCTGCCCGTGAAGACTACCTTTGAAAAGCGGACGATCCTCTAATGAAGGCGACAGAACTCAGAAAGATTACTGCCGAAGAACTCCACAAACAGATGATGGATCTGCTTCGTGAGCAGTTCAATCTGCGAATGCAGCGGGGTAGTGGCCAATTGTCTAAGCCTTCGCAGATGAAGTCCGTGCGCCGGGATATTGCCCGGATCAAGACGGTCATGGCGGAATTGACGGTGAAATCATGAGCGACGAGATCGAGAACAAGACTAATCGGACGCTGGAAGGTCGTGTGACCAGCAGCGCGATGGATAAAACCGTGACAATTCTCATCGAGCGTCGTGTCAAGCATCCGCTCTACGGCAAATTCATGCGTCGATCAACGAAAATCCACGCACACGATGAAACGAACAGTTGTCATGAGGGCGATCTTGTTCGTGTTGAGCAATGCCGACCGCTTTCCAAGACAAAGACGTGGCGTCTGCTTGAGATCCTTGAGAAGGCACGCTAAGTCAAGCGTGTTTTACCGCGCATTGACGTTTGTCCATGTCCGCGTCTAGCGCGGTGATTCGCAGAGCAGCCGGATTGACTCCGGGGTCAGAAACAGTCTTAGGTAAACAACAATGATTCAGATGCAGACCAATCTAGGCGTCGCCGACAATAGTGGCGCAAAGAGGGTGCAATGCATCAAAGTGCTTGGCGGATCGCATCGGCGCTACGCGGGCATCGGCGATGTCATTAAAGTCTCTGTCAAGGATGCTATTCCGCGTGGCAAGGTCAAGAAAGGCGACGTTTATAACGCGGTTGTCGTGCGCACACGTAAGGGCGTCCGCCGTGCAGACGGATCACTGATCCGCTTCGACGGCAATGCGGCAGTGCTGCTGAACAATCAGCTTCAACCGATCGGAACACGCATTTTCGGGCCTGTGACGCGCGAACTGCGCGGTGATCGTTTTATGAAGATCATCTCGCTGGCACCGGAAGTGCTGTAAGGAGTTGACGGCATGCAAAAAATTAAGAAAGGCGATGACGTCATCGTTATCACCGGCAAAGACAAAGGCAAGCGTGGTACTGTCCTGCGCGTCGTCGATGAAGATCGGGTGATTGTTGAGAATATCAACATTGCTCGCAAGCATCTCAAGGCCAATCCTCAGGCTGGCGAACCGGGCGGCATCGTTGACAAGGCAATGCCAATCCAGGTTTCTAACGTCGCACTCTATAACCCTCAGAAAGGTGGTGCGGATCGGGTCGGCTTCAAGATCCTGGGAGATGGTCGCAAGGTTCGGGTGTTCAAGTCGAACGGCGAAGTTGTCGACGTCTGATCGAAGGAAGCAAAATGACCAGATTACAGAAAGAATACCAAGAGCAAATCGTCAGCCAGTTACAGGAACGCTTTCAGTTTAAAAGCGTGATGCAGGTTCCACGGCTTGAAAAGATCACGCTCAATATGGGCGTTGGCGAAGCGGTTGCAGATAAGAAAGTGATGGATCATGCCGTCGCTGATCTGCGTGCGATTGCTGGCCAGCAGCCAATCGTCACCTTTGCCCGTAAGTCTGTCGCAGGCTTTAAAATCCGTGAAGGCTGGCCGATTGGTTGCAAGGTGACGCTGCGTCGTGAACGCATGTATGAGTTTCTCGACCGCCTGGTCAATGTTGCCATCCCACGTATTCGTGACTTCCGTGGTTTGAGCGCCAAGGCGTTTGATGGACGCGGTAATTATTCGATGGGTGTTCGCGAACAGATCATGTTCCCCGAAATCGATTATGACAAGATCGATACTATCCGTGGGCTTGATATCACGATTACCACATCAGCGCGCACGGACGAGGAAGGACGAGCGTTGCTTGAGGCGTTCAAGTTCCCTTTCCGTACCTGAAGATAGCGTAACCGAGACATTCTCTTATGGCGAAGAAAAGCATGATTGCGCGCGACCATCAACGCACCCAGATTGCAGTTCGGTTCGCTGCAAAGCGTACTGCCTTGAAGTCTGTAATCAATGATCGTAGCGCAAGCGCGGAACAGATTGATGAAGCACTGCGGAAGATGCAGAAGCTTCCGCGTGATGCCAGTCCGACACGGCAGCAACGGCGCTGTCGGGTGAGTGGTCGTCCGCATGCCGTCTATCGTAAATTCGGGCTTGCACGGATGAAATTGCGTGAAGCCGTGATGCGCGGGGATGTCCCCGGCGTCGTCAAGGCAAGCTGGTAGCTGATTTAACCTGGTTCTGTCTACACTGACGAATCCAATTATCAACCTGAAAGGGTATCGCGTCTCAAAGGGCGGTCTGACCCGAGGACAATACAATGAGTATGTCGGATCCGATTGCGGATATGCTGACACGCATCCGCAACGGCCAGCAGCGCGGCAAAATCACGATTGTGATGCCATCTTCCAAGCAGAAAATCGCTATTGCGAACCTGCTTAAGGACGAAGGCTATATTGCTGATGCGTCGGTTGAGCCCAATGAGGGCAAGCCTGAGCTGGTCATTAAATTAAAGTATTTCCGCGGCAAGCCGGTCATCGAGTTCATCAAGCGTGTCTCGCGGCCTGGATTGCGCATCTATCGCAATAGAAACCAGCTACCCAAGGTTTGGGCGGGGCTCGGAATTGCGATCATCTCCACCTCGCAAGGCTTGATGACAGACCGTGCGGCTCGCCAGGCGGGCCATGGCGGTGAAATCATCGCTTTCGTCGCTTAAATAGAGGATAGGGAGATGTCACGAGTCGCTAAGGCACCTATTACTGTGCCCAAAGGTGTTACCGTCGAAATTGTCGGGCAGGATGTGAAAGTCGAGGGTGCAAAAGGCACCCTCGACTGGACAGTTCATTCAACAGTCGTCGTTAGCCAGGATGCTGGTGAAATCAAGATCGCTCCAGCCGCAGGACAGGCTGGCGCATGGGCGATGGCTGGGACAACTCGTGCTCTGCTGAATAACATGGTGCTCGGTTGCAGCACGGGTTTCACCCGCAAGCTCACACTGATCGGTGTCGGTTATCGTGCGCAGGCCAAAGGCGATGTCCTGAATCTGACCCTGGGTTTTTCGCACCCGATCGACTATCCAGTGCCAGCCGGCATCACCATTGAGACCCCGAGTCAGACCGAAATTGTCGTCATGGGTGCTGACAAGCAGCGGGTCGGTCAGGTCGCCTCGGAGATCCGGGGGTTCCGTCCACCGGAGCCCTACAAGGGTAAAGGTGTGCGTTACGCAGACGAAAACGTCCTGCGTAAGGAAACCAAGAAGAAATAAGGGGTCTCAGCAATGGATAAAAAACAGGCTCGTCTGCGCCGTGCGGCGCGGGCACGCGCCAAGATTCGGGAACTCGGTGTCTTCCGTTTATGCGTTCATCGGACACCACAGCATACTTATGCCCAGATCATCGCACCAACCGGGGATAGGGTCGTCGCCAGCGCATCAACGCTGGAAAAAGACATTTCGCAGTCGATTCCAGGTCACAAGGGCAATATCGTTGCGGCAACCGTCATCGGCAAGGCCATTGCCGAACGCGCCTTGTCTGCTGGGGTGGAAAGCGTGGCGTTTGATCGTTCCGGCTTCCGTTATCACGGTCGTCTCAAGGCGCTTGCTGACGCAGCGCGTGAGCATGGACTGAAATTCTGAGGACTCGATGATGGCAAATTTTAATTCCAAGCCGGAAGGTGATGACCTTCTGGAAAAACTGGTAGCCGTCAATCGGGTTGCTAAAGTCGTCAAGGGTGGCCGCCAGTTTGGCTTCGCTGCCCTGACCGTCGTCGGTGACGGTAAAGGTCGCGTGGGCTTTGGTCGCGGCAAGGCACGGGAAGTGCCGATCGCGATCCAGAAGGCCATGGAAAGTGCCCGCAAAAATATGATCGAAGTCAAGCTGAACGGCACGACCCTTCAGTATCCGCTGCAAGGCGAGCATGGTGCTGCGAAGGTCTTCATGCAGCCGGCGTCAGACGGTACCGGCATCATTGCCGGTGGCGCGATGCGTGCGGTGTTTGAGGTGCTTGGCGTACAGAATGTTCTTGCAAAATGCATCGGCACCAACAATCCAATCAACGTTGTGCGAGCAACCGTTCAAGGATTGCGTGCCATGAATGACGCAGAGACCATCGCTGCCAAGCGCGGGAAGACCGTCGAACAGATTCTGGGGTAAGCGATGTCAGATAAAAAGATGATGAAGGTGAAACTGGTGCGCAGTACCAGTGGACGCCTCGAAAAACATAAAGCCTGTTTGCGTGGACTTGGCCTGCGGCGGATGCATCAGGTCGTCGAGGTTGAGGATACGCCTTGCACACGTGGCATGGTCAATACCGTGTACTACATGGTCAAAGTCGTGGAGGACGCTCAACATGCGGCTCAATGATCTCAAGCCTGATGAGGGTAGTCGTCCAGACGCCAAGCGGGTTGGTCGTGGTATCGGCAGTGGACTTGGCAAAACTTGCGGACGCGGCCATAAAGGCCAGAAATCTCGTAAAGGTGGTTTCCACAAGGTTGGCTTCGAAGGCGGTCAGATGCCGCTTCAGCGCCGTCTTCCAAAAGTAGGTTTCCGCTCTCGCAAGGCATTGGTTAGCGCACAGGTGCGGTTGACCGAACTTAACCAGATTGAGGGTGATGTCGTCGACCTGAAATCGCTGATGGCAGCAGGCGTCGTCAACCGGGCGATCAAGATGGCAAAAATCATCGCTTCTGGCCAGGTGTCTCGCGCCTTGACGGTGCGCGGCGTAGGCGTCACCAAAGGTGCGCGAGCCGCCATTGAATCGGCCGGCGGTCAGATCGAAGACTAACCAACAGGCACGAATCGGATGGTCAAGAACGTCGGATCAATGGTAAATTCGCTTGGTGGAATGGGGCAGTTGTCGGAATTAAAACGCCGTCTGCTTTTTTTGCTCGGTGCCTTGCTCGTTTATCGCATCGGCACCTTTGTCCCTGTTCCAGGGGTGAATCCAGAGGCGCTTGCGATCCTGTTCGACCAGAATCAGGGTTCAATTTTGGGCATGTTTAACATGTTCTCTGGTGGAGCCCTGAAGCGCGCAAGTCTGTTTGCGCTGGGTGTCATGCCGTATATTTCGGCGTCGATCATCGTCCAGTTAATGACTTCGGTGATTCCGCTGCTGGAACAACTAAAAAAAGAAGGTGAGTCCGGGCGCCGCAAGATTACCCAATACACCCGTTATGGAACCGTGTTTCTTGCGACCTTCCAGGCGATCGGGATCTCAGTGGCTCTACAGGGGCAGACCGCTGGTGGTGCTGCGCTCGTTACACATGCGGGTTTGGGGTTTATCTTTACCGCAACCATCTCGCTGGTCACGGGAACCATGTTCTTAATGTGGCTTGGTGAACAGATCACCGAGCGCGGAATTGGTAACGGCATCTCCATGATCATCTTTGCGGGTATTGTTGCGGGCTTGCCCTCGGCTCTCGCAGGCACCCTGGAGTTAGCGCGTACCGGTGAAATGAACTCGCTTGCCGTACTCGCGCTGTTTGCAATGGCGCTTGCTGTCACGGCGTTTGTGGTCTTTGTGGAGCGCGGTCAGCGACGGATCACGGTCAACTATGCGCGCCGTCAGCAGGGGCGCAAAATGATGCAGGCACAGACGACTCATCTGCCACTGAAGTTGAACATGGCAGGCGTGATTCCACCGATTTTTGCATCGAGTATCATCCTTTTTCCAGGTACTCTCGGGCAGTTTTTTGGGAGTAGCGAGAATCTGCGCTGGATTTCGGATATCACATCCAAACTCGCTCCCGGAGAACCGCTTTACGTGCTGTTTTATACCGTTGCGATTGTTTTTTTCTGCTTTTTCTATACGGCTCTGGTATTCAACGCGAAAGAGACAGCAGATAATCTCAAGCGATCTGGCGCCTTTATTCCGGGGATCCGTCCAGGCGAGCAAACGGCACGTTATATTGACAGCGTAATGACTCGTTTAACGGGTGCAGGTGCAATTTACATCACAGCCGTGTGTTTACTGCCTGAGTTCCTGATCGTTAGCTATAATGTGCCATTTTATTTCGGCGGTACTTCATTGCTCATCGTCGTCGTCGTGGTCATGGATTTTATGGCGCAGGTTCAAGCCCATTTGATGTCTCACCAATATGAGGGACTGATGAAAAAGGCTAACCTGAAGTCGCCTGGAGCTGGTTTGTTGCGCTAAATGGCGCTCGATTTCTGGAGCTATAACAATGAAAGTGCGTGCATCAGTCAAAAAATTGTGCAGAAACTGCAAAATTATCCGCCGGCATGGAACAGTGCGTGTGATCTGCTCAGATCCACGACACAAACAGCGTCAAGGCTGACCTTGTTCAGGTTGACCTTATAAAAACGTTTGTTATAATGCGCGGTTTACCCGCTGAGCTATTAGGACTGAGGGGTTTGTCAACATGGCCCGTATCGCCGGCGTCAACATTCCAGACAAAAAACATGCCGTGATCGCACTCACCGCGATCTACGGTATTGGTCGCACTACGGCGGTCAAGATTTGCGACGCGGCAGGCATCCCGCGTGAAACCAAGATGCAGAAACTGACTGAAGAAGAAGTTGATCGACTGCGTAACGAGGTTGCCAAATTCACGGTCGAGGGTGATCTGCGCCGGGAAGTGTCGATGAACATCAAACGGCTGATGGATCTAGGCTGCTATCGCGGTATCCGTCATCGTCGTGGACTGCCGCTGCGTGGTCAGCGTACCCGTACTAATGCCCGGACCCGCAAGGGACCGCGCCGTCCGATCAAGCGCTAATGGCGCTCGACCGCTGCTGAATGGCTGGATACTGACGAATGGCTAAACCGATTCGCAATACAAAAAAGAAGATTAAGAAGCAGGTTGCAGACGGGGTCGCTCACGTCCATGCCTCTTTCAATAACACGATCATTACCATCACTGACCGGCAAGGCAATACGCTTTCCTGGGCAACTTCGGGTGGTTCTGGTTTTCGTGGTTCGCGTAAGAGCACACCTTTTGCCGCGCAGGTTGCAGCAGACAAGGCCGGCCAGTCTGCCAAAGAGTATGGGCTGCGCAACCTGGATGTGAACGTCAAAGGCCCAGGTCCCGGTCGTGAATCTGCCGTGCGTGCATTAAATAATGCCGGATTTAAGATCACGAGCATCACTGACGTGACGCCGATCCCTCATAACGGTTGTCGTCCGCCTAAAAAGCGGCGCGTCTGACGTCTGACAGTTAAACAGGAAGAGACATGGCACGTTACACAGGCCCCACCTGCAAACTGGCTCGGCGCGAAGGTACGGATCTCTCGCTAAAGAGCCGTGCACGCGCTTTAGACACGAAGTGCAACCTTGAGAAGCAGCCGGGTCAGACCACTGACCGCCGTCGCCGTCTCTCTGACTATGGCGTACAGCTGCGTGAAAAGCAGAAAGTGCGCCGTATTTATGGGTTGCTGGAAAAACAGTTCCGCAACTATTACAAAAAAGCGGCTCAAACCAAAGGTGCAACCGGTGAAAACCTGCTCCAGCTTCTGGAACGTCGACTGGATAATGTCGTCTTTCGGATGGGGTTTGGTTCAACCCGTGCAGAAGCCCGCCAGCTGGTCAGTCATAAGAGCATCCTTGTTAATGGACGCATCGTTAACATTGCAGCTTATCTGGTGAGCGAGGAAGACCAGGTTGAGGTGCGTGAGCCGTCTAAGAAGCAGCTGCGTGTCCAGAATGCCATGGCATTGGCTGAACAATATGGTTTTCCTGATTGGGTCGAGGTCGACGCCAAGAGCCTGAAAGGGGTCTTCAAGCGTGTTCCAGATCGTTCAGATCTGCCGGCTGACATCAATGAATCGCTGATTGTCGAGCTGTACTCCAAGTAAGGAGTTATTTGAGAGGCACTGAATGAATGACGCTATTGGCGAATTTCTAAAACCGCGCATCGTGAAGGTTGAGCTGGTTGACGGTAACCAGCACCACGCCAAAATCTCTCTGGAGCCACTTGAGCGCGGTTTTGGGCATACGCTTGGAAACGCGCTTCGCCGAATTTTGCTGTCTTCCATGGATGGTTGCGCTGTCACTGAAGTCGAAATACAGGGTGTGCTGCATGAGTACACCACAATTCCCGGCGTTCAGGAAGACGTGCTTGAGATTCTTTTGAATCTCAAGCAGTTAGCAATTTCTCTCAAGGGCAAAGATGAAGCAACCTTTACGCTTAGCAAAACGGGGCCGGGTGCGGTCACGGCTGCTGACATTGCAATTGACCATACCGCTGAGATTGCCAATCCAGGGCTAGTGATTGCAAACCTTTCAGAAGGCGATCTGAGCATGACCCTGACTGTGTGTCGTGGTCTTGGTTACGAGCCAGCGACCCAGCGCGAGCAGGATCTGACTGAAGATCGACCGATTGGTAAACTGCCAATTGATGCATCCTTCAGTCCGGTGCGTCGCGTAGCGATCGAGGTGCAGTCTGCCCGCGTCGAACAGCGCACCGATCTGGATCGGCTCGTCATCGATCTGGAGACAAATGGCACCATTGATCCGCGTGAAGCCATTCAGCGTTCCGCGGCGATCCTGCGCGATCAGCTATCAAGTTTTGTTGCACTGGAAGGCACTGGCGCAACTGACGTGCAGATACCGGAAATCCGTGAGGAATCGCTTTACGATCCGATTCTGCTGCGTCCGGTTGACGATCTGGAACTGACTGTGCGTTCAGCAAATTGTCTGAAAGCCGAAAATATTTATCTCATTGGCGACTTGATCCAGCGAACCGAAGTCGAGCTTCTGAAAACTCCGAATCTGGGTAAAAAATCCCTGACAGAGATCAAAGATGTTCTGGCCACTCGTGGGCTGTCATTGGGCATGCGTCTTGAAAACTGGCCACCCGACAATATCGCTGAGTTAAGCATCCGGTAATGATAACTGTGCACGATGATCTGCGGTGATGAGCCGCATGCTTGTCGTTCCATGACACTCGATTAAAAGAACATTTGGGATCAGGATCATGCGTCACCGCAAAGCCGGAAGGCATCTTAATCGTACTAGCTCGCACCGCGAGGCGATGTTTCGCAACATGTCGGCGTCGCTGTTTCGTCATGAGCTGATCAAAACCACGCTCCCGAAGGCCAAGGAACTACGTCGAGTGGCAGAGCCGCTGATCACGTTGGCGAAGACCGATTCAGTGCATACCCGTCGGCTAGCATTCGCCCGGCTGCGCGATAAACAGATTCTCGGCAAGCTTTTCCTTGAGTTAGGTCCGCGCTATCAGGATCGTCCAGGTGGTTATCTGCGTATCCTCAAATGCGGCTATCGTGCCAGCGACGCCGCTCCAATGGCGTATGTCGAGCTGGTTGACCGACCAGTCAGCTCGGCAGCAGTGGATGTTGACGACGATTAAATGCAACGTCACAGTAAAAAAACCGGGCTGAAGCCCGGTTTTTTTATGCGATCTGTCAGTGAATTTGAATCTGCCCGACAGTTCTCTCAGCACGTCTGTTGATATCGACTGAATTCTGGAGAATCGCAGCCGCGATGCTGACATGTAAAGTGGACCCCATGTCCAGGACAGTTTTTTCCCGAATTTAAGTGGTGCTGGCCACCTCAATCGCAGCGGTTTGGCGCTGCCCCAGTTCCGATTCT
>CAIUAY010000081.1 GCA_903897335.1 uncultured Chromatium sp. | reverse complement strand
GGTGCGGCCGCTGCCCCGACAACCGGCGAGGAAGCGCACGACCTCGCGCTGACTGCGCGGGTCCAGCGCGGCGGTGGGCTCGTCCAACAGCAGCACATCGGGCCGCGTGATGAGCACGGAGGCCAGCGCGACCCGCCTCTTCTCGCCACCCGACAAACGGTGGGGCGAGCGGTGCTTGAGGCACGCAATCGCGAACTGCGCGAGCATCGCGTCCACGCACCGCAGGATATCGTCTCTTGCCCAACCGAGTTGGAGCGGCCCGAAGGCCAGTTCGTCGAAGACGGTCGGATTAAACAGCTGAACGTCGGGGTTCTGGAACACCAGACCGACCCGCCGCCGGAAGGCGTAGGCGAGCGCCTCCTGCTGCATCCGCTCTTCGGACAGCGGCGTGCCGAATGCATCCAGGCGCCCCCGATCAGGAAAGCACAGTGCCGCGAGCAGACGCAGCAGGGTCGACTTGCCGGAACCGTTGGCGCCCAACAGGGCGATGCACTGGCCGGCCGGAATACGCAGGCTCACGCCATTCACGGCGGGGATATCCTGATAGGCATAATGCACGTCGACCAATTCGAACGCTGGTGCGATTTGCGGATGCGGCGCAGCGTCTTCCATTAGAGGCGGTCACCAATCAAGGGGCGAGCCATTGCCAGCCGATGGCGATGGCCGCCACGACCAGAACGCCGGCCAAGGCCAACCAATCCCAGGCGCGGGTTCGGAATTCATCGAGCAGGCGCACCTCGCCGCGATAGCCACGCGCGATCATCGCCAGATGGACCTCGGTGGCGAGGTACAGCGACTTTTCAAGCAAGACCACGACACTGGCCACCGCCATCCGACGACGCTCCGGCCCGGGCAGCGGACCCATGACGCGACTGCGCTTCGCCTCGAACAGTTGCACGCTGGTTTCGAGTAACACAAAGATATAGCGATGGGTCATGCCCAGTATGGCGACCAGCACGAGCGGCACGCCCAGGCTGCGCAGCGCCTTGAGCACCTGCGGCCAGGGCGTGGTCAGAATCGACAGCAAGGCAAAGGTGGCCGCCGTTTCGGCGCGTCCGATCAGGAAGGCCGCACCCCGCAGCCCCTGCTGGGTGATGGTCCAATCGACGAAGGGTACCGTCGCGATGCCGTCGCCCGGCACCAGAAAGATGGCAGGAACCGCCAGCACGCCCGTGAACAGGAGTACGCTGGTCCAGACCTGACCGGCAAGCCGCCGCAGCGTAATCTGCGAGGCCAAGGCTAAGGCGGTCGCGAAGGCGAACAGCCCGGCCAAGGCCATCAGCGACTTCACGAAGACCGCGGTCACGACGAGCAACAGCAGCCCAAGGGTCTTGATTCGCGGGTCCAGGCGCTGGAGCATGCCGGGACGCGCGGCGCAGTGCTCGGCGTCGACCGCATGATCCATCGCGTCCAGCAGACCGCGCAGCAACCGCTCCAGAAAGTCACCCCGTCCATGGCGATGACCACCGCGCAGATACGATTGCTCCCCCACGGCTTCAGGCGGCGCCAAGCGTCACGGGTGCGCTGTCACCCGCGGCATCCGACTGCCACCCAGTAGCGTGGCCAGCAGCAGGACGGCCAGCACGACGAGACCCGCACCGACCATGGCGGAGAGGATATAGCCGAAGTATTGGTTGTGCATGAACGCCGGTGCATAGTCCGGTATGGGGGCCGTCCAGAACGAGGACAGCCGCTCCATCCCCTGCGGGACGGTCACCGGTGGTAGCACGTTCCCCGACGCCTGAGCGATCGACTCGCGTACGGCCGTGTCCTTAAGGTCATCCACACCCCATTCGCCCCAGGCCATCCCAGCGGCGAGTAAACCCAAGGGGCTCGCAATCAACAGTGCCGCCAGCCCTGCCCACAGGGCGCGCGTGGGACGCCAACCAGCCGTGGGCGTCGCCGCCTCCCCGCCGCTGGACACAGCGATGCCAGGCGCCGACACGAACAGCAGTCGCGGGTCGGTCTTCTGCACATAGGCCACGACCCCACCCGAGATGACCGCCTCCGCGAGTCCCGCGAACGACAGGTGTCCGATCATCATGGCGGGGATGGCGATCTCCAATGCATAGGGCGCGTAGAGTGGCGCGCCGGCGGCGTCGTGAAAAAATAGCGGTTGAATACCGAACTGCACCGCGGCCAGCAGCGCAGCCACGTTGATCGCAACGTAGCCGGCCATTGCCGCCGCAAACACCCGCCGCGGTGAGATCAGTGGTGTCTCACCGGAAATCAAGCGGTAAAGCCAGTAGGCGACCCAGGGGCCGACGATCGCCATGTTGACACAGTTCGCCCCGAAAGTGGTGATCCCCCCATCGCCAAAGAAGAGCGCCTGGATGAACAAGGCCATCGAGATGGCAAGCATCGCAGCCCAGGGACCCAGCAGGATCGGCGCGACGGCGAGTCCGACCGCGTGGCCCGTCGTGCCGCCGGGCAACGGCAGATTGAACATCATGATCACAAATGAGAACGCCGACACCACCGCCACCGTAGGCACGAGGCGCGTCTGCATCTGGCCCTTGACCTTGCGCAACGCGACGAACCAGAACGGTGCGGCCACCGCGTAGGCGGCGGTACAGGTCAAGGGGCTCAGGTAGCCATCGGGAATGTGCAATTGTTGGGTGCTCCTCATCGCGAAACGGGTTATTGGGTGGTCGCGGCAACCTGCTGGACGGCCGCGGCGCAGGTCACTGGGCGTCAAAATCCCGCCACCGCCCGCAGGCCGAAGATCCAGCCATCCGTGCTGGCG
>CAIUAY010000080.1 GCA_903897335.1 uncultured Chromatium sp. | reverse complement strand
CTGGATCTGTTGTTCAGCGACATGGATCCCGCGACGCTGTGCCAGCAGCTGACCACCTTGTTCCTCACCAATCCGACCCTGGATCGTCCCCAACGGAATCCCCCGCGTCAGACATCCTCGTCCCGCACCTTGCTGGATTTTCATCAGCGGCAGAAAAAGCATTGCTATTGAGTTGCATACGGTTAACTTAATGGCAGTGCGTCGGCGCCTGGAAAACTGGCGTGAACACCTGACATCCTGGTCAACTTTTCCAGTTCAGGATGTCATCTGTCCAGGTTGTGGCGCGACCCGTCCGCCCTGGCATTGGGATTGGAAACAGCAAGGCGGATTTGGACGGCAGCTAATCGTGGTCGAAAACGTGTTTCCCGGAGAGGCGGTTCCAACCGGCTCGCTGCTCGATCTGCTGCACACGGCAAGCGGAATCGCATGGCGCTATTTTTACGTGCAGGATTTCGCTTCTGGTTCCTGAGCGTTGTCAGTTAGATTGATTAAAACAGTTAGTTAGAAAAATGAAAATTTCATAATATAAATCAATATCATGAATACGAAACCGTTTTAATCCGGAAATACTTTGCTCGACAACAATGCGTTTTGTCATCGCATCTGAGTTCGATTCGATTGGCTTTGGGGGGAATCACGGCCATGGCCGTCATTGCCTCGATCACCGCCAGAAGGCTGTTGGCGTCAACGGCCTTGTCGGCAACGACCACACCCATGTTCTGCATGCCTTCAATGAGATTCGCGGCGTCGGTGATGTCGTGGCGTTCGCCACTGCTCAGACGACATCGAGCCAGATTGCCCAGGCCATCAACGGCTGCATGATTCTATGGTGCTCAAGCCCCCACGAGAACGGCCAAGGCGTTGTTGCCCGTTTTTTGCTATGGTGCTCAAGCCCCCACGAGAACGGCCAAGGCGTTGTTGCCCGTTTTTTGGGCGCACCGGCTGCGTGTTGGTGTGCCCGGACAAGCGTGCTGTCGAGAAAAACGCCTGAACACCGTGTTCCATGGCTCGAATCCAGGATGGCGATCGCGCCAGGGTGACCCCGTTCTAGCCATCTACAGTACCGCTTCAACGAATAGACGATTGTCTACTCCTGTTCGGCCTCGCTCTCCAGCCTTGCCATGGCGCATCGGTGCTATTCGTAACCACTGGTCGTCACGCAACAACAATCTCAGCAGCTTTTCTTCAACCCAAAAACAAAATGTAATCACAATTATCCATTTGTGAACAGTACCTTAATCATAAGCTTACGGGAAACAAGGCCATCCAACGGATGGAATTCATCCAGCAGTTTGTCCTGCGTCTTCCTAATTTCGCAATGGCGGGGATGGTTCTGGTTAGCGTCCGATCGATGCCTGGGCAAAATTGAGCATCCGCTGAATCGGCACCACGGCGCGTTTGCGGATCACGGGATCAATCAGGATCTCCTGATCGCCATGCCGCAGAACTTGCTCCAGATTTTGAAGTGCGTTCATCGCCATCCAGGGACAGTGGGCGCAGCTTTCGCAGGTGGCACCCTCGCCAGCAGTAGGGGCAGGGATCAGGGTTTTATGTGGTGCAAACTGGCGCATCTTCCAAAAGATGCCGGCGTCGGTGGCGACGATGAACTCGGAGTTTGGCAGTTCCGCAACCGCCCTGATGAGCTGGGTGGTGGAACCCACGACATCCGCCTGATCGACGATGTCATCTGGCGCTTCGGGATGGACGAGTACGGCTGCATCGGGATGCAGCCTGCGCACTCGTTCGAGTGCGACTGATTTGAATTCTTCGTGGACGATGCAGGCACCATCCCAGAGCAGCATGTCGGCACCGGTCACGCGCTCGATATAGCGGCCTAGATGTTTGTCCGGAGCCCAGAGAATCTTCTGACCCTGTGTCGTCAAGTGTTTGATGATTGGCAGGGCAATACTGGAGGTGACGACCCAGTCCGCCCGTGCCTTGACGGCGGCACTGGTGTTGGCATAGACCACGACGGCGTGATCAGGGTGGGCGTCGCAGAAGGCGCTGAAGGCGTCCACCGGGCAGCTTTCGTCGAGCGAGCAGGTCGCCCTGAGATCGGGCATCAACACACGCTTTTCAGGGTTGAGAATTTTTGCAGTCTCGCCCATGAAGCGCACCCCGCAGACTATCAGCGTCCTGGCGGCGGTCGTCGTGCCAAAACGCGCCATTTCCAGCGAGTCCGCGACACAGCCGCCGCTTTCTTCGGCGAGCGCCTGAAGCGCCTCATCGGTATAGTAGTGCGCGACCAGAACGGCGTTTTGCGCATCCAGCAGTGCCCTGATGCGCGCTTTCATGCGGGCTGTTTCTTCGGTGTTCAGGATCGGCCATTGCGGGTGCGGCGGAACCTCAACTGTTCGCGGTGACAAGATCGGGGTCGATAGATTGGACATGAGATAGCCCCCAACGTGGAATGCGTATCCAAAATCCGCAGATGGATGACTGCTGTTTCCGGGATGAGACTCATTCCAGGCAGGCATGTCGGGTTAGCTACGCTAACCCGCCCACTGCGCGGCAAATCTTAAAGCGTCGTGTTCGTTCTGGATTGAGTCGATGCGCTAGGATCTGATCACATCACTGACGTTCGGCTCACGCAAGCCCCGTGGATTGGTGAAGCGTTCGTTCAGAGTCTGGATATAGTTTTCGCAACCCTGCACGACCTTATCAATCTCGGTACGCGCCTGAGCATTCCAGCCGACTGGGCGTCCCAGCAGCACGGTGCGCCAGAAACGGGTATTGCGCTCGAAGGTGGCGATGACATTCCCCGGTGGCTTCTGGGTGGCGACCTGCTGGCGCAGCCAGGGCATGACGCTCATGGCGGCTAGTCGGCGGATGCCCAGATGCGTCAGGAACAGCAGGATGACGACCACGGCATCAAATCCTTCCAGTCCCCATTCGATGGACTTGAGCAGGTCGAGCCAGGGTGCGTCATAGGACAGGCCATGCCACTGATGTGCGTCCAGACTCCAGCTCATGAAGAAGATCACCAGCGTCACCAGCAGGACGGCATCAGCGAGCAGCGTACGGCTACGCCAACGTCGCATGGCGGTTTTCAGGATTGGAACCGCGCCATTCGTGAGATCGATGGCACTCTTGCGCAGCGCGGCAACGATGCGGTAGGCGCGTTCGATCTCGACTCGCTCCATACGTTGATAGATTTCGCCGAGATCCTCGTCGCGTTTTTTCTCAAACCGTTCACGCCGGTGTTGATCTGAAATCGGCGTGGCGGCATCCGGGTTGTAGATGGTGTAGAAGCGCCCCGCTGTCAGTCCGGCCTCGCCCATCGCCCGCAGCCAGGCGGCGACCACGTCTTCGGGATTATCCTCGCCAGCCGCCGAATCGAGCTGGTTGAGGATATAGAGAAATTTTCCCGAATCTGCACGGGTGATGGTGTCGCTTACCATATGTTTTAGTGTGTCGCGCATCGCGCCGGGTTCAGGATGGCGGGCATCGAACAGCACCAGTACCAAATCGGACAGATCAATCATGTGTTTGCTGATGCGCAGGACTGCCGTGCGCTGCGCGTCTGCATCGAATCCGGGTGAATCGATGAGAATCTTGCCGCGCAGACGTTCGCTGTGACAGGTCTTGAGCTGGAGATAGGCGTCGATGCGGTCGCCTTCACCCTGCGCCACCGCTTCGATGTCCTCGGACATCCGATAGAATGGGAAACGCGGATCGGAGTCGAGCGACACGCCAGGCAGCGAATGGCTGACGGGTTCGGGACTGTAGACCACGACGGTAAAACGATCATCGACCGCCTGATTACCGGTACGTTGCAGTTTCTGCCCAAGATAGTAGTTAATGAATGTCGATTTACCCGCTGAAAAGGTGCCGAGGATCGAGATCAGCGGCCACCAGGGAATCTGCGTTGCGAATGACTGGTTAGTTTCCAGAAGACCCATGCGGTAGGCGATGCGGTCGAGTGCGCGGAAGCTCTGGACAGCATTGAGCAGGACTGGATTTTCCTGTTCCAAATGCGACTCCAGTTCTTGCAGTCGCTGCTGGACAGCCTCGGACGATGACGTCATTGCTTGATTCCTCAATCTTTCACAGGTCGATCCGCCGGATCAGCGCCGACGGTTCTTGAGCATGAATGGGTTACAGGTGCAGGGATAAGGCTTCAGATGGCGCGTACGATGGTACACCGAACTTCGGCACAAGCGCCAATCGGGGTGCCAGACCATCGATGCTAGAGGCATATCTGGCGAGTATCGGCATGAGCGTAGCTTGAATGTCGAATGGTGCTAAAGGCATACTGACCGTCGAAATAAATCAATGACAACTCTATTTTCTTTCGGTGTCGCTTGTTTTCCGGTTCGACTGACGGTTCTGCCCGTCGGGCAGTTGACTTTTCATACAATGTTTGGTGTGCAATCCGATGGGAATACAGATCAAGAGCGCTTTCGCCGCGTGTCTGCTTGCCTGGGCGCTGATGCCTGCCCCCACACTGGCCGAGCGTTACCCAGCTCAGGGGATGGCCGATGAGTCGTTTGTCGTCCAGCAGGCGGAGGGTGCGCCCACGCTCTCGCTCGGCGGCACGGTCGTCGCCTACAAAGACGTGACACTGGCGGCGCAATTGCCAGGGCGCGTCACGTTCATTGCTGGCCGTGAAGGCGATGCCTTCGATGAAAGCAAGCTGCTGGTGTCAATCGGCGACGAGGAGCTGCTTGCCAACCGGCGGGCGTTGCTGGCTCAGATGGCGAGTGCGGATGCGCAACTGCGTAATGCCGGGGTGCAATACAGCCGCGAGATCAACTCGCCCCAGTCACACAATGCGCCGGGTGGAATGGGAATGCCCAACCTGTTCGACCAGATGTTCACGCGCCCGGTCGAGAGTTTCATGGGTGATCGTGATCGCAAAACTGAGCGATCCGCTGATCTCTTTGCATCACAAACCCAGATCCAGGAAGCTCAAAATGCCATGCTGCGGCTACAGGCCGAATTGCAGGCATTGGATTCCAAGATCCGGGATGCGCGTGGGATCGCGCCGTTCAAGGGCGTGATCATCAAAAAATTCGTCGAAGTTGGCGATACTGTCCAGCCTGGTCAGCCGCTGATGACGTTTGCCGATGTCGAGTATCTTCAGGTTGAGGTTGATCTTCCGGCTAGACTGCGCGCCGGTCTGCATGAAGGCCAGATGGTGCAGGCCGAAATTGACCCCGCCAATCAGCGCGTGCCGGTACGGGTCGCGCAGATTTTCCCGATGGCCGATCCATTGCGGCATACCGTCAAGGTCAAATTCGATCTCCCACAGGGTGTGTCAGAACCGGGGATGTATGCCAAGGTTCTAATCCCAGACCTCAATGCACCGGCACGGACGAATCCAGTGATTCCCGAAACGGCCGTGCGCTACAACGGCAGTTTGCCGGGGGTCTATGTTCTGACTGAGCGCGGCGAGCCAAGATTGCGTCTGATCCGGGTTGGCGAGGAACTTGGCGACGGATTGATCACGGTGCTGAGTGGCCTGAAGCCAGGCGAGCGGATCCTGGCCAATCCTGGCCCTCAGGTCACGGCAGACTGGGCAAAGGGCGAGGGGCGCTAGGCGTCGGCACAGACACCGACCTGTTCTTGCAGCAACGCATCTGGATCACACATGACTCACTCGACCGCACCGCACACGCCACACGATGATTCCTCGCCATCCAGCGCGACGACGCTGCGGATAGATGATGATGACTATCTCGGCATTGCCGGGCGAGCTGCCCGGTTTTTCATTCGCTCGCCGCTGTCGCCGCTCTTTTATGTCGCCATGCTGATGATGGGGATTCTGGGGCTGCTGATGACTCCGCGTCAGGAAGACCCGCAGATCTCGGTACCCATGATCGACATCATGGTCGACTATCCGGGAGCTGCCGCACAGCAGGTCGCCAATCTGGCGGTTCAGCCGCTGGAGCGCATCATGAGCGAGATCCCCGGCGTCAAGCATGTCTATTCGGTGTCACAGCGTGGACAGGGCATCGTCACCATCGAGTTCGATGTCGGCCAGAAGATGGGTGCGTCACTGGTCAAAGTGAACGACAAGCTGGCCTCGAACATGGACAAGATCCCGCCCGGAGTGTCGCCACCGCTGGTCAAGAGCAAGGGGATTGATGATGTCCCGATTATCAACCTGACGCTCTGGTCGAAAGATCTGGATAAAGATGGCGTGCCAGATGTCGATGATGGTCAGTTGCGTCTGCTGGCACAGGACATGCTCCAGGCGATCAAGCAGGTCAAGAATACCGGCAATGCCTTCATCGTCGGTGGACGCCGTGAGCAGCTCACGATCAATGTCTCGCCTGAAAAGTTGTCGGGTTATCAGATCAGTCTCGATCAGGTCGCGCAAACGCTGAAAAGCGCCAACGCCGAGGCGACTGCCGGCGGCGTCGAGTCCAGCGGCGCACATTTCACCGTCACCACCGGCGCATTCCTGACTGGCGCGGAGGACATCAAGCGTCTGGTGGTCGGTACGTTCAATGAAATGCCCGTTTATCTACGTGACGTGGCAGATGTCACGCTCGGCTCGGAAGACGCCTCCCAGCTCGTCTCGTATTACACCGGCCCTGCGGCTGACGCTGAAACCCGTGCTGATGGTCGGCCTGCGGTCACGATCGCCATTGCGAAAAAAGAACTGACCAACGGCGTCACCGTGGCTCAGGCGATTCTGGATCAGGTAGAGGAACTGAAAGGGTCACGGATTCCAGATAATGTTGAGGTCAGCGTCACCCGCAACTATGGCCAGTCCGCTGATCAAAAAGTCTCGGAACTGATCCTTAAGCTGATCAAGGCGACATCCTTCGTCGTTATCCTGGTGCTGCTGGCCTTCCGTGCACTGCGTCCGGCTATCGTTGTCATGCTGGTGATTCCGGTCGTGCTTTTCATGACCGTGTTCGTGGCCTGGGTGGGTCACTTCACCATCGACCGCGTGAGTCTATTCGCGCTCATCTTCTCCATCGGCATTCTGGTCGACGATGCCATCGTGGTCATCGAGAATATTTACCGGCGCTGGCTGGAAGAGGGTCATACCGACGAGAACACCGCAATCGATGCCGTGCGCGAAGTCGGCAATCCAACGATTCTGGCAACCTTCACTGTCATCGCGGCGCTGCTGCCGATGGGCTTCGTCAGCGGCATGATGGGTCCCTACATGGCACCGATCCCGGTACTCGGATCGGTCGCCATGTTCATCTCGCTATTTGCCGCGTTCGTGTTCACGCCCTATCTGGCGATCTCCAACTGGCTGCGTCCCTCGATGCGCTATCTGAAATCTGCCGAGAAACGCGAGCATCAGGGTGCGGAACGCATGGAAGGGTTTTTTCGCCGGGTGCTGACGCCGCTGATCGAGGATCGGCGCAAGCGTCGGCTGTTTCGTCTGGCGCTCTGGGGTTCCTTCCTGTTTGCGTGCTCTTTTTTCTATTTCCATTGGGTCGCGGTCAAGATGATGCCGCTCGACAACAAGCCGGAATTTTCGGTCGTGATTGACCTGCCCGAAGGCACGGCCTTGCCAGTCACTGCCAATCTGGCTCAGCGCATGGCCGAAACACTGCGATCACTGCCAGAAGTGGTCGCGATCCAGCTCTATGCTGGCACGGCGCGACCCTTTGATTTCAATGGCATGGTGCGTCATTACTATCTGCGTTCAGCCCCCTGGAACGGAGAATTGCAGTTGCAGCTCACTGACAAGCATGATCGTCACCGCACCAGCCATGAGATCGCTACCAATGCCCGTGAACTCCTGACGCGGATGGCGCATGATGCCGGAGCCAGGATCGCCGTGGTGGAGATGCCGCCGGGGCCGCCGGTGTTGCAATCCGTGGTCGCGGAGATTCATGGGACGTCGCCAGAGATGCGCCGACAGTTTGCGCGGGATGTCACCGCGTTCTTTGAACAGGCTGAAAGTACGCGGGATGTTGATAATTATCTGCGCGACTCCTACGACTACTGGCGTTTTGATGTCGATACCGAGAAAGCGGTGCGGCGCGGGATCTCAGTCGATACGATCAACCGCAATCTGGCGATGGCGCTCGGTGGCGCGCCGATGGGCGACATCAAGCAGCAGTCTGGACGCCAGAGCGGTCATGAGCCGATTCAGATCGTTCTCCAGGTGCCGCTCGCTGAACGTTCTCAAATCCAGCGTCTTGGCGATCTGCCGATTAAGTCGAGCCAGGGACAGAGCGTTCCGCTCAGTGAACTCGGACAGTTCCTGCGAACACCAGAAGAAGATCTGATCTATCACAAGGATCTACAGGGCGTTGAGTATGTCGTGGCAGATGTCGGGGGACATCTGGCCGCTCCTGTCTACGCCATGTTCCAGATCCAGGATCTGATGGCCAAACAGAACTACACTGCGCCGGATGGCACTAGACCAGCCGAGGGCGGTGGTTTTGATGATGCCTTCTACTGGCTGGGGCCACCCCCTGATAACAAGCGTCTGTCCTGGGAATGGGCAGGCGAATGGACTGTCACCTACGAAACCTTCCGCGACATGGGTGCGGCGTTCGCGGTGGCGCTGGTGCTGATTTATATCCTGGTGGTCTGGGAGTTCGGGAATTTCCGCATCCCGCTGGTTATCATGGCGCCGATTCCGCTGACCTTGCTTGGAATTATTCCTGCGCATTCAGTGATGTTCGCGCTTGGCATGGGCGGCGAGTTCACGGCGACATCCATGATCGGCTGGATCGCGCTGGCTGGGATCATCGTGCGCAACTCGATCCTGCTGGTTGATTTTGCGATCCACGAGATCCAGAAGGGTGTGCCAGTGGATGAAGCCATGATTCGTGCATGCAAGATCCGCACCCGCCCAATCCTGATCACCGCCCTCGCGCTGGTCGCTGGTTCCAGCGTCATCATTACCGATCCGATCTTTCAGGGCATGGCGATTTCGCTCCTTTCCGGCGTGCTGGTTTCGACCGTCCTGACCCTGATCGTGATTCCGCTTGGCTGTGTCGCGGCAGGCAAGGATATGTGTGAGGTGGCGCTCGCCAGTTTGCCGCCCGGCACCGAGCTACCCTGCCATGCCGCGCTACTCACGACACCAGAACTGCCGCACAAATCCAGTAAAATTGGGCGTCTACTTGCCCAGACTGGCAATGTGTTCGTCCTGATCTTTTACGCTGTCCGTGGGATTTTTCTGCTCTTGGGCGAGGCGCTGAAAGGGTTGCGCGCACCCAAGGAAACGCCATCGCGTTCAGCCGCCCGCGCTCAGGATAGTTCAGCCGCTACAACGCCACCGCCTGTTGCGGATACCACGACGCCAACTGCTCCACCCGTGCGTAAAAAGGCACCTGTCACCAAAAAGGCGGTCTCAAAAACAGCGCCCGCAGAGGCTAAACAAACACCGACAGCTCAGAAACGCACTTTACGACGGGGTATCCGTTTGAAGGTCGATGATGAGATGGATCAAGACAAGGGCAGCGATTAGCGCCTCGGAATGCGTGTGCGATTATCACCAGTGCAGGAACCGTCGATGAGGATGTCATGTTGACGGCGCGACGATTAAGGACGGCTGGAAAGTTCGCTGTTGCGGCGCTGGTCGTTTTCGCCGTCTTTGCCCAGGCCGATCCTGACCATCGCTGGACTCAGCCGACAGACGCGGAGCGTCATGTCTGGAATGGCACGTCACCAGAATCCCGGTCATGGCGTTATGGGGTGAATGACAGTGCCAGCACTCAGACTGATCCAGCCTATTCAGGCTATCGGTTCCGCGATCAGCCGACAGACGGACAGGGCAACTGGCAGTCATCGCCTGATGCAGGTCGCTATCGCTTCAGACCGCTCTCTGAAGGTGAGCGTTCCAATGACAGTCAGGCGCCATCCTGGCGGCCTTTGAATTAACCCAAGGGATTTAGTATCCACAACTACTCACAGCACACTGTATCAAGAGGCATCCATGAGCATCCGAAACAACATGCAGCTTGTCGCTACGCTTTTTGGGGCAGCCCTGACGCTGACGGCAGCGGCTGAAACCACTGGCGTCCAGTTTTCGGCAGAGATCGTCACCCACGGAACGGACGCTCCTCCCATGACCAGCAAAATGTTTGTGGGCGATGGCAAGGTGCGCATCGAGATGACGCAGGAAGGACAGACAATGGTGCGCATCAGTGATCAGCGGAAACGTGCCGAATGGCTCCTTTTCCCTGACAAGCAGCGTTATCTGGAGCGTACTGACCCAGCGCCTGACGCCTCCACGCCAGCAGTGACTACGCCATCAGCTGAAAACAATCCATGTGCTGGTTTGCCGGGAGTAGACTGTCGTCGTATCGGAGAAGAGGCCGTGGCCGGTCGCCCTGCCATCAAATGGGAAATGACCGTGACCCAGGACGGCAAAACCCTCACTGGCGCACAGTGGCTCGATGTGCAGCGTGGCGTGCCGCTGAAATATCAGATGCCTAACGGGCAGACCATGGAACTGAAACTGCTCGGCACCGAGACGCTCGCCGGACGCCCGGTCGAGAAATGGGAAATGACGACGGTCATCCCTGACCAGCCGCCGCTCCAGATTTTTCAGTGGTTTGACCCGGAACTCAAGCTCCCGGTGCGTGAGGAATTCCCCGGCGGAAATGTGCGCGAGCTCGACAAGATTCAGATCGGTTCGCAGCCTGACGAGCTGTTTCGCGTTCCGGCAGGCTATGAGCGGATGGACATGCCGCCGCAGGAATCGCAACAGTAACTTGGTGGCAGATGCAGATCTGCGTTGAGGTTGGCTGGAATGAAGGCATCATGATCACGATCATCGGCAGTCTGAAAGGTGGTTCGGGCAAAAGTACCCTGACCTTCAATCTTGCGGTCTGGCTGGCGCTGGCCGAGACACGGGTCATGCTGGTGGATGCCGATCCCCAGGCAACCCTCACCGATGTCATCGCCGTGCGCCGGGAGGAAGGTTTTCAGCCGTCGCTACAGGTTCATGACCAGCGCATCCTGCGCTCAGAGGATCTCCGGGACGCCGATGAAACCCTGATCGATGTTGGCGCATCGGACATGGAAAGCATGCGTCTGGCGCTGTCATTATGTGATCGGGTGGTGGTGCCGGTGCCGCCCTCGCAGGCGGACATCTGGTCAACCCAGCGTTATATGCAGTTGATCGCATCAGTCGAGCGCGAGACACCGCCTGAAATCCTGGGTTTCATCAATCGCGGCGATACCCATCATGCGGTTCAGGAAACCAATGAAACCGCCTCGGCGCTGGTGGCGCTGCCGGGAATCCGTTTCATCAAACCGCGACTGTCTCAACGAACCGTCTTTCGTCGCTCATTTAGTGAAGGTCTGGCCGTCTTTGAACTCGATTCACGCGGCAAGGCAGCACACGAATTCTTTGCGCTGGCTGCCGCGATCTATCCGGCCATCATCCGTTAGGCATTAGACGAAACATGCAGGACACCACGAAACATAACCAGAGGATTGTCGAACAATTCTCCCAGCAAGCGATTCCGTTCTCGGAATTGCCCGGACACTCGCAAGCAATGCAGATGTTGATTGACCTGTCTGGAGTGTCGGCATCAGATGATGTCCTTGATGTCGCCTGTGGTCCTGGGCTTGTCGCTTGTGAGTTTGCCCGACACGCCAGGTATGTCACAGGCATCGACATCACACCGCAAATGATTGAGCAGGCCAAGGAACGGCAGATAAACAAACAACTTCATAATCTCTCATGGCAGATCGGGGATGTCTTTCTCTTGCCCTTTCCTGATGCATCTTTCTCAGTTGTCTTGACACGTTATAGTTTTCACCATTTTCTCAATCCAGCGGCTGTCTTGGCTGAAATGCTCCGGGTATGCAAACCCGGAGGGAAAGTCATGGTCATTGATGTTGTACAACCGCCAGAAAAGGCAGATGCCTACGACCAGTTGGAAAAACTACGTGATCCATCCCATGTTCACGCGCTGACATCTTCAGAGATGGCCGCTATGATTCTGGCATCTGGTCTTTCAAATGTGAAAACTGCCCGCTATAAAGTCGACGGAGAGCTTGAAAAACAACTGAGCGCATCATTTCCAAATCCTGGCGATGCGGACAAAATCCGAGAGATGTTCAGAACTGATCTCAAATTGGATCGAATGGGAATTAATGTGCATCAGAGCGGTAATGAAATTCATTTTTCGATTCCTATTCTCATTACGGTTGGTGAGAAGTTCGCCTGACAAGACGCTCAACCGGAGCGCGGCTATAATGTGATTTTATTTTCGGTAGTGCCCTCATCAGTAGGATGAAGGAGGAATTATGCGATATGATTTCTTTTTTAAGCGGATTTTTCCCATGCGCTGTCCAGCTTGCGACTCCGATCGAACAATTAAAAACGGCTTTAACGCGCTTAATAAGCAAAATTATCGATGCAAGCAATGCG